>JANNNQ010000113.1:0-56341 GCA_031398625.1 Pseudomonadota bacterium
GCGTCACCGGCCGCAAGCTGACCGACAAGTTCTACCACCACCACACCGGATACCAGGGGAACCTCAAGACGACCAGTCTCGAGAAGCTCCTGGCCGAGCATCCCGAGCGTGCGATCGAGTTCGCCGTGAAGGGCATGCTCCCGAAGAATCCGCTCGGCCGGAAGATGTTCAAGAAGCTCCACGTATTTGCGGGCGCGGCGCATCCGCATACCGCCCAGCAGCCGAAGGCGCTGAAGATCTGAAAGTCAGCCCTCAAGGGACAATGGTTACAAAGACAATGGCGACAACGAACACCAATTACGGCACCGGCCGCCGCAAGACTTCCACGGCACGGGTTTTCCTGCGCAAAGGCAGCGGCAACATCACCATCAACGCGCGACCCATCGACCAGTTCTTCGGTCGCAAGACGGCGCGCATGATCGTTCGCCAGCCGCTTGAAGTGGTCAACCTCGAAGGCAATTTCGATGTTGATGTCACGGTGGCCGGCGGCGGCACCACTGGCCAGGCCGGCGCGATCCGCCATGGCCTGACCCGAGCCCTCATCGAGTACGACGAGACCCTGCGCAAGGTGCTCCGGGACGCCGGCTTCGTCACCCGCGATGCCCGCGAGGTGGAACGCAAGAAGGTCGGCTTCCGCAAGGCCCGCCGCGGGACGCAGTTCTCGAAGCGCTGATTACTCAGCGCCCCGGGGCCTACCTCCCTTTGCAGCTCTATTGGGGGATCGTCTAGCGGTAGGACAACGGACTCTGACTCCGTTTACCTAGGTTCGAATCCTAGTCCCCCAGCCAACACCATAAGGCCCGCGCAAGCGGGCCTTATGCATTGATGCGTGCGGGTGTAGTCTTCCGATGCGCAGAAGTTCTGCGTTGCGGGGGTGGGGCTCAGACTCGAGTGGAGCCATCCCGATATCTGCGTTCAATAGGATCTGCAGGGGAGGGCTACATCCATGGGGTACTTCTCAACCTCGTTGCGGGCTGGTTTTGCAGTGATCATTCCGGTGGTCTGCATGCTGGGGTACTCAGCCGCACACGCCCAGAACAACGAACAGGTTCTGCTCGACAACGAGTTCATTCGCGCCGTGAAAACGGTGCGGGAAGCCGGGGTGCAGGTTGAGGAGGATTCGATCCAGGGAGCCGTATTGGTCTTCCTGAGTGGAAGCCTGGTCGAGACCGGGAGCGCCGGCAACCAGGTCAGCGAGCTGCGGGCGACCCCGGGAGACGTCCATTGGAGTCCGCCCGGCAGAACAGCGTTTCGGGTCGTAGGTCCCGGTAGCGTTACCCTGGTGCGAATCGAGCTGAAGAACGCGCCAATCGGCACCCCATGGGCCACCCCATTGGATCCCCTCACCGTCGATTCAAGGCAGTACAGCCTCGTGCTCGAGAACAAGCACGTTCGCATCATGCGCGTGAAGGTCGGGCCTCATGAGGTCGTGGGACCCCACGAGCATCCATTGCGGCGGGCCGTTGTATACCTCACTGACATGAATGCGCGAATCATGATGGCCGATGGCACTGAGAACGCGATTTCACGAAAGGCCGGACAGGTGAGCTGGAATCCGCCTGCACGGCACACCGAGGAGAATCTGGACAATGCTGGCATGGACCTCGTGGTGATCGAGATCCGCTAGCGCAGCGTCCTCACCCCTTCCTTCCCCCCGACGATCAGCAGATCGGCGGGTCTCCTCGCAAACAACCCCACCGTCACCACTCCCGCGAGCTGGTTGATCTCGGTCTCGAGGCCGACCGGATCCACGATCTTCAGGTTGTGGACATCGAGAATCTGGTTCCCGTTGTCGGTAACGACATCCTTCCTCCATACGGGTTCGCCTCCCAGCCGCACCATCTCCCGTGCGACCAGCGAACGCGCCATGGGAATGACTTCGACGGGCAGGGGGAACCGTCCCAGGACCGCAACGAGCTTCGATTCATCCACGATGCAGATGAAGCGGCTTGATGCCGCGGCGACGATCTTCTCCCTGGTCAGTGCGCCGCCGCCGCCCTTGATCAGGCGGAGATGCGAATCCGCTTCGTCGGCGCCGTCGACATACACCGCCGGGGCATCGGCAGAGTTCAGGTCCAGTACCTCGATGCCATGCTTCTTCAGGCGGGTGCTGGAGGCCTCGGAACTCGAAACGGCACCGCGAATGCGCAAGTTTGCGCTGGCCATCGCATCGATGAAGAGGTTGACCGTCGACCCCGTCCCCACCCCCACGATCATGTCGTCACGGAGGTAGTCGATGGCGGCGATGGCTGCGAGATGCTTGGCCTCGTCCTGGGTCATGGCGGTACCTCAAGCGTGTCGAAGCGCGGAAACATCTGTTTTCAGGCTGCCGAAAACGACTGTGCCCGCTTACGCGGGCACAGTCTTCAGAACATCATCCAAGGAAGAATTTACTTCTTCTTAGCGGCCTTCTTCTTCGTAGCCTTCTTCTTGGATGCCTTCTTTGCCTTAGTTGCCATAGTAGTAAGTCTCCATGTCGGGTTAGTCCGCGCGCAGTATATACATAAAACAAAAATGCCTAGCAAGTGTTCGTTGATTATTTCTTTACTGACTTGTCACTGGTTCGCATTGCCCGAGGTGTCTTCGTCAACGAATGTATGAAGTCCCATTCGCTCTTCGAGACCGGCGTGACCGACAGCCGATTGCCCCTGCGGAGGATGATGAGGTCCTTGAGGGCACCGGTCGCATGCAGCCGCAACGCATCGAGCGAGAGGACCGCGGCGAACCGGGAATCGAGCTTCACGTCGACGGCAAGCCAGGTCGGATCACCCGGATCGCTCTCCGGATCGAAGTGATGGTCGTTCGGATCAAAGGCCGAAGGGTCGGGATAGGCGGCGCGCGCTATCTGCACCGTGCCTGCGATACCCGGAACCGCGCAGCTTGAGTGGTAGAAGAAGGCCTGGTCGCCTTTGGCCATTTCACGCAGGAAATTACGGGCCTGGAAGTTCCTGACGCCATCCCATCCTGTCGTCTTGCGGGGGGCAGCAGCCAGGTGATCGATGCTGAAGGTGTCGGGTTCGGACTTGAGCAGCCAATACCTCATGCGGAGACTCCACTGATCCTGAAAGGGGAGGGGCCGCCCTGTCAGAGGGCGGGAGTTCGATAGAGACGCAACTCCGTGACGATCGCATCGAGCGGGACGTCCCAGGGATGAGGGTCGAGATGGGGGACCCTCTGCAGGTCGTAGGCCACGCCGATGAGGCGCGGACGGCGCCAGCGCCGATCGCTCCGAAGGAAGGAGAAGCGGCGATCGTAGAAGCCGCCGCCCATGCCGAGGCGGTGCCCCCGTTCGTCGAATGCCAGGAGCGGGACCAGAACACGGTCGAGCGCTCGCGGTGCAATGCGTCGTGCTGTCCTGCCTGGTTCGAGGATGCCGAGGTGATTGCGCGTCAGGCCGGAGAGGCTCGTGAAGCGCAGGAACTCCATGCGGCCGGAACGCAGGCTGACGATCCGGGGCAGGTAGAGATGGCAGCCGAGGCGGGTCGCGCGGTCGATGAGCGGGGCGAGATCGGCTTCGCTGCGCACGCTGAGATACACGCCCACATGCTGACCGCGACGCAGAAGCCGTGCGCCGAGCAGGCGCTTCGCGATGCCTTCGGCTGCCATGAGGCGATCTGCCGGAGAGAGGGACTGACGTTTCACCCGCATGAGGCGCCGCAGATCGGTGCGCGCCGGTCGCGAAGAACCCGGCGCGATGCCGGAAAGGGAGGAGGCGCTACCCGCCTGTGCCGTCATGGACCATTGCCCTCGACACGGAGCAATAGGTGGGGCCTGCTCATGGCACTTAAGGCTTCCCGTTCGAGACGGACTTGCACAATGTTGCCGCGAACCATGGCCCCAGGGGTATTAACATTAGGGTCGAGGGGTAACCCGACCCATGTCGAACACCGCAGGCAGCGCCAAACCAAAAAACCAGAATTCCAGACCCCGTCCGCAACCAGGAGCCTACAGCTCCAGCTGCCGTCCCTGGGTGAGCGCCGTCTCGACCCGCTCACGCAGCTGCTTGATGCGGTTGCCGACTTCGCTGTTCACCGATCGATCCTGATTGCGGAGCTTCAGCAGCTCATTCGCAATATTGAGTGCAGCCATGACCGCGATGCGATCAAGGCCTACGACATTCCCGGCATCCCGGATCTCGCGCATCTTGCCGTTCAGGTACTCGGCAGAATCAAGCAGGTCGGACCGCTCCTCGACCGGGCAGGCCACCTGGTATTCCTTCTCGAGGACACGAACGCTGATTCTCACCGTACGATCGCTCATGCGCCGTGCTCCATTGCCTTGAGGCGTCCAATCATGGCTTCGACCCTGGCCCGCACCTGTTCGTTCTTCTGCAACAGGCTGGCGCGTTCCGTCATGAGCGTCTCCTGACGCTGCCGAAGCGCACGGTTCTCCTCCTTGATCTGGGCGACCGTCGCGACGAATTCATCGAGGCGCTTTTCCAGGCGCTTCAGTTCCTGATCCACCGCGGCTTTGGTCTGCACCTCGCTCATGGCCGGATTATGGGGGCATGAAGGCGGGGCGACAAGCGGCAAGCGCCGCCGGTCTGAACGGGCGTACCGATGTGCTTCAGGGGGCGGAATGAATACGGGTCGCGGTGCTACCATTGGGGCATGTCGAGTGTTGTTCATGCCGAGGTGGCACGCGTCCTGAATGACGTCGCCGCCGAACTGCCGGCCGCGGAAGCCCATGGCTGCCTGTGTGGCGCGCTATGTGCAGACGATGACTATGCCCTGTCCCGATGGCTCATCGAGATCGCACCCGAACCGGGGCACGAGGGTCAACTTGAACAGCCGGAGTCCGTCCTCCGCCTCCTGTTCAGGTCGACGGCGGAATCGCTGCAGGGCGATGGGATGAGCTTCGCACCGCTCCTGCCCGATGATGACAGTCCCCTGAGCATGCGCACCGAGGCGCTTGCTCACTGGGCCCAGGGGTTCCTGTATGGACTGGCAGCCGGAGAGATCGGCCGACGTGCCGATCTGCCCGCTGCCGTCCACGAGGTGCTCCGCGACTTCGCCGAAATCGGCCGCGCGACCCTGGACCAGGAAGGGGATGCGCCTGAACCCGACGCCGAGGCCGACGAAGCGGCCTTTGCGGAAGTCCATGAATTCGTCCGGGTAGGGGTGCAGCTCGTGTACGACGAATTGCTGCCGCTGCGCCGTGCATAACCGTGCCACCCGCACCCGATCTGAAGCGCAGGCCTGCTGCAGGAGTCGTTTGTGATGTCGTCCTTCAACCGCCCTTCCGAGTTTGCGCGCCGCCGCCGTCAGCTGCTGCGGATGATGGGCAAGGGCGGGATCGCGATCCTGCCTGCCGCGCTCGAGAAAGCACGCAACAACGACGTTCACTACGAGTACCGGCCCGACAGCGATTTCTACTACCTCACCGGCTTCCAGGAACCCGATGCCGTTGCGGTCCTGATCCCCGGCCGGCCGCAGGCCGAGTACGTACTGTTCGTGCGCGACCGCGATCCGGCGCGCGAAACCTGGGATGGCAAGCGGGCAGGGCCTGAAGGCGCCACGCGCGACTACCGTGCGGACGATGCGTTTCCGATCGGTGACATCGACGACATTCTTCCCGGACTCATGGAGAGCTGCTCGCGGGTCTACTACACGATGGGCCTCAATCCCGATTTCGACCAGCGGGTCATCGGGTGGGTGAACAGCCTCAAGGCGCAGTCACGGTCAGGGGTGCAGCCACCACAGGAATTCGTTGCACTCGATCACCTGCTGCACGACATGCGGCTCTACAAGTCGGGGCCGGAACTCGGCCTGATGCGGCGGTCCGCGAAGATCGCCGTCGATGCGCACAAGCGTGCCATGCGTTTCACGGCGCCGGGCCGCAAGGAATACGAGGTGATGGCGGAACTGGTGCACGAGTTCCGCCGCAACAATGCGGATACGTCCTACCACCCCATCGTGGGTGGCGGAGCCAACGCCTGCATCCTCCACTACCGCGAAAACAATGCCGAACTGCAGGACGGTGACCTGCTGCTCGTCGACGCCGGCTGCGAGTACGGCATGTATGCGTCCGATATCACCCGCACTTTCCCCGTGAATGGCCGCTATACGCCCGAACAGCGCGCAGTCTACGAGGTGGTCCTCGAGGCACAGTACGCCGCCATCGAGAAGTCCCGGCCGGGCAATCACTGGAACGAGCCGCATGACGCGGCGGTTCGCGCCATCACCCAGGGCCTGGTCCGGCTGGGTCTGCTCAAGGGCAAGGTGCCGAACCTCATCCGCGATGGCGCGTACCGGCAGTGGTTCATGCATCGCACCGGGCACTGGCTGGGCATGGACGTGCATGACGTCGGGGACTACAAGGTGGGCGACGAGTGGCGCGTCCTGGAGCCCGGCATGGTGATGACGGTGGAGCCGGGGCTCTACATTCCCGCCGGTTCGAAAGGAGTGCCCAAGCGGTGGTGGAACATCGGCGTGCGCATAGAGGACGATGTCGCCATCACGACGGATGGCCGCGAGGTACTGACTGACGGGCTGGCCCGCACGCCCGACGAGATCGAAAGCCTGATGCAGGCAGCTTGATGCCGGCGGACGTCGTCATTGCGGGTGGGGGCATGGTGGGCGCGAGTCTCGCGCTCGCACTCGAGCAGCTCGGCCTCGACGTGGCGCTGGTTGAGGTGGCCCCGTTCGGCACCGGCAGCAGCCCGAGTTTCGACGATCGCACCACGGCGCTCTCCAACGGCAGCCGGCGCATCCTCGAGGGTCTCGGCATCTGGTCCCTGGTCATTCACGAAGCGACTTCCATCCGCAAGATCCACGTCTCCGATCGTGGCCGCTTCGGTTTCGCACGCATCGACGCCGCTGAGCTCGACATCGGCCAGCTCGGATTCGTCGTGCCGAACCGGGTGCTCGGCGCAGCGTTGTGGCAGCGGCTGCAGGCGGCAAACGTCCGGCTCATCGCGCCCGCGCGGGTTGTCGGACAGACAGTCAGTCCCGAGGGGTGTCGCATCGGCATCGAAGCAGACGGGAAGCTGGAGCACATTGAGGCCCGCCTGCTGGTTGCGGCTGACGGTGCCCAGTCCACCGTGCGCCAGGCCGCCGGGGTGGAAGCGTCCACCTGGGATTACGGGCAGACGGCGATCATCGCCAACATCACCACCCGGCGATTTCATGATCATGTGGCCTACGAGCGGTTTACAGCCGGCGGCCCGATCGCGTTGCTGCCGCTGGCAGGACGGGTAGGGTTGATCTGGACGCTGGCTCCGGCCGAGGCGGCCACGGTGCTCGCATTGCCCGATGACGAATTCCTGCGCCAGCTGCAGGATGCGTTCGGCATGCGGCTGGGACGCTTCCTGAGTGTCGGCAAGCGCCACTCGTATCCATTGTCGTTGACCCGAGCAGACGAGCAGACCGCAGAGCGCCTGGTCATCCTCGGCAACGCGGCGCAGGGGCTCCATCCGATAGCGGGGCAGGGTTTCAATCTTGGCCTGCGCGATGTCGCGAGCCTTGCCGAGATCCTGGCCGATGCGCGGTCCGCGAAGACTGCGGCGGCATTCGATGCGGGCGCGCCCGACCTCCTGCAGCTCTATCGGGACTGGCGCCGCGACGATCGTCGCCGCATCGTTGCGTTCACCGATGGACTCGTGCGCGTTTTCCGCCAGCCGTTCGGGCCCGTGCGCTTGCTCCGCGACCTGGCGCTGCTCGCTTTCGACCTGTCACCGTCGGCCAAGGAGGCCCTCTCGCAACTCTCACTGGGTGCGGCAGGACGAGTTCCGCGACTGGCCCGCGGTGCGCCACTGCAGGGCCCTTCATGAAGCCCGACTTCGACGTCCTCATTGTCGGCGGCGGACTTGTCGGGGCTTGCCTCGCGGGTCTCATGGCGAGCGAGCGCCCGCTGCAAGGTCTCCGCATCGGGCTCATCGAGGCGCATCCGCCTGCGCAGCCGCCTCCCGAGGGCGTCGATCTCCGGGTCTCCGCTGTATCCAGGGCGTCACAGGCGATCCTCGCGCGTGCAGGCGCCTGGACGCTCGCCGCGACACAGCGCTCGCCCTATGTCGACATGAAGGTCTGGGATGCAACCGGCCAACCCGATGGCGCTGGCTCCATTCATTTCTCGGCGAGCTCGACCAGCGAACCCGATCTCGGGGTGATCGTCGAAAATCGCCGCCTGCAATGGGCGCTGTACGCTGCTCCCGCACTGCGTGACCGTGTGACCCTGCTGCGGGCGTCGCTGACCGCGCTGCTGTTCGCTGGCGAGACGCAG
This sequence comes from Pseudomonadota bacterium, assembly GCA_031398625.1. Taxonomy (GTDB): domain Bacteria; phylum Pseudomonadota; class Gammaproteobacteria; order Steroidobacterales; family Steroidobacteraceae; genus CAIUGU01. The sequence goes on from JANNNQ010000113.1 coordinate 8,221, forward strand.
CTGGCAACTGCGGCCTTGAGCGACGGCCGGCGCGTGACAGCCCGCCTGGTCGTGGGCGCCGATGGGGCGGCTTCCCCAAGCCGCGAGCTGGCGGGAATCGAGGTTGACGCGCAGAGCTACGACCAGGCTGCGGTCGTCACGCATGTCCAGACCGAACGGCCACATCGCCAGACCGCGTGGCAGCGCTTCCTGCCCGACGGGCCGCTGGCATTCCTGCCGCTCGCCGATGGCCGCAGTTCCATCGTGTGGTCCACCACCCCCGCGCACGCGGCTCGCCTGGTCGAAATGCCTCAAGATGATTTCGAACGCGAACTGCTCGTGGCCAGCGACGCCGTGCTTGGCGGCATCGGTTTGACTGCGCCTCGAACCCGGTTCCCGTTGCAGCGCATGGCTGCGCGCCGCTACTGCCGGCCGGGCTATGTGCTGGTGGGCGACGCTGCCCATGCCGTCCATCCGCTGGCCGGACAGGGCGTGAACCTCGGCTTTGCCGACTGTGCCTCGCTGGCAGCCGTTCTCGGCAGGGCACGGACAGGAAACGGAACAGGATGGGCGGACTACCGCGTCCTCCGCGGTTACGAGCGGGAACGGAAAAGCAAGAACCTGCTGGCAGCGGCAACGATCGATGGTCTTGGCCGGATCTTCGGCAATCCCGATCCGCGCCTCAAGACCCTGCGCCGGTTGGGATTGGGCCTGCTTGAGCAGAGTCCATTCGCCAAGCGCCTGCTCGTCAATCGCGCTACCCGCTGAAGGGGCCTGCCGGGAATCCGGTCTTGCTCAGTTGCCGCTCGTACTTCGAGACAGCCCAGCGGCTCCTCGCGCCCGACGACCTGTTCCTACTGCACACCATCGGTCGCAACCTGGTCGAGTGCCGTCAACGATCCGAGGATCGAGAAGCACATGGCGATTCGCCCTTGCGCCCGTCAATGTGCTCGCGGACGGTTCGCCCGAAGAAGCTCGGCAGCGGCTCGGCTTTTCCCGAGGCTGCAACCGCGGAACGCCGACGCCAACACAACCGCGGCGGCGTGGTAGTCTTCGGGCGCTTTTCCCCAGAACCCCTCTGTGCGCAATCGCCAACTCTACATACTCGCCCTCCTGCTCGCGGTCGCCGGGCTCGCGATCTTCGTCTACAAGTTCAACACCCTCGGGTTTCCCCTCAAGGCGGCGGAGCAGACCCAGGTCTGGAATGTGGAGGCAGCGGTCAACTTCGAGCCGGGTCCCACTGCCGTAAAGGTGACATTGCAGATCCCGAGCCTCACCCCGGGATTCACGGTGCTGGATGAAAGCTTCGTGTCACGGGGCTTCGGGCTTTCCACCCACAACACGACGAATGGCCGCGAAGCACAGTGGGCCGTCCGGGAGGCCAGCGGCCTGCAGACGGTTTACTACCGGGCCCTGGTGTACCGCGATCCTGCACGCGCGGCAGAGGACTCGACGCCGCCCTTTCCGGAGATCCCCGAATTCGATGAACCATCGCGCATCGCCGTCGACGGGCTGATCGCGGAGGTTCGCCGCCAGTCGGCTGACGTCGCGAGCTTCACCTCAGAACTGCTGCGGCATATCGGCAATGCAGGCAGCGACCAGTACGTGCGGCTGTTCCTGAGCGACAGCAGCAGCCCGACGGCTCGCGCGCAACTGGCCACCCGTATCCTCGCGGCGGCACAGATTCCCGCCCGGGTTTCGCACGGCATGTTCCTGCGCGAACTGAGTGGTGCCGCGCGGGTGTTGCCATTGCTTGAAGTGCATGACGGTGTCGAATGGCTGTATTTCGATCCGGTCACCCGGGCCCAGGGCTGGCCGCCGGACTTCCTGGTCTGGTGGCGGGGCAATGGCGCGATCGCCCAGGTCGAGGGGGGCTCCAGCCTAGAAGTGTCGCTCGCCGTGCAGCGGAACATCCTCGATTCGCTGGAGGTCGCGGAGCGGCGGATCGAACGGCTGGGTTCGCGGGCCTTCGATTTCTCGCTCTTCACGCTGCCGATCACCACGCAGGCGGTGTACAGCGTGCTGCTGATGATCCCGATCGGTGCGCTTGTCATCGTGCTGCTGCGCAACTTCATCGGGATCAAGACATTCGGTACGTTCATGCCCGTGCTGGTCGCGCTCGCCTTCCGCGAGACGCAGCTGCTGTGGGGCATCGTGCTGTTCGCCGTGATCGTGGCGTTGGGCCTGCTGATCCGCTTCTACCTGGAGCGCCTGCGCCTGCTGCTGGTCCCGAGGCTGACGTGCGTGTTGACGGTGGTCGTGCTGCTGATGGCCGGCATCAGCGTACTGAGCCAGCGGCTCGATATCCAGCCGGGCCTCTCCATCGCCCTGTTCCCGATGGTCATCATCTCGATGACGATCGAGCGCATGTCGATCGTCTGGGAGGAACGCGGCGCGTCCGAGGCCATGCAGGAAGGCATCGGCAGCCTGATCGTCGCTGCCATCACCTATCTCGTGATGGGCCTGGCGTGGCTCGAGCACCTCGTCTTCGTCTTCCCCGAGTTGCTGCTGCTGGTCCTTGCCATCACGCTGCTGACGGGCCGCTATACGGGTTACCGCCTGCTCGAACTGAAGCGCTTCCGTTCGTTCAACCGCCCTCGAGATGCCGGGGGCGTGTCCTGAGCGTCCTCGCACGCTATCGTTCCCTTGTCGACTCGGGAGTGCTCGGGCTCAACCGGCGGAATGGCGACTACATCATGCGGTTCAATCCGCGGCGTCTCTATCCGCTGGTGGACGACAAGCTCAAGACGAAGCAGCTCGCGCTCAAGGCGGGCATTGCGGTACCGGATCTCTATGGCGTGATCGAGACCCAGCACGACATCCGGCGCCTGCCGGAAATGGTCAAAAAAAGGCTGGAATTCGTGCTTAAACCCGCTCATGGCAGTGCCGGCGACGGCATCGTGGTCATCTCCGGGCGCAGCAGCGGCCGCTACCGGACCATCAGTGGCGACCTGCTCGATGAGGAGTTCCTGGAGCACCATTTGTCCAATGCCATCAGCGGCCAGTTCAGCCTGGGGGGCATCCAGGACGCCGTCATCGTCGAGGCGATGGTCCATTTTTCCCCGCACTTCGCGCGGGTGAGTTACCAGGGCGTGCCGGACATCCGGCTGATTGTTTTTCGCGGCTTTCCGGTCATGGCGATGGTCCGCCTGCCTACGCGGCTCTCGCATGGCAAGGCCAACCTGCACCAGGGAGCCGTCGGCGCCGGCATCGATATCGCCACGGGCGTCACCTTGGGGGGCGTCATGAACGGCGAGATCGTCGAAATGCATCCCGATACAGGGGAACCCATCGCCGGCCTGCCTATCCCTGACTGGGACACGATGCTCGACATCGCCGCCCGCTGCTACGAGCTCACTGGCATGGGTTACATCGGCGTCGACATCGTCCTCGACCGCGATCTCGGGCCGTTGGTCCTCGAACTCAACGCCCGTCCCGGCCTCGCCATCCAGATCGCCAACCAGCAGGGACTGCTCCGGCGTCTGCAAGTTTGCGAGGAACAAGCCGACTTTGCAGCGAAGACGCCAGAACGGATCGCCTTTGCGAAACTGCATTTCGCTCATCCAGTCGGGCCGGTGCTGGAGCCTGGCGAAGTCGCTGCTGGCCTTTAGGACGGCCCTTCTTCCGCCGTCCACCGTCCGGACCTTTTTGCCTCGCCAGTCGGGGGCGCTTCAGAAATCGCGACCTCAAGAAGGCTCACGATTTCTGGCGAACCTCGCGCGATCGGGTGCGAAATACGCGTTGACCATCTCGTCCTGCGAGCGCATCGACTATTTCGCCCCTCGACCGCGCTTCGGCCCCCTCCAAAGGCGAGTCAAAAGGGTCCGGACGGTGGGCGACGAAGCGGACCAGTCGCGCTGCTTCGCACGCTGAATGATTGACGACTAGTTCGAACACATGATCTAGTCGAATCAACAAGCTGCGCAGTAATTCATGAGATCTCGAGAGCAAGAGTCCTACTGGTGACGGTGTCTGAGGTGGAGCAGATGATCGCTCAGAACGAGTTTTCACACTCGCAACATGTGGCATCGTTCTATCGATCGACTGCATACCTCTCGCAAGATCGATGAGCGAGATCTACGACAGCATTGGCGGAACGTATCGCGTCACGCGCAAGCAGGACCCTCGGATTGCTGCAGCCATCCATGAGGCGCTTGGAGATGCTCGCTCGGTAGTCAACGTAGGCGCTGGGGCTGGTTCATATGAACCAGCCAACAAGGACGTTTTTGCAGTCGAGCCGTCCGCGACGATGATCGCTCAGAGGTCCAAATCGTCAGCTCCTGCGATACAAGCCAGAGCGGAGGAACTCCCGTTTCGCGACAGCAGTTTCGATGCGGTATTGGCCGTGAATACCCTCCATCACTGGACAGACCTGCGCGCCGGTTTGCGAGAGCTACGCAGGATCGCACGGCGGCGGATCGTCATCTTCTTGCGTGACCCGAACACGGGCAATCGCTTCTGGCTGACCAGAGACTACTTCCCTGCGCTTGATGGGTCGCCTCGAATCGCCGCCATGGTCGAGGCAGTCAGGGATCAGTTCAAGGCGATTCAGGATGTCCCCGTGTCATTGCCCAGCGACTGTGCTGATGGCTTGTTCAGCGCGTACTGGAGCAGGCCGGAAATGTATCTGGATGAGGAAATTCGGCGGAATATCTCCAACTTCGCGCTCGCGACCGAAGAAGACCTGGCTGGTGGACTTCTATCCTTGGAGGGTGATCTCAGATCCGGTATCTGGGATAAACGGTATGGGCATTTACGATCGCTGGCGGAGCTGGATTTAGGGCATCGTGTTCTGGTTCTGGAAGTTTGATAAAGACGAGTCGTATCGAGCGAAGGAGAAGCGAATGGGCCAACTCGATCGGTCTATTGTGCGAGACGCGACTTTGGCGGATGCCGGGGCCATTGCGGCGATCTACAACCATTACATCTCGCATACGGTGATCACGTTCGAAGAAGACCCGGTGACCGCGGCAGACATGGCGGGACGAATTGAAGACGTTCAGGCAGACCAACTGCCGTGGCTGGTCGCCGAGTCGGGTGGCCAGATCCACGGGTACGCCTATGCCACGAGGTGGCGGACAAGATCGGCCTACCAGTTTTCCAAGGAGATAACCGCGTATCTGGAGCCGGCGAGGGTTCGAGGGGGAATGGGAACGAGCCTCTACGCGGAACTGTTCCCGCGCCTCCGTGCGCGAGGCGTCCATGCCGCGATCGGTGGAATCGCCCTGCCGAACGATGCCAGCGTGGCGTTGCACGAGAAGTTTGGCATGAAAAAGGTGGCCCACTTTCCTGAAGTGGGATTCAAGTTGGGTCGATGGGTGGCCGTCGGTTACTGGCAGTGCGTGTTTTCGTCGAGCTCCCGATCGAAGACCAGCGGATCCGAGATGCCCCCTTGAAACCCCTCCGCATCGATCTCGAGCGACCGACTCTACTGCGTGAGGAGGAATTCCTGGCGGCGGTGCGGAAGAGCCGGAAGTTGCATAAGGGCCTGGTATCACCGCCCGATTCCGTCGAGAAATACCGCAAGCTGCTCGATTCACTGCGTTCCACGAATCGCGAGTCGTTCTTCGTCGTCGTGCGGGATTCCGATTCGCTGGCGGGGCTCATCAATGTCAGCGAAATCGTGCGCGGTGCGTTCCAGTCTGCCTACCTCGGCTACTACGCGCTCGAACCACACGCAGGAGGCGGATACATGCGCGAAGGCTTGCGGCAGGTCATCGATCATTGCTTCCGGAAACTGAAACTCCACCGGTTGGAGGCCAACATCCAGCCGGAGAACAAGCGGTCTGTCGAGCTCGTGCGCAGCCTCGGCTTCCGGAATGAAGGCTTCTCGCCTCGCTATCTGAAAGTCTGCGGCCGCTGGCGCGACCACGAACGTTGGGCTTTGCTGGCAGGCGAGACGTCACCGAAGTTCTGCTGAACTTTGTGCAGCAGCACGGTCAAAGACCCCCTGTTCTGTAGGCAGAAGCTGGTTACCAACATGAGAAAACAGTTCAAAAACAAGGCCCGGAGCTGCGCACTGTGCAAGCCGCACAAGCGGGGATGGGAGCATCGCTGGAAGCCGCAGGAGCGGCAGGCGATGCGCGAGGCGGATCGGGAGATCCCGGCCGTCTCCTGATCTGTAGCCTGTAGCCTATTCCCCACCCATCGCATCGATCTTCGCTGCGCAGATGAAGTCGTTCTCGGAGAGCCCGCCGATCGCATGGGTGGTGAATTCGAGGCGGCAGTAGTTGTAGCCGCATTCGATGTCGGGGTGGTGGTCTTCGGTGTTGGCGATGTACGCCACCGCGTTCACGAACCCGATGGTGTGGAAGAAGTTCTTGAAGGCCCACGCGCGGCGCAGCGCCTTGCCGTCCGGGGTCAGGCTCCACGCGGTGTCCAGCCTGGCCAACAGCGTGCTGGCCTCGTCGCGCGTCAGGGGCGCGACGCCCCCTTCGCACGGCTTGCAACGTTTCCCGCTCAGGTCGCTCATGGGGCCCCCGGTTTCGGCGCAAAGCTGCGCGCGACGTAGTCCTCGACCAGCGCCTGGAATTCCTCGGCGATCTGGTCGCCCTTGAGGGTCGGTCCCTTCTGGCCATCGATGTAGACCGGTGCGACGGGGCGTTCGCCGGTTCCGGGCAGGCTGATGCCGATGTTGGCATGCTTGCTTTCACCCGGGCCGTTGACGACGCAGCCCATGACGGCCACGGTCATGTCCTCGACACCCACGTACTGCTTGCGCCACTCCGGCATCTGCTGGCGCAGATGCGACTGGATCTTCTGCGCGAGTTCCTGGAAGAACGTCGACGTAGTGCGGCCGCAACCCGGGCACGCCACCACCATCGGCATGAATGCCCGCAAGCCCATCGTCTGGAGCATCTCCTGCGCCACGAGCACTTCCTGCGTGCGATCGCCTCCCGGATCGGGCGTCAGCGAGACGCGGATCGTGTCGCCGATGCCTTCCTGCAGCAGCACCGCCATCGCCGCCGTGGAAGCGACGATGCCCTTCGAGCCCATGCCGGCTTCGGTCAGGCCGAGGTGCAGCGCATGGTCGCAACGCCGGGCGAGTTCGCGATAGACGCTGATGAGGTCCTGTACGCCGCTGACCTTGCAGGAGATCACGATGTGGTCGTGAGGCAATCCCAGTTCCTCGGCGCGGGCGGCACTGCCGAGTGCCGACTGTACCAGTGCCTCATGCATGATGGCGCTGGCCTCGAGCGGTTCAGGCCTGGATGAGTTCTCGTCCATCAGGCGCGTGAGGAGATCCTGGTCGAGGCTGCCCCAGTTCACGCCGATGCGCACCGGCTTGTCGTGCTCGCACGCCACTTCGATCATCTCGGCGAACTGCGTGTCGCGTTTGCTGCCGCGGCCCACATTGCCGGGATTGATGCGGTACTTGGCCAGGGCGCGGGCGCATTCCGGATGGGCCTTGAGCAGCTTGTGGCCGTTGAAATGAAAATCACCGACCAGCGGCACCGACACATTCAGCTGGGCAAGGCGCTCTCGGATCGGACCCACGGCCGCAGCCGCTTCGTCCGTATTCACCGTGATGCGTACGAGTTCCGAACCGGCCTTCGCGAGCGACTTCACCTGTTGCACGGTGCCTTCGATGTCCGCGGTATCCGTATTCGTCATCGACTGGACAATAACGGGAGCAGTACCGCCGACAGTGATGGCGCCGATGCGAACGGGAACGGAGCGGCGGCGAGACGGAGCAGACATGGGATTCCGGAACGGCTGATGGAATTCGCCCGATTGTAGCGCAGGCCATGCGTGCCATTGCCTGATGCAGGTGCAAAGAACGTGATCGGGTGACGCCGCCGGGGAAAATAGCCGGATTTTTCCTGTCCCCACCCCTGTTCACTGCGCAGGGCCGCCTATAAGATGGAATCACCCATCGCATGACCCGTCCGGAGAGAGTCTGGCTTGGCAGCAAGTCGACCGCCGAAGGCGCAACCCGCCCGGAAACGCTCAGGCAAACAGGACGGCGGGTCTGGAAAATGCACTTTTCCCGATGGGCTCTGGAGAGTGGCCGCAAGGGCCCGAAAACCTTGTGGCCCACCGAAGGGGAGCAGCGCGGCCATCACGGCTTCAAGCGCCCGATCTCTCAGGTTGCAGGACAGAGGGGCGGAAGGCCACCAGCGACTGGGGTCTGCCGCCTCTTTTCATTGCCGACCTGAAGGAACGCTGCACGTGGGCCTGACAACACCTCTCCATGCTACGCATCTCGCCGCCGGGGCCCGCCTGGTCGATTTCGGCGGTTGGGACATGCCGGTCAACTACGGCTCGCAGATCGACGAGCATCACGCGGTCCGCACCGATGCCGGCATGTTCGACGTCTCGCACATGTGCGTTGTCGACCTGGGCGGCGCCAACACCCGCGAGTTCCTGCGCTTCCTGCTAGCCAACGACGTGGGCCGTCTCAGGGCGCCTGGCAAGGCGCTCTATACCTGCATGCTGAACGAGTCCGGTGGCGTGATCGATGACCTGATCGTCTACTACCGCGACGACACGCACTTCCGCCTCGTGGTGAATGCCGGTACGCGCGACAAGGATCTCAGGTGGATCGGCCAGCAGGCGGCCGCTTTCGGAGTCTCCGTGGCCGCACGCACCGACCTCGCGATGATTGCCGTGCAGGGGCCGAATGCCCGTTCGAAGGCAGCCCGGCTGCTGGGCGAACACGCCGCGGCAGCCCTCGAAGTGAAGCCCTTCAGCGGTGCGGACTTCGGCGACAGGTTCGTGGCCCGTACCGGCTACACGGGTGAAGACGGCTGGGAAATCATGTTGCCCGCCGCGCAAGCGGCCGCGTTCTGGGGTCGCCTGCAGCAGGCAGGCGTTGCCCCTTGCGGTCTCGGCGCCCGCGATACCTTGCGTCTCGAAGCCGGCATGAACCTGTACGGCAATGACATGGACGAACAGGTCTCGCCCCTTGAATCTGGCCTGGCCTGGACGGTTGCTTTCGAGCCCCAGAATCGCGACTTCATTGGCCGCGCTGTCCTCGATGCACAGAAGGCCGGCGGCATCCCGCGAAAACTCGTTGGGCTGCTGCTTGAAGACCGCGGCGTCCTGCGCAGCCACCAGAAGGTGGTGACGGGCGCCGGCGACGGCGAGCTGACCAGCGGCACCTTCTCGCCAACGCTCGAGCGCTCCATCGGCTTTGCGCGCATCCCCGCCGCCGCGGGTGAACTCTTGCAAGTCGATATCCGCGGCAAACTGCTGCCTGCGCGGGTCGTGAAGCTGCCGTTCGTGCGTAACGGCAAGTCCTGCATCGAAACAGGGGCTCTGGGCTCCGGGCGTTGAGGCACGTTCGCCAGCATGAAGCCTTTCTGTGTTTCTATTGCCATAGCCCAGTCGCCAGCGCCCCCATCTCCCCTCCAACCCAGCGGTACTTCTCCATGAGCACGCCTGCCAACCTCAAGTTCCTCAAATCCCACGAGTGGGTCCGTCCGGAAAGCGACGGCACGGTGACCATCGGCATTTCCGACCACGCGCAGGAAGCGCTCGGCGACCTGGTGTTCGTGGAAGCGCCCGAGGTCGGCCGCGTGCTGAAGGCCGGTGAGGCCTGTGCCGTCGTGGAATCGGTGAAGGCAGCATCCGATGTGTACAGCCCGATCTCGGGCGAAGTGCTCGAGACCAATGGCGCCCTGGCGGCGACCCCCGAGTTGATCAACCAGGACCCGTACGGTGCAGGCTGGATCGCAAAGGTCCGGCTGAGCGATGCCAGCGAGCTGGCGACGCTGATCGACGCCACGGGCTACGACAAGGTCCTGGCGGAAGACGCCCACTAGTCCCGGTATTCCCATCCCAGCCCCTTGCCTGGAAGCCCTCATGCCATTCATTCCCCATACCGACACTGACGTCAGCGACATGCTGGCCACCATCGGCGTCTCCAGTATCGATGACCTCTTCGACGAGATTCCGGCCGAACTGCGGGTGCACGCACTCAAGGGCGTTCCCGAGGCCCTGCCCGAAATGGACATCGGCCGGTTGATGCTCGAACGGGCAGGGCAGGATGGCAGGCCCATCAACTTCATCGGCGCCGGGGCCTACGAGCACCATATCCCCGCAGCCGTCTGGGCCATCGTGACCCGCGGCGAATACTACAGTGCGTATACGCCCTACCAGGCCGAGGCGAGCCAGGGCACGTTGCAGCTGCTGTATGAATACCAGACGATGATCGCGAGCCTCACCGGCATGCAGGTGTCCAATGCTTCCCTCTATGACGGAGCATCTGGACTCGCGGAAGCCTCGTTGATGGCGGTGCGCGCCCATCGCCGCTCCACCTCGGCACGGATTCTCGTGCCGACGACGGTCAATCCCGTCTATCGCCAGGTGACACAAGCCATCGCCGGCAACCAGGCGCTCAATTTCGAGTTCGTGCCCTACGAGCGGAGCAGCGGCACGACGCCGGTGGCCAGCCTTGATCCCTGGCGTGGCCACGACGTCACGGCGGTCGTCATCCAGCAGCCCAATTTCTTCGGCCAGTTGGAAGACGTCGATGCCTTGACCGACTGGGCGCATGCGAACGGCGCGCTGGTCATTGCCGTGGTGAATCCGACTTCGCTGGCGTTGCTCAAGCCACCCGGCGAATGGGGCACCAAGGGCGTCGACATCGTGGTGGGGGAAGGGCAGCCGCTCGGCGTGCCGCTCGCCGGCGGGGGGCCCTACTTCGGCTTCATGACCGCCCGCATGGAACATGTGCGCCAGATGCCGGGCCGCATCGTCGGGCGCACGCTCGATGCCGACGGCAAACAGGGCTTCACGCTGACGCTCCAGGCGCGCGAACAGCACATCCGCCGTACCAAAGCCACGTCCAACATCTGCACGAACCAGGGCCTGCTGGTGACGGCGGCCACGATCTATCTCTCCATCATGGGCCCCGCGGGGCTCGAACGGGTCGCGGCCGCTGCCCAGGCACGGACGGCGGAACTGGTCGCGGCACTGACGCGGCTGCCAGGCGTACGCGCGGCCTTCAGCGGCCCCCGCTTCCATGAAGCCGTCCTGCTCCTGGATCGTCCGGTGACGCCATTGCTCGAACAGCTCGCGGCCCGCGGCATCATCGGCGGCTATCCCCTCGGGGAACACTATCCCGAACTGGGCAATGCATTGCTCGTGTGCGCGACCGAGACGCGTTCGACCGCCGATATCGAGCGCTACGCCACCGCTCTCAAAGACCTGTTCCAGCGCGCGGCCTGAGCCGCTACCCCTTCTTGCCAAAGCCCAACGCCCAACGCCCAACGCCCATTCCGAGCCTTTCACATGACTGAAACACTGATTTTCGAGCATTCGCGCAAGGGCCGGATGGCGACGGCGCAGTTTCCGCCGCAGGCGGAAGCCAGCATTCCGGAAGCGTTGCGCCGCAAGCAGCGGCCGGCGTTGCCTGAAGTGTCGGAGCTCCAGGCAGTCCGGCACTTCACGCGGCTGTCGCAGCTCAATTTTTCCATCGATACGCACTTCTATCCGCTCGGTTCGTGCACGATGAAATACAACCCGCGGGCCTGCAACAGTTACGCGATGTTGCCCGAGTTCCTGTCGCATCACCCTTACGCTCCCGAGAGCACGGGGCAGGGTTTCCTCACCTGCCTCTACGAGCTCCAGGAAATGCTGCGGGAAGTCACCGGCATGCAGGGCGTGTCGCTCACGCCGATGGCGGGCGCGCAGGGCGAGTTCGCGGGAGTCGCGATGATGCGGGCCTATCATCGTGCGCGCGGCGACCTCGCCCGCGTCGAGATCATCGTTCCCGATGCGGCACACGGCACCAATCCGGCGACCGCGACGATGTGCGGCTGCAAGGTCGTGGAAATTCCCTCCCTGCCGAATGGCGATATCGACCTGGACGCGCTGAGGAAGGTGGTGGGCCCGGCGACGGCCGGCATCATGCTGACGAACCCGTCGACGCTCGGCGTGTTCGAGCGGCGCATTCGCGAGGTGGCCCGGATCGTTCACGACGCCGGTGGCCTGCTGTACTACGACGGCGCGAACCTCAATGCGATTCTCGGCAAGGTCCGGCCTGGCGACATGGGCTTCGATGTCATCCACATGAACCTGCACAAGACGTTCTCCACGCCGCATGGCGGCGGCGGTCCGGGTTCGGGCGCGGTCGGCGTCGGCAAGCGGCTGCTGCCGTTCATGCCGATCCCGGTGGTGGGCAAGGAGGGCGACCGCTATCGCTGGCTCACCGAGCGCGACCTGCCGCAGTCCATCGGCCGCCTCTCCGGCTTCATGGGGAACGCGGGAGTGCTGTTGCGGGCCTACATCTACATGCGCATGCTCGGCCGCTCCGGCATGCAGCGGGTGTCCGAGTACGCGACGCTCAATGCCAACTACCTGCTGGCCCGCCTCAGGACCGCCGGTTTCGATGCGGCCTACGACGGCCGCCGCGCGAGCCACGAGTTCATCATCACGCTCAAGCGGCAGTCACGCGAACTCGGTGTCACCGCCATGGATTTCGCCAAGCGGCTGCTGGATCACGGCTTCCATGCGCCGACGACCTACTTCCCCCTGCTCGTACCGGAATGCCTGCTGATCGAGCCGACGGAAACCGAAGCGAAGGAGGATCTCGACGCGTTCGTGGCAGCGATGACTGCGATTCTTGCGGAAGCCGGTACGGATCCGGATAAACTGCGCACCGCCCCGCATACCCTGCCGGTCCGCCGGCTGGACGATGTGCGTGCGGCAAAGCAGCTTGATCTGACCTGGAAACCCGTCCCCGCCGCATAGGAAGCCCATGCAGGACCGCCCCAAACTGACCGGTGTCAACCGGCTGCTGCTTGCGTTCGTCAATTCATGGAAGGGCTTCAAGGGGGCGTACCGCTACGAAGCGGCTTTCCGCCAGGAGGTCATGCTCGCGATCGTGCTGATTCCGCTCGGTACGTGGCTCGGCAAGACCGGGATCGAGAAGGCACTGCTCGTCGGCTCTGTGCTGATCGTCATGATCGTCGAGCTGCTGAACACGGGTATTGAAACGGTGGTGGATCGCATCGGCCTGGAGCGTCATGAGCTGTCGGGTCTGGCCAAGGACGTCGGCTCCACGGCCGTCCTGATCTCCTTCCTGCTGCTCGGGGTGATCTGGGCGGGGGTGCTGATCGGCTGATGCCGGGCGGATGCTGCTGGCTGGCGGCTGCCGCTGATTCCTGTTTCAATCCGGGCCGAGCTTCACCTCCGGACCCGGCGCCACTCCTCCTTATGTCAGCACTCATCTGCGGCTCGTTCGCCTACGACTCGATCATGGTGTTCCACGGGCGTTTCCGGGAGCACATCCTCCCTGACCGGATCCACATGCTGAACGTGTCGTTCCTGGTGCCGACCATGCAGCGCAACTTCGGTGGCACCGCCGGCAACATCGCGTACAACCTGAAGCTGCTTGGCGGAGCCGGGGCGCCGATGGGCACGGTGGGCCATGACTTCGGCGCCTATCGCGAGTGGTTTGAGGCGAAGGGCATCAACCTCAGGTACGTGCAGGAGGTGCCCTCCGAGTTCACTGCCCAGGCCTTCATCACCACCGATCTCGACGACAACCAGATCACGGCCTTTCATCCGGGAGCGATGTCCCACGCGCATGCCCAGCCGGTGCCCACCAGCGACGGCGTGACCCTGGGGTTCATTTCCCCGGACGGCCGGGACGGCATGGTCCAGCATGCCGAGCAGTTCGCCGCTGCCGGGATCCCCTTCGTGTTCGATCCGGGGCAGGGTCTGCCGATGTTCAGCGGCGCGGAGCTGCTCAGGTTCATCGACCAGGCGACCTGGCTTGCCGTGAACGACTACGAAAGCCAGGTGGTGGCGGAACGGACGGGCCTCACGCACGCCGAGCTTGCGGGACGGGTCAAGGCGCTCATCGTCACCCGTGGTGGAGACGGCTCGCACATCCACGCCGGCGGCAAGGTGATCGAGATTCCGGTTGCCACCCCCAAGGCCGTCAAGGATCCAACGGGCTGCGGCGATGCCTACCGGGCGGGTCTGATCTACGGGATCGAGAAGGGCCTCGACTGGGAGTCAACCGGGCGTGTAGCCTCATTGATGGGCACCTTCAAGATCGAATCACAGGGCCCGCAGAACCACGGCTTCTCCACCCAGGAATTCGCGGACCGCTTCAGGACAGCCTTCGGTTACTCCTTGTAAGGGGGAACCGCCTTTACCCTGGGGCGGTCTCTATTCGACCAGGGCTTCAAGCCCGCCAGAATCCGTATCGAGCCATCATTAATGAACAAAACCGCCCTGCTTGCCGGCCTGCTGCTTGGTTCGACGGTGTCGGCACAGGCGCCCCCTCCTCCCAATGGGGGAGCCGCAACGCCCCCTGCCGTCGCGCTGACGAACATCACCGGGCCCGAGGACTCCCGCTGGACCCGCACCATCGAGCGGGTCGCCTCCGGCATCGTCACCATCCAGATCGACCAGGTGCGTGCGTTCGATACCGAATGGAATACCTCTAGCCAGGCCACCGGTTTCGTCGTGGATGCGGCGCGTGGACTGATCCTCACCAACCGGCATGTGGTGACGCCCGGGCCGGTTACTGCGCAGGCCGTCTTCCTGAACCGCGAGGAAGTGACGCTCTATCCCGTGTACCGCGACCCGGTGCATGACTTCGGTTTCTATCGCTACGATCCGACGAAACTGCGGTTCATCAAGCCGGCCGAGCTCAAGCTCCATCCGGAAGGTGCGCAGGTCGGCCGCGAAATCCGCGTCGTCGGCAACGATGCCGGCGAGCAGCTCTCCATCCTGGCAGGCACCCTGGCCCGCCTCGACCGTGAGGCACCGCAGTACGGGGTCGGCAAGTACAACGACTTCAATACCTTCTACTACCAGGCCGCTTCCAGTACGTCGGGTGGGTCATCCGGTTCGCCCGTGCTCGATATCGATGGCCGCGTGCTGGCGCTGAATGCCGGTGGCAGCAGTGGTGCTGCGTCCAGCTTCTACCTCCCGCTCGACCGGGTCACGCGCGCACTGGAACTGCTCCAGGAGGGCAAGACCGTGGCACGCGGGACGCTCCAGACCGTGTTCCGTTACACGCCGTTCGACGAACTGGCGCGGCTTGGACTCAGGCCCGAGACCGAAGCCGAAGTCCGCAAGGCCGAACCGCGACGCACCGGCATGCTCGTCGTCAGGGAAGTGCAGCCAGGCTCGACCGCCGAGGGAGTGCTGGAGCCGGGTGACATCCTGATCCGCATCGATGGCCGGCTGACCGATACGTTCGATCCGCTTTCCGAAGTCCTCGACGACAAGGTGGGGCAGGCGGTGAAGGTCGAGATCCAGCGGGGCGGCAGGCCGGAGACGCATGAGCTGCCCGTGCAGAGCCTCCACCAGATCACGCCCGACGAGTATCTCGAGATCGGCGATGGGATCGTGCATACGCTGTCCTGGCAGCAGGCCCGGCATCTCAATGCCCCGGTCCGCGGCGTCTATGTGGCGAATCCCGGTTACGTGCTGGGCTCGGCTGGCATTCCCCGGGGTGCCGTGATCACCGAGTTCAATGGCACGCCGACAGCTGCACTCGCGGACTTCGAGGCGATCCTCAAGGCAGTGAAGGACGGCGAACAGGTCGCCGCCCGCTTCGTCACCATCGACGATCCACGCGCCACGCAGCTCAAGGTCGTCCGGATGGATCGCCGCTGGTTCCCGATCCGCCATTGCCGCCGGGACGATACGCTCGGCGTGTGGCCGTGCGTGGAGTGGCCCAATGACGGCGTGGCCGAGACGGAAGTGGCGGCGGGCACGCGCTTCGCCACCAGCGATGACCCGGTCATCGCGAAACTGACGCCGTCCCTCGTGATGGTCGATTTCGACATGCCTTACTCGGTAGCCGGCATCACCGACCGGAACTACCACGGCACCGGCCTGATTGTCGATGCTGCCCGCGGGCTCGTGCTGGTCGACCGCAATACAGTGCCGGTATCGCTGGGCGATGTGCGGCTGACGTTTGCCGGCACGCTCGAAGTGCCGGGCCGCGTCGTGTATGTACATCCGGTCCACAATTTTGCGATGGTGGCCTATGACCCGAAGCTCATCGGGGACACGCCGGTCCGGGCTGCCACGCTGCGGCCGCGCGACCTCAAGCCGGGCGAGCAGGTGTGGGCGGTGGGCCTGAACACCGATTCCGTCGTGCAGTCGCAGGCCACCACGGTGGCCGCGGTGGATGCCATCAATTTCCCGCTCTCGCGAACGCTGCGCTTCCGCGACGCCAATCTCGAGACCATCCAGCTGATCAACGGCCCTGCCGGTTACGACGGCGTGCTATCGAACCGCCAGGGTGAAGTGGTGGCCACGTGGTCCAGCTTCTCGTATGAAGCGGGCCGCGACCTTCGCCAGGACAATGGCGGCATCCCGATCGATCTCGTGATGGAGATGCTGCCGCTCGTGCAGCAGGGCAAGCCGCTTTTCTCGCTGGAAGTCGAGTTGGGTCCGGTGCCGCTGGCGAGTGCCCGGTCGCTCGGCCTGTCGGACAGCTGGATAACCCGCATCGAGCAGCACAGTCCCGCCCGCCGGCAGGTCCTTGCAGTTACCCGCTCGGTTGCGGGCTCGGCTGCCGCCAGGTTGCTGCAGCCCGGCGACCTCCTGCTGGCCGTCGACGACGTGCTCGTCAACCGCTTCCGGGAGGTCGAGCGTGCCACGCAGAAGGAGAAGGTCAGGCTCTCCATCCTGCGCGATGGCAAGGAGCAGACGCTCGAGGTCGAGACGATGCCGCTGTATGGCGAAGACCTCGACCGGATCATCGTCTGGGCGGGCGCAGTGCTCCACAAGCCCCACCGTGCCATGGCTGCCCAGCGGGGCATCCCGCCGGAAGGCGTGTTCGTCGCGTATTTCTCCTATGGATCGCCTTCCACCCGCCACCAGCTCTGGGCGGGTCGGCGCATCGTCGAAGTGGACGGGCAGCCCACACCCGACCTGGATGCGTTCATGCGCACCGTGTCCGGCCGCGAGGACCGGTCGTCTTTGCGCCTGCGGACCGTCGCCTGGAACGGTGCCGTCGAGGTCATCACATTGAAGCTCGACAAACGGTACTGGCCAGCCTACGAACTGCGGAAGCACGAGGGCGGCTGGGAGCGAATGGCACTCGAGTAAAACCGACTGTCACTGATCAACGACATTGGCCGCGAGCACTCTCCAGTGCCAAAATTACCGAAGCTTTTCCCCACAACAGGACTTGACCCCATGAAGAAGCCTTCAGCCCTGCTACGACAGCTGCAGCATGCGACCCTTTGTGTCCTGGCCCTCGCGATTGCAAGCCTCGGGTCGCCTGCGGTCGCTGAGGCGGGCATCATTTCCACACTCGAGGCAGTGGAGTCGCAGAACCGGAGCGAATCGCTGGGTGCCGTCAATGCCGTACTGGCGCGGGACGAAGTTCGCGCCGAGCTGGCCGCGCTCGGCGTCGGGATGGAAGCGGTGGAAGCGCGACTCGCAGCCCTGACCGACACAGAGCTCCAGTCGATGGCACGGCAGCTAGGCGAGCTGCCTGCCGGCGCCGGGGCCCTTGAAGTCCTCGGTATCGTCTTCCTGGTGCTCCTGGTCCTGGAAGCTGTGGGCGTTCTCGATATCTTCAGCAAGTTCCCCTGATCGGAGCGGCGCATTTCGCTTGTTCGCCAGCGGCGCGCTGCGGGTGGTGCGTGTCTCTTTGGAATGATTGCGGCGGTCGCGGTGTTCCTCGCGGGATGCGCAAGCCCGGCGCCCTGGCTTGAGCCTGCTTCGGGCGGTTTGCCCGGGACCGTGGAGTTGACGAGCACGCCCTTCTTTCCGCAGTCGGACTATCAGTGCGGTCCTGCCGCGCTGGCAACCGTGCTCAGCGCATCGGGGCTTGCGATTGCTCCCGCTGAGCTCGTTCCCAGGACCTATCTTCCGGGTCGTCGTGGCAGTCTGCAGATCGAACTGGTTGCGGCCGCACGGCAGTACGATCGACTGGCGTATGCCTTGCCTCCCGAGCTCGAGGCCGTTCTGGCGGAGGTTGCGGCAGGCCACCCGGTGCTCGTGATGCAGAATCTGGGGCTGGCCTTTGCGCCGGTCTGGCATTTTGCCGTGGTGATCGGCTACGACCGCGACGCAGGGCAGATCGTGTTGCGCTCCGGCACGACGGAGCGCCTGGTCACCAGCACTTCCCGGTTTATGAAGAGCTGGGGACGGGCTGGCCGCTGGGCGTTCATCCTGTTGCCACCAGGGGCGATCCCGGCTCGACCCGATGCCGGCCGATACCTCGCCGCTGCCGCCGCACTCGAAGCGACGGGCAGGCTCGATGCCGCGAGGCTGGCTTACGAGCGTGCCGCTGCCGAGTGGCGGGAAACGCCGTTGCCTCACCTCGGGATCGGCAATATTGCGTATGCCCGAGGGGATCTTGTAAGTGCGATGCAGGCGTACGACGCTGCGCTAGCCAGGGATTCCGGCAACATCGCCGCACGGCACAATCTCGCGGAGGTGCTGGACCGTCTAGGATGCCGCGCAGCCGCGCAGACCGAGATCGCTCGAGCAATGGGGGATGGCCAGCAGTCGCCACTTTCCGGGACTGTGGCCGCTACGGCAGCGAGGCTGGGGGCGCAGGCGGCCGCGGGCCAGGAGCCTCCGATCTGCGCTTCCCGCTAACCCGCCCGATTGCCGGGGCAACCCGCATGGACGGCAACTGCGTGCCGGGCCACAGTTAAGCCTGCGGGGCGCTTGGTATGATTTGGGTATGGCCATTGCCCGCGTCACCCAGAAAGAGATCGAGGATGCCGTCCAGGCGCTGCGGGCTGGCGAGCTGGTAGCGTTTCCGACGGAAACGGTCTACGGCCTGGGCGCCAATGCCAACAACCCCGAGGCGGTCCGCAAGATCTTCGCCGCCAAGGGTCGCCCTCCTTCGCATCCCGTCATCGTCCACATCGACGACCCGCGCTACCTCCAGCGCTGGGTGCAGGAAATGCCCGAGTCCGCACAGGCGCTGGCCGATGCCTTCTGGCCCGGTCCGCTGACGCTCGTGCTCAAGCGCGGACCTGCCGTCCATGACGTGATAACGGGCGGCCAGGACACGATTGCCGTGCGCATCCCCAGTCACCCGATCGCCCGCCAGCTGCTCAATGCCTTCGGTGGCGGCATCGCCGCGCCATCGGCCAACCGTTACGGTCACGTCAGCCCGACCCGCACCGAACACGTTCGCGAGGAGTTCGGCGACGAGGTGGGCATCGTCCTCGATGGGGGCGACTCGAAGATCGGACTCGAATCGGTCATCGTCTCGTGTGTCGGGCCCGTCCCTCGCCTGTTGCGCCCAGGTTCGATCACTGCGACACAGCTGCGGGCCGTGTTGCCCACGCTGGCAGTGGGGGCAGACCCGGGTGGTCCGCGAGTTCCCGGCAGCGCGCTCAGGCACTACTCGCCGGTCACGCCGCTCAACATCGTGCCGGGCCGGGAACTGCCGAAAGTCATCCATGAATTCGCTGCGACCGAAGCGAAGGTGGCGGTTCTGGGTCTCAAGCCGCCGTCGATCGCCACGCCCTTCATGACCTGGATCAACGCCGGTGGCCGTCCCGACATTTACGGTCGCAACCTGTACACGCACCTGCGCACGCTCGACAAGGCGGGAGCGCGCATGATCCTCGTGGAGGAAGTGCCGGAAGGGGAGCGGTGGGATGCGATCCGCGACCGGCTGAAGCGCGCGGCGTCCGCGGAGAACGTCGTGACCTACGATCCCGATGTGGCCGCATTGCGCGCCGACATGGACGTCGACTTCACCTGAGGACGCCGTCTCGGGGCTGCAGGCACCGACTCAACCGCTGCTTGCGGGCCCTCGCCAGGAAAAACCGTGACCGGATCCTTGCATCGCGGGCCATTTTTGCTACATTGCGCCCGCGCGAGCTCAAAGGGGACAGATCTGTTTTTCGATCTGGCTCCGGCGGGGACGGAAAAACAGATCTGTCCCCTTTGATCTCACGGCTGTGTAAGAGAGCACTCAGAGATATCGCGCAAGCTGCAGGTGCCGCTCGACCAGACTCTTCACTGGGTTGGTTTAGTGTCAGCAGCTTTTGCAAGAGGTACCTCCAAGGTGTTACCCCGTGCCGCCATTCAGGCGCTCAAGCCTTCTTCTTCCGACTCGTTCGACTCCATGGCCCTCGCCGAGTCTGAAATCCGCGCGTTGACCGCCCGGTTCGGATCGCCGCTGCTGGTCGTCGACTGCGAGCAGGTCCGCCGCCAGTACCATGCCCTCAAGGGCGCGCTGCCCGGCGTCGATCTCCATTACGCACTGAAGCCGCTGCCCCATGCGGCGGTGGTCGCATGCCTCCATCGCGAAGGCGCGTTCTTTGATCTCGCCACCACGGGTGAAGTCGAGCTGGTCAAGGCGCAAGGGATCGCCCCCGAGCGCTGCATCCACACGCACCCGATCAAGCGCGAGAGCGACATCCGCGATGCCCTGCGGTTTGGCGTCACTACCTTCGTGGCGGACAACCCCGAGGAAATCCGCAAGTTCGCGAAGTTCAGGAAGCGCGCCGAGCTGCTGCTGCGGGTGTCGTTCCGCAGTCCCGCGGCAGTGGTCGATCTGTCCCGGAAGTTCGGCTGCGAGCCGGACTCGGTGCTGGACCTGATCCGTCTGGCGCGCAGCCTCGGGGTGCGCGTCCGCGGCCTGTCGTTCCACGTCGGCTCGCAGGCGGGGGATTCTTCCAAGTACGTGGAGGCCATCGAGGCCTGCACGAATCTGTTCGGTGAAGCGCTGCTCGCGGGCCTGCCGGGGCTCGACGTGCTCGACATCGGTGGGGGTTTCCCGGTGACCTATCGGGAGCAGATGACCCCGATCGGCGAGTTCTGCGCCCCCATCCGGGCCGCGCTGGCAAAGGTCCCTGCGCACGTGCGCCTCATTGCCGAGCCGGGCCGTTTCATTGCCGCGCCGGCCGGTACGGCTGTTGCGACGGTGATGGGCAAGGCGAAGCGTGACGGTCGCTGGTGGTACTACCTCGACGATGGCGTGTACGGCTCGTACAGCGGCCAGATGTTCGACCACGCGCAGTATCCGGTGGACTCGCTGCGCCAGGACGGCGAGCGGTTTCCGAGCGTGCTCGCCGGCCCGACCTGCGATTCGATCGATGTCATCGACGATCAACTCATGCTGCCCGAGCTGGAAGTCGGCGACCTCGTCGTCGGGCGCGTCATGGGCGCCTACACCTGGGCGAGTGCCACGGACTTCAATTTCTTCCGCCGCGCCAAGGTCGTCGTGATGAACGAAACCCCCGCCGCGCAAGGCCGGGTGGTCCGCCTGGAGCGCAAGACCGGCAAGCGCGCAGGGGTGTAACGCTCACGGCGGCCGGCCTTTCCAGGCAGGACGTGCCGAACTAGCATCAAGACCCACGGTCCATCCGACCGCGGGTCTTTTTTTTGGGGGAACACCCATGAACGTGTTGATGACGGCGAAACGAAGCGGCTGGGCTGCCCTGGTTGGGCTGGCGTTCTCCCTGCCGGTACACGCCGCGGACACCGAAGTGGCCCAGCTGCGTAACGACATCCGCAGTCTCGAGCGGCAAGTCCGCGAGCTGACGCGCAGGGTCGACCAGCTGCAGCAGGCGCAGGGCACGCCAGCCGGGCCCGCATCCGGAATTCGGCTCGCGACCGCCCCGGATCCCGATCCGAGCGCCTGGATCGCCCCCGAGAAATGGGATCGCATCCGTGCGGGCATGACCGCCCAGCAAGTCATTCTGGTGCTCGGCACGCCCGTGTCGATGCGCTCCGAAGGCAACCCGTCGACCCAGACCCTGTTCTATACGCTCCCCATCGGCGACGGCGGTTTCCTCACCGGCACCGTGCGGCTCAGGGACGATGAGGTGCTGGAGGTGCAGAGGCCGGTCCTGAAGTAGGAGGGGAGAGGTAGACTTCGTCGACAAATGGCCTTGCGGCACATGGTCGCTTTGCGACGTAGTGGACTGCCGTCAAATGAAACCGCCAGAATTCGGAACGCTCCGTTTGTCGATAGACCATTTGCTGACAAAGTCAGCCATTCGCCGTGAGGCCATTCGTCGACGAAGTCGACCTATCATTCCACGCACATGCTCTCCACCCTTCCTCCCCCCTCCTGGCTCGCCGCGCTCAACGTCATCTTCGGCGAGGATGTCAGCAGCGTTCGTGTCATTGAGCATTCGCTCTACGCGCGTTGCCACGGGCCGATCTGTGCCACGACGCGGCCGGGGAAGATCCTCCTGTGCGGAGCGGCGAGTGATTTCTTCTCTGATCCTGAACTCGTGCTGCATGAGTACTTCCATGTGGTGCGGCAATGGCAGACGGGAGCACTGACGCGGTGCGGCTATCTGCTGGAAAGCGCCCGCCGCGGTTACTGCAACAATCGTTTCGAGATCGCCGCCCGCGAATTCGCGGTACGCGAACTGCTGCGTTGCCGGGCGCTCCTCCGCAGCCAGATCGACTAGCCCCTTGCTCTGCTGCACCGCAGGTGGCCAAGTATTCGAATCCGACGCAACGGGATCAATGTGGAGGCCGATTTCCCGAATCTCACAATCATCTTCGCGCACCCGTCGTGGCCGTGGCAGGACGAGGCGCGGTCGGTGTGCCTGCACAAGCCGAATGTCTGCATCGACCTGTCGGGCTGGTCGCCGAAGTACTTTCCGCCACAGCTCGTGCAGTACGCCAACAAGCAGTTGAAGCACAAGATGCTGTTCGGCTCCGATTTCCCGCTCATCACGCCGGACAGGTGGATTGCCGATTTCCGGGATGCCGGCTTCAAGCCTGAGGTGCATGACCTGATCCTGAAAGACAACGCCATCCGCGCGCTGGGTCTTGCCAGCAAGGCCTGAAGACACCGCTATCGGCTCACATCGGGGGTTCAGGATGGAGACGCGACGAGGTTGGGTGACGGGAGCCGTGGCCGCTGCCGCGGTGGTGTCTGCCGCGTGTTCCGTACCGGAGACCGCGCCGAACCGGGCTGCTGCCGCTCGACCCTCACCGCTGCAAGCCTGTGCGGCGCTGACCACCCAGTTCGGCTTTCCGCAAACCGTCATCACCGCGGCGTCCACCGTGCCTGCCGGGACGTTGACCATTGCGGGCTCGCCCGTTGCCGCACACTGCCTCGTCACCGGCAGGATGCACGAGCGCGTGAGTGCCGTTGATGGCCAGACCTACGCCATCGGTTTCGAGATGCGCCTGCCCGAGGACTGGAGCGGGCGCTTCCTCTACCAGGGCAATGGCGGAATGGATGGCAACGTCGCGCCCGCAGTCGGTGCCATGAGTGGCGGAGGCGCGCTCACGCATGCGCTTGCCCAGGGTTTCGCCGTCCTCAGTTCCGATGCCGGCCATGCGGCCAACCAGAATCCGCTGTTCGGCCTCGATCCACAGGCCCGGCTGGATTACGGTTACCAGGCCGTGGGCAAATTGACACCGATGGCGAAGGCGCTCATTCGCGAGGCGTACTCCCGTCCGCCCGATCGCTCGTACATTGGCGGCTGTTCGAACGGCGGCCGACACGTCCTCGTGGCTGCTGCACGCCATGCGGACCAGTACGACGGCTTCCTTGCCGGCGATCCCGGATTCAACCTGCCGCAGGCCGCACTCGCGCAGCTGTACGGCGCCCAGCAGTACGCGAGTGTGGCCACGGAACCGGATATCGCCAGCGGTTTCACTCCTGCCGAGCGTCAGTGGGTCGCGTCGCAGGTCCTTGAGAAGTGCGATGCGCTGGACGGGCTGGCAGACGGCATCGTGAATGCCACGGCAAAGTGCCAGGAGACGTTCAATCTCGACCGCGATGTCGCGAGTTGTTCCGCCGGTCGCAGCGGCAGCTGCCTGACGCCCCGGCAGAAGCAGGTGATCGGCAGGCTGTTCGCAGGGGCACGCGATGCTGCAGGCAAGCAGCTCTATGCCTCGTTTCCCTACGACGCCGGCATCGTGGGCAGCGACTGGGCCGGCTGGAAGTTCGGTGCGTCGGTGAGACTCGATCCGGTGGCGATGGCATTCGTCTTCCAGACGCCGCCTGCCGGCCCTGAAGTCCTCAAGGACGTGCGCGCCTTCGCACTCGGCTTCGACGTCAGTCGCGACGCCGGCAAGATCTTCGCGACTTCGGGTCCCTACGCCGACTCGTCGATGTCCTTCATGACCCCGCCGCAGCCGACCCGGCTGGCGGCGCTGCAGGACAGTGGTGGCAAGCTGCTCGTGTATCACGGGACCAGCGACCCCGTGTTCTCCTCCGATGACACGGCGGCCTGGTATGACGGCTTGCGTGCTGCGAACCCGGGCGACGCATCCGGCTTCGCACGCTACTTCGCGGTACCCGGCATGAATCACTGTCGCGGCGGCCCGTCCACGGACCAGTTCGACATGCTGGGTGCGCTCGTCAACTGGGTCGAGAACGGCGAGGCACCGGCCGCCATCGTGGCGGCCGCCCGCGGTGCGGGAAACCGAGGCGGCGTGAATCCCGAATTGCCTGCAGACTGGGCTCCGGATCGGACGCGACTGCTGTGCCCTCATCCCCAGGTTGCTACGTATACCGGCAGTGGCAACAGCGAGCGGGCGGACAGCTTCCGCTGCCAATAAGCTGAGGGGCACCACGCATGAACGTTACGGTCGAAGCTCTGCGCTTGAGTGTAGTGGGCAGCGGGTGCGTCCTGCTTGCCGGCTGTGCAGCGCTCAACCGGCCCGAGCCGGTGACGCTCGCGACTTCTCTCGCAGCCACCCGCTGCACCATGCTGACTGCGGCCTCGTTTCCCGGCGTGCGGGTCACCGACGCGCTGTGGGTGCCTGCCGGAACCGAGCAGGCACGGGAAGGGAATACGCCTGTGGGCAAGCCGTTGCCCGAACATTGCATCGTCCGGGGCCGCATCGATGAACGCGCTGGCAGCGACGGCAAGCCGTACCACACCGGCTTCGAACTGCGATTGCCCGCCACCTGGAGTGGCCGGATGCTGTACCAGGGCGGCGGTGGCAACGATGGGATCGTCTTGCCGGCCCTGGGCCGCAACACGGGGGCACGCGGCACGGTCGACAATGGACTGCAACGCGGCTACGCCGCGGTCTCCACCGATGCCGGCCACCAGAGCCCTGCGCCCGTGTTCGGGCTCGATCCGCAGGCCCGCACCGAGCATGCCTGGCGTGCCCACGAACGCACGGCGACCACCGCCAAGGCGCTGATCGAGGTGTACTACGGCCACGGTCCCGAACGCAGCTACTTCATCGGGTGCTCGGGCGGCGGGCGGCAGGGAATGATGTTCTCGCAACGCTTTCCGGACTACTTTGACGGCATCGTGGCCGTCGCGCCTGCGATGCGGGTCGCGGAAGGAGCGAGCATCGCGGCGGCGTGGACGACCCAGCGCTTTCTCGAAGCCGCGCCACGCGGGGCTGACGGCCAGCCGATCCTCTCCCAGGCGCTGAGCGATGCGGATCTCAAGCTGGTCGCGGGCCAGGTGCTTGATGCCTGCGATGCCCTGGACGGACTCAACGATGGTCTCGTGCAGGACGTCGCGGCCTGCCGCTTTGATCCCGGGGCGCTGCGCTGCCCGGGTGCGAAGACCGACAACTGCCTTGCGTCCCCGCAGGTCGATGCCTTGCGGGCAGTGATGGCCGGTCCGCGCACGCAATCGGGCCAGGCGCTGTACTTCCCCTGGCCCTGGGATCCCGGCATCGCGGGCAGTGACTGGCGACGTTGGGCCCTTGGCACGGCAACCGCCGGCGCACCCGATTCGCGGCACAGCACGCTCATCTCCGGTGCACTCGGGCATGAGTTCGCAACGCCACCCGATCCAGGGCTAACCGTCCTCAATTTCGACTTCGATCGCGATCCGGACCGCCTCAAGGCATTTGCCGCGGTGTACAACACGGGCGACGATGTGGAGCTTGCCGGCTTCCGGCGAGCCAGGGCCAAGCTGCTGTTGATCCATGGCGTGGCCGATCCGATTTTCTCGGCGGCCGAATCCGTGGATTACATGCAGCGGCTGCAGGCGCGACACGGCGGCACGGGGGATTTCGCCCGGCTGTTCCTCGTCCCGGGCATGAATCACTGCACCGGCGGGCCCGCCACCGATGCGTTCGATGGTCTCGACGCGATCGAACGCTGGGTCGAGCAAGGCGAAGCGCCCGACCGCGTCGAGGCGCGCGGAACCCGCGAGCTGCCGGATATCAGCCGGCCCTTGTGCCCGTGGCCCCAGGTCGCGCGCTACACGCAGGGAGATCCGCAGTCGGCCGCGAGTTTCGAATGCCGTTGAGGTCGGGTGGAGGCAAGTGCCGGTGAGCCGCCGCGTTCTCCTCACCACATTCGGATCGCTGGGCGATCTGCATCCCTTTCTCGCCATGGCCAGGGCACTGCGCCAGCGCGGGTGCAGGGTGGTGCTGGCAACGAGCGCGAGATATCGCGAGGCGGTCGAGGCCGAAGGCATCGAGTTTGCTGCCGTCAGTCCTGACGTCGACGACTACGACCGCAATCCGGAGCGCATCGCCTACCTGATGGACGAGCGCAAGGGGCCCGAACGACTCACGCGGGAAGTCGTGATGCCGCACCTGCGTGCAGCCTACGAGCAGCTCCTCGCCATCGCGACGGATACCGATGTGCTGGTCACCCACTCACTGACCTACTCTGCGCGGCTGGTCGCGGAGCAGCGCGGGTTGCCGTGGATCTCGACGGCCCTGCAACCGATGGTGTTCTTCTCGCGCTACGACCCTGCCGTCCTCGCGCCCGCGCCGTGGCTTTCCCGTCTCGATTTCCTGGGTCCCGGATTCCGTCGGGTGCTGAACGGCCTGATGCGGCGGATGACCCGCGACTGGGTGGTGCCGTGGCACACCTTGCGCAGCGAGCTCGGGCTTGCGGCCGTGACCAGTCACCCGCTGTTCGAAGGCCAGTTCTCGCCCCATGGCACGCTGGCGCTGTTCTCGAGCCTGCTGGCCCGGCCGCAGGCCGACTGGCCTCCCAACACCGTCGTCACGGGGTTTCCGTTCCATGACACGGACCTGAGCGCCCTCGCCGGACTGCGGGCGTTCCTCGCTGCAGGTCCGCCTCCGATTGTCTTTACGCGCGGCTCAGCGGCGGTCTACGACGCCGAGGATTTCTTCGAGGTGAGTCTCGCGGCGGCGAAACGGCTCGGGCAGCGCGCACTGTTCACGGTGGGTCGCGATGAGCGCAACCACCTCGGATCGTTGCCGGATGGCATGCTGGCCGTCCAGTACGCGCCGTTCTCCGTCGTGTTCCCGGCTGCTTCGGTGACGGTGCATCAATGCGGCATCGGCACGTGCGGCCAGGCGCTCGCGGCGGGCAAGCCCATGCTGCTCGTTCCCCATGCCTTCGATCAGCCGGACAATGCGGCGCGATTGCAACGCCTCGGTGTCGGTCGCCTGCTCGGTCGCCGGCAGTACACTGTCCCGCGCGTTGCATCGGCCCTCGGAGAGTTGTTGCACAATGAGCGCTATCGCAGTCGCGCCGAACAGGCTCGCCGCGTCGTCAGTGCTGAAGACGGAGCGGGGCAGGCCGCGGCAGCGATCCTCCGGCTTGCCCGCTTCTGAACTAAAGGGCGCGATTCGCAGTCCGATCGTCACAGGATCAACGGGGAACAGACCATGCGCCTGACAGGCAGGACCGGCGGACTTCGTGCTGCCGCCCTCGCGGTGGCTGCCCTCGCCATTGCAAGTTGTACCAGCAGCCTCTTCTACAACCGCCTCGACACGGTGGCGCGCTGGTATGTCGGCAATCTGGTCACACTGGATGAGAGCCAGCAGACCGCACTGCGCGAGTGGCTTGGAGCGACGCTTGCCTGGCATCGCGGCAGCGAACTCAAGCGCTACGAGGACTTCCTGCGGGATGTCGCGGGCAAAGTGGCGACCGGGCCGGATGCTGCCCTGTACCCGGAGTTGGTGCAGAAGGTGGAATCCTTCATGCAGGATCTGGCAGGCCGGCTGGCTCCCGAGGCGGCTGGATTGCTGCTGTCCCTGCAGCCCGCGCAGATCGACGAACTGCTTGCGAACCTCGAAGAGCGCGATCGCGAGGAACTGGACGAGGAGCGCGAGCGAACGGATGCCGACCGACTGAAGCGCCGCACCCGGTCGTTGACGCGTCAGCTCGAACGCTGGACCGGGACGGCGACGACCGAGCAGAAGGCCATCATCGAACGCACCGTCGGCGCAATGACCGCCGCGGGCCTGCTGGACGAGGATGACGAGTGGTTCGCAAGCCAGGCAGCATGGCGCAAGGAACTGAAGGCGGCGCTGGGTAGCGGCAACGACAGTCGCACGCAGGTGGAAGCGCTCTTGCGCGATCCCTCGCGCAGCCATTCGGCTGCCCACGTCCAAGCGGAAGCCGCCGAACGCCGGCAATTCCTCGACCTCGTGATCGAACTCGACGCCACGCTGACGGACAAGCAGCGCGCCACGCTGTCACGCAAGCTGGGCGAGCTGGCTGACGATCTGCGCCTGCTCGGCCGCGCTCCCTAGGGAACCCCTGATTCAGCGAATTCGGGATTCCTGCATCCAGATCGCCTCGTGCTCCGTATACCCGCCGTAGGTCACCTTTACGGCATTGAGGGGAACGAGCATGAGCAGAAATTACATCCTTCGCAACGCGGTGGTAGCGACGCTCCTGTCGCTGCCGTTGCTGGCATCGGCTTCAAGCCACCGGGAGGCCCCGTCCATCGCGGGCATGCCGCGAGTGGACGCCACCGACTTCTACATGTTCTCGAGCTATGAACCCGGGCGCACCGGGTTCGTGACCCTGATTGCAAACTACGCGCCGCTGCAGGACGCCTATGGCGGTCCCAACTACTTTCCACTGGACAGCACTGCGCTGTACGAGATCCTGGTGGACAACAACGGGGACGCGAACCCGGACCTGACGTTCCAGTTCCGCTTCAACACGACCTACAAGAACCTGACCGTGCCGGCCGGCGGCCAGCCGGTCGCGGTGCCGCTCAGCAATATCGGCGGCATCGACCGGGACGGCGCCAACCTCAACGTGAGCCAGAGCTACACCATCACGGCAGTCCGGGGTAACCGGCGCAGCGGAACCGCTGCAGCCGTGAACAATGCCACCAGTGGCGGCACGACATTCCAGAAGCCGGCCGACAACATCGGCAACAAGTCGATTCCGGATTACGACGCCTATGCAGGGAACTTCATCTACGAGATCGACATCCCCAACTGCAGCACCCGCGGCAAGGTGTTCGTCGGCCAGCGCAAGGAGGGTTTCGTCGTCAACCTGGGTGAGATCTTTGATCTGGTCAACACGAATCCTGCCGGCCCGCGCGACGGCGAACCCAATACGCTGTCCCGCAAGAACGTGACGTCGATTGCGCTGGAGGTGCCCTCCACCTGCCTGCTGAACGGCAACGATCCGGTGATCGGGGCCTGGACGACTGCAAGCCTGCGGCAGGCGCGGATCCTGAATCCACGCCCGTCGGACCCCAACAGGGCGTCGATCCAGGGCGGCGCCTGGACGCAGGTGTCGCGCCTCGGCATGCCGCTGGTCAACGAAGTCGTGATCGGCTTGCCCGACAAGGACAGGTTCAACGGCAGCGAGCCCAGGGACGATGCGCAGTTCCTGACCTACGTGACCAACCCGACGTTGCCGGTGCTGCTCAACGTGCTGTTCGGCAACGCCGCGAAGGTACCGCCGACGCCCCGCAACGATCTGGTGACTGCCTTCCTGACCGGCGTACCGAATCTCAACAAGCCCACCTCCGTGACTCCGTCCGAGATGCTGCGGCTCAATACCTCCATTGCGCCGAAAGCGCCTGCTGCGCAGAACGACCTCGGCGTGCTGGGCGGTGACCTCGCGGGATTTCCCAATGGCCGGCGTCCCTATGACGACGTGGTCGATATCGAGCTGCGCGTAGCGGCGGGAGCATTGTGCGGGGCCATCGGCAACTGCGGTCCATCGGCGGCGACCCTCGATCCCAACGCAGGAGCGCCTTACACGGATGGCGCCCGGGCTGCAGGGTCGAGCATGGCGAACGTGCAGGTGACCGGCCAGATCGATCCGGATGACACCTACCTTGAAAGCTTTCCGTACCTGAAAGCGCCATTGCCCGGCTCACCGAACAGCTTCTGAAGGGGACGATCATGAAACCAGTCCTGCTGCTTGTCCTCGGTGTGGCGGCGATCGCCGGATGTAATGGCAACGATAACCCGGGCAGCAGCCCGGCGCCTCCTGCCACACAGACGAACTTCACGACTTTCGTGAAGGGCCAGGTCGCTGCCACCACGGAAACGTCGTCACCGGTCGATGTCAGTGGTGTCGCGTTCACTTTCGCCGACGAGACCAACGAGACGGCGTTCAATGATGTCCTGCCGCCCTGAGAACCGTTGAAGTGCGTGTGTCCACTCACAGGGGCAGGGGGAGGCAACTCCTCCTGTCCTTTCTGGTCGGGGTGGCCACGGCAGGGACGAATGCCGGGGCAGCCCCTTTCGTACCGCAGGATGACGCGGTGGTGCTCGAGCGCGTACCGAGCGCTGCGGCAGTCAAGGATCTTGCCCCCCTGCGACGCCGGGTTGCGGCAAACCCGGATGATGCGGAAAGCCTGATTGCACTCGCGAGCGGCTATCTCCGGATTGGCCGGGAGACAGCTGACCCGCGTTACATCTCGTATGCAGAGGCTGCATTGAACGGGTGGGTGCAGCGGCCTGATCCACCGGCGGCCATCCTCGTGCTGGCCGCCACGGCCCAGCAAAGCCTCCACCGGTTCGACGCAGCGCTCGCATTGCTCGACCGCGCGTTGCAGATCGATCCAGCCAATGGGCAGGCCTGGCTCACGAAGGCCACGATCCTGCAGGTGCGCGGAGAGTTTGATGCGGCAAGAGCAGCGTGCGGCCAGACGTTGCGGACCGCCGGCCAGCTGATCGCCGTAACCTGTGTCGCCAGCGTGAACAGCATGACGGGGCGTCTGGCTGCGAGCTATGCCGCGCTCAGGCAGGTGTACGCGGACGATGCTCGACTCCCCCTTGCAGTTCGCACCTGGGTCCTTGGGCAACTGGGCGATCTGGCCGAGCGCCTGGGAGATCCCGCTGCGGCCGAGCAGTACTTCACGACTGCACTGGAACTGGCTCCCGAAGATGTCTACCTGCAGGCGGCCTATGCCGATCTGCTGCTGACCCAGAGCCGCTACGATGCGGTGCTGAGACTGCTGCGCGGCGACGAAGCGCTGGACAATCTGCTGTTGCGCCTCGCCATCGCGGGGCATCGCTTCAACAGCGGTGAAACCACGGAGTGGCGGCAACAATTCGAGGCACGCTACCTTGCTGCGCGCCGTGATGGTGATCTCACGCACCTGCGCGAACACGCGCGCTTTCTCCTCGAAGTCCGGCAGGAGCCTCGTGAAGCGCTGCGGCTCGCGGAGCAGAACTGGGCCTTGCAGCGCGAGCCGGCCGACGTGCGGATCTATGCTGCCGCGATTGCCGCGACCCGGGACGAGGCAGCAGCCGGGCGGCTGCAGGCATGGCTCAACCAGACCGGCTATGAAGATCCTGTGGTTGCCTCATCCATTGCGCCGGTTGCGCCACGCTGATGAACATCCTGCGAACCCTCGTGTTCGGCTTGTTCGTCATGGCAGGGACTGCCCAGGCACACAAGCCGAGTGACAGCTACCTGACATTGAAGTTGCCCGAATCGGGATCGGTGCTGGAAGGTCAGTGGGACATCGCACTGCGCGACCTCGAGCACGCGATCGGTATCGATGCCAACGGGGACGGTCTGATCACCTGGGGGGAACTGCGCAGCCAGGAAAAGATGCTCGGAGCCTACGCCTTGTCGCGGCTCACGATCGAGGAAGCCAGCGCAGGCACCTTCACTCCCTGCGTCTCGCGGGTCGAGCAGCTGCTGGTCGAGGAACATGTCGATGGCCGTTATGCCGTCCTCCGGTTTGCTGCGGAGTGCGCCTTGCGGCCGTCGCGCCTCAGGGTCGACTACCAGTTCCTGTTCGACCTCGACCCGAATCACCGGGGACTGCTCAATGTGCTGGCTGCGGGTGGCAGTGAGGCCAGCGTCCTCAGCAAGGATGCCGCGTCGCTCGATGTATCGCTCGCCGGCCCCGACCGCGGGCAACAGTTCGGCAAGTTCGTGACCGAAGGTATCTGGCATATCTGGCAGGGGTACGATCACATCCTGTTTCTGCTCACGTTGCTCTTGCCTGCCGTCATCCGGCGTCGCAATGGCCGCTGGGAGCCTTGTGACTCGCTGCGGGACGCCGTCATCGATGTGATCAAGGTGGTGACGGCGTTTACCCTGGCTCACTCGATCACGCTGACACTCGGGACACTGGGGCTCGTATCGCTTCCCAGCCGGCTGGTCGAATCCGCCATTGCGCTCACTGTGTTGCTGGGTGCGCTCAACAATCTCTTCCCGCTGGTTCACGAACGACGCTGGCTGGTTGCGTTCGGTTTCGGTCTCATTCACGGGCTCGGCTTTGCATCCGTGCTTGCGGATCTCGGCCTCGGCGGGTGGAGCCTGTTTCTTGCCCTGCTCGGATTCAATGCGGGCGTGGAAGTCGGCCAGGCGGCCATCGTGCTCGTTTTCGTGCCGCTCGCGTACTGGCTGCGGGCCACCCTGTTCTACCGGCGCGGGCTGATCCCCGTGGGTTCCGTGGCGATCGGGACGCTCGCGCTGTACTGGCTGGTCACGCGGGCGCTGGAGCTCCCTGCAGCGATCTAGGGCAGCGGGAATTCCTCAGGCTCCAACAAGCGGTGCGGTATAGACAACCGGCCCGGTGGGGGCGCCCGTCGGCGATCCCCCGGCAGGCTCGACGCTCACCGCGAGCGTGCCGGTATTCGCGAGGATCGCATTCCGCGCTGCGTCCAGCGGGAGTTGCGCTTCACCGGCCAGGGGCAGCAACCCCAGGGACACCGGGGCCGCGCCACCGTTGGGCAGCATCCACAGCTCATAGGACTGGTTGTTTGCAGGCGGCGTGACGTTCACCGCCCGCGCCTGCATCGTCCCGGCGTCCGGGTAAGCGCTGAGCAGCCACACGGGCTGTGCCGTGGCATCCGCGACGACGGCGACGTAGGCTGGCTGGACCGGCGTGGGAATCTGCGTCTCGACAGTGGTGACAGTGACGGTTGAGGGATGCGTCAGCAGCCACGCGCCGAGGCCGACGGCCGCTGCCGCGAAGCCGGCCGCCAGTGCCTGCCAGAGCATGGGCGATCCACTGCCTTCCGGTGGTTTGGTCGGCGAGATGACAGACCCCACCGGAGGCGACTCCTGCACGAAGTGCAGCCGCCGCTGGATCTCGAGCCAGACAGCGGAGGGCGGCTGCGCGGGCTGCACCTGTTGCAACGCCATGGCGGCCAGACGGGTTTCCCAGAATCTGACCGTCCTGCGTGCTCCGAGCGACGCGCCGAGCAAGCCTGCAAAGCGGCGCCGCGCCGCGCCACGCAGCGTGCCGAGCACGTATTCGGCGGCCAGCCTGTCGAGCAGCGAGGGGTTGTCGTACTTCATTGCTGCAGGCAGTCCTTCAGTGCCTGCAATCCGCGCCTGACCCAGCTCTTGACCGTGCCGAGTGGCGAGCCCACCCGGGCAGCGATCTCCTCATGAGTGCAGCCGTCGAGATAGGCAAGACTGATGCAGCGCTGTTGCGCTTCGCCAAGGCTGTCAAGGCAATCGGTCAGCTGCCTGCTGTCTTCTGCCCGCAAGGTGTTCGCCATCGGTCCCGGTTCCGGGCTCAGCAGCTGTTCCTGCGCCCGCTCCATGACATCGTCCATGGGGACCTCGAACTTGCGGTTGCGCCTGATATCGAGGGCCCGATAGCGCGCGATGGTCACGAGCCAGCCCATGGCGTGGCCCCTCTCCGGTCGGTACGTACCCGCATTCCGCCAGACGTTGACGAAAACATCCTGCAACGCTTCCTCCGCAAGATCGGGCCTGCGGAGAATACGAAGCAGCACGCCGAACAGTTGCGGCGAAACCTGGACGTACAGCTCACTTAGCGCAGATTGATCCCCCCGGCCACAGCGGCTCAGCAATTCCGCGGGATCCTTAAGCTCGGTCGCCGGAGTCATCTGCCCAAAAGAAGCGGTGGTTTCATGGCTCTGGGCAGGCGTAACGCGCCTGTTCTCGGGTTGAGTCGAGCTGTGACGCTACGGCGGGGCACGATGTTTGGCAAGGCAGAAATTTTTTGCGGTTTCTGCATCCGGATGGGCTGGCGGCCCGTATAGACACGAATGCCCCTTCACGTCGTTGCAAACCCTCGTTTGCGCAGCAGCGGGCCGATGCCGGCATCCTGGCCGCGGAAGGCCCGATAGGCCGTGGCCGCGTCTTCGGTGTTGCCGCGCGAGAACACATGCTGGTGCAAGCGCTTTGCCGTTTCGCGGTTCCACGGGCCGCCGTCGGCGGTGAAGGCTTCCCAGGCATCGGCCGTCAGCGTGTCGGCCCACAGGTAGCTGTAGTAGCCGGCGGAATAGCCGTCGCCCGCAAAGACGTGGCTGAACTGCGGCGTGCGATGGCGCATGACGATTTCGCGGGGCATCCCGAGCGCTGCCAGTGTTTCGCGTTCGAAGCGGCTCGCGTCGATGGGTTCGCTACCCGCCAGGTGCAGGCGCAGATCGATCAGGGCGCTCGACAGGTACTCGACCGTGCCGAAGCCCTGGTTGAAATGTTTCGCCCGCTCGATCTTCTGCACCAGGTCAGCCGGGATGGGCTGGCCGGTTTCGTGATGAACGGCAAACCGGTTCAGCACCGCAGGCGTCGCCAGCCAGTGCTCCAGCAGCTGCGACGGAAACTCGACGAAGTCGCGGGCCACGGCCGTTCCTGCCAGCGACGGGTAGTTCACGTTCGAGGACAGCCCATGCAGTGCGTGGCCGAACTCGTGGAACAGCGTGACGGCGTCGTCCCAGCTGACGAGGACCGGCTCGCCCGGGCGCCCCGGGATGAAGTTCGCGTTGTTCGACACGATGGGCGTGACCACGCCGTCGAACCGCTGCTGGCGGCGATACTCGCTCATCCACGCACCCGACAGTTTGCCGGGACGGGCATAAGGGTCGAAGTACCACAGTCCGACATGCGCGCCGGCCGCGTTCGCTACGGACCATACGCGGACCGAAGGATGGCAGGTGGGCACCTCGTTGCGATCGGGCGAGAATTTCAGGCCGAAGAGTTCATCTGCCACGTAGAACAGCGCCTCGCGCAGCTTTTCCAGCTGGAGGTAAGGCTTGGTCTCGTTGGCATCCAGGGCATAGCGGGCCTTGCGAACCTGCTCGGCATAGAAGCGGTAGTCCCAGGGCTCGATGACGATTCCCGCGGACTCGCGTTCGGCAAGCGCCTGCATGTCCGCCACTTCCTCACGGACGCGCGCCACCGCGGGATCCCACATCGCTTCCAGCAAGCCGAGCGCCTGCTCGGGCGTTTTCGCCATCTGGTTTTCCAGCCGCCAGTGCGCGTGCGTGGGATAGCCCAGCAGCCGGGCCCGCTCTGCCCGCAGTCTCAGGATCTCGCCAATCAATGCCTTGTTGTCGTTGGCGTCGCCGTTGTCGCCCCGCATGACGAAGGTTCGCCACACGCGTTCGCGCAGATCGCGACGGGTGGAGAAGGTCAGGAAGGGCTCGACGCTCGAGCGGGTATTGGCAATGGCCCACCGTCCCGGAAACCCGCGCCGTTCGGCTTCCGCGGCGGCACCGGCACGCACCGATTCCGGCAGTCCCTCGAGATCCTCGCCGTGTTCGAGCAGCAGGCAGTGAGCTTCCTCATCGGCCAGGATGTTCTGGCTGAACCCGGTGAACAACGCTGCCAGACGCTGGTTGATGGCCGAGAGCGCAGCTTTCGCAGCGGTGTCGAGGCGCGCGCCGGCGCGGACGAAATCGGTGTAATACATCCAGGTCAGCCGCTCCTGCTCGGTATCGAGACCGGAACGCTCCCGGTCCTCGTAGACACGCGCGATGCGCGTGAACAGCTCGGTGTTCTGGGTAATCTGGTCCGCAAACGCCGCGAGTCTCGGCGCCATCTCGCGCTCGATGGCCTGGACGGCAGCGTCGTTGAGGGTCGAGGTATACACCCCGTAGATCGCGTTGACCCGTTCGAGCAGGCTGCCGGTCCGCTCCATCGCCGCAATCGTGTTGTCGAAAGTCGCCGGGGCATCATTGCCCGTGATCGCGCTGATTTCTGCGAGCTGCTCTGCCATGGCGGATTCGAGCGCGGGCTGCAGGTGGGACACCTGAGCCTGGTCGAAAGGCGGAACGCCCCCGAAGGGTCCGCTCCACGGTTGCAACAGGGGATTGTCAGTGGCGGGGCGGGAAGGGGCAGAGCGGAGTGGCTGCATGGGTTCGCCGGGAGTCAATGGGGGTGGCTAGCGTAGCGGCGACTGGCATCGAGGACCAGATGTCAGCTGAGTCTGACAGCGGGTCGGGATGGCCTGCGGCAGAGTCGGGTGCGCCATTCGGGCTGAATGAAGGCGCAGGTTTCCTCGTCAGGAAACCAGGAGAAGGATGATGCCGGGCCTCTTGCGTGGCAGCGTGATGATCCTCGCGGCGGTAGTGGTCGGAACGATCTTCGCCGTCAACGTTCTGATCGAAGCGATGGCGGACCTCCTGTCCCGCTCGTCCAGGGTCGATCGGAATACTCTGGGCTGATCGGAGTACACTGGCGCCCAATGGTCTGGAAATCCTCTGGCTGTCGATCCGATTGGGGAGTAACGAGTATGCGTCACGTACGGCTGTGGGCTACGCGCTTGAGTGCGGGTGTGCTGGCATTGGGGTTCATGGGCACGTTGCCGGCGCAGGCGGCGGAAGCCACCGTGAAGTGCCACATGACCTTCAGCATGTCGGGCTGGTCGGTCATCTACAAGACGTCTTCCGGCACCGGCACCATCTCGTGTTCGAACGGCCAGTCGATGGGCGTGAGCCTCAGATCGGAAGGTGGCGGCCTGACGGTAGGCAAGTCGAGCATCGACAACGGCGTGGGCGAGTTTTCCGCCGTGACCGGAATCAACGAGATCCTGGGGTCCTATGCGTCGGCCGAAGCGCACGCTGGCGCAGTGAAGTCCGCAAAGGGTCAGGTCCTGACCAAGGGTGAAGTGTCCCTCGCGCTGTCAGGGACAGGCCGGGGCTGGGACCTCGGCGTCGCCTTCGGCAAGTTCACCATCGCCGCGAACTAGTCCGGAGTTTGCGCCAGGGATGGTGCAATCGAAAGCATGAACTTCTGAGTTCATGCTTTTGTTAGCGAGCAAAAGCCACGTCTTTTGCGATGCGACGTTGAAAATGGGCAGGACAGCCCTTTTTCAACGACTTGTTAGAACAGTTCGATGTCGCTGCCCGGTAACGCCGGCGGCGGCTCGGGCTGTCGTTCGCGTCGTCGCTCCCGCCGGTCCACGGGCACCCGGGTGAGCGTTTCGAATACCGCCACTTCCTCGCGCGTGCGGTACAGCTTCCCCAGGCTCTCGTGCAACTGCTGCCAGTGATCCGGCTTGCTGCTGCGTTCCTGGTCCGTGACGAATTCGCCGAGGCGCGTCAGGCTGTGGCGCACGTGCCCGAGGCGCTGCGTGAGCCGGTCATGGAACTGCAGCGCCTGGATCGCGGCATTGGCCCGCGCAACCAGTCGCGCACTGCGGGCCGTGGTTTCCATGGTCATCGTGGGTTCGGTGGCCTCGAGGACGCCGCCGGGTGAGTGCTCGTTGGTGTGCCGCCAGAACCACTGCGCATCGTCGATCACCGCGCCGAAGGACTCCAGCAGCTTTTCGACTGCAACGTCGCATTCCTTCAGCGCGCCCTCGATCTGCGCCGCACACAGCTTGAGCATGTGCGCGGTCTCGGTGGCCGAAAGGGCCTGATGGTGGCTGGCAGCGCGGGAAGCAGACATACCGGTTGGGTCGCCAGGAAGTTACTGCAGAACCCGGTTGATGGTGGCAATCAGCTGCTGCGGATCGAAAGGTTTCACGATCCATCCGGTCGCGCCGGCCTGCTTGCCGAGCAGCTTCATGTCGCCGCCGGCTTCGGTGGTCAGCACCAGGATCGGAACGAACCTGTAACGGGCCAGGCTGCGGAGTTCGCCGACCAGCTGGATGCCATCCATGTTCGGCATGTTGATGTCCGTGAGGACGAGATCCGCGCTGCTCGACTGGGCATATCCCAAGGCATCGACGCCGTCGACCTTCTCGATGACATCAAAACCCGCACCCTCCAGGGTGGAACGCACCAGCTGTCGCATCGAAGGAGAGTCATCCACCATCAGTACGCTGCGGCGCATCGTGAGTTGTCCTGTTGCAATCCGTTGTGCCCCTCGTCCGGCATCGGCTGCGGCCGGGTGGAATTGAGGGCCCGGTGGGGGTGCCATTGACGGATGAGAGGTGCGTCACAGGAAAAAGGCAGGTCGACTTTGTCGACAAATGGCCTGCGGCGAATGGTCGGCTTTTATGGCCTGGCCTCAGGCCATTGCCCACAAATGGACTGCCGTCAAATTCCGAGTCAGATCTCATTTGCCGCTAGGCCATTCGCTGACGAAGTCAGCCATTTGCCAGCGGCCATTTGTCGACCAGGTCGACCTTGCCCCTCCGTCAGAACGCTCCGACCGTCCTCTCGATCACCCAGAATGCAGCGAGGGAACCCACTCCGTAAGCTATGTAGCGGGGCCATGCAGTGGGCACGGGAACCGCAGCACGGGCGATCAGCCGTCCCACGGCGAGCACAACGCCGATGAAGAGCAGCTGTCCGATCTCGACGCCGACGTTGAAGAACAGCAGCGCGAGGGGAATGGCGCGTTCGGGCAGGCCGACGTCTGCAAGGGCGCCTGCGAAGCCGAACCCGTGCAGCAGGCCGAACGAAAACGCGACGATCCAGGGATAGCGGCTGGTGAGGTCGGGAGCATGCGGTGAACCGTCGACAGGCCGCCGGGCGAGCTCCGACGCCAGGAACAGGATGCTGAGCGCAATGACGGCTTCCACCGGCGCGCCCGGAACCTGGACGACACCGAGCGTTGCGGCACCGAGCGTGATGCTGTGGGCAATCGTGAATGCAGTGATCGTCAGGACCAGCCGTTTCACGCCGTCAACCAGCAACAACAGGGCCAGCACGAACAGCAGGTGATCGATGCCGATCAGGATGTGTTCCACCCCAAGGCCGAGATAGCTGATGCTGACATCCAGCCAGCCCGCTTCCGCAGGCACGACCAGCGCATCCGTCTGGCCGCTGAGCCGCCGCGTGAGCGACGAGCCATTGAGATAGTCGACCCGCAGCAGGACATCGGTGCGGGTATTCCCGAGACCGCCGATTGCGATGGTGCCGCCCTGCAGCCCGGAGGGGCAGGTGAGCATCCAGCGCTGCACCTGGCCGTCACCGACAACGTACTGGCGTGCTTCACCCGCGGTGCAGGCTTCCGGCAGGACCGGGCGCAGCACGTCCTGCAGTCCGCCCGTCGTGGAGAGTTTCCACTGCACGTCGAAGACATTCGGCGCGGATTCGGTGAGACCGAGGTAACCGGGAGTGAGTTCGTGGCCCTGCGCGCTTCCCGCCCAACAGGCGAGGAGCAGGACGAGCACCCTGCGTGGCAGGCGGAAGCCTTGCATGCGGACTATTCCGCGGCCGCTGCGGGGGCAGCGCCGTTGTCGGCAACCGGTTCCGCAGGACCGGCACCTGCGGCTTCGACGGTCACGTCATACCGTTCGCGCAGGGTCCGATACCGGGCTTCGTTGCCCGCAACCCGCTGCTCGTTGAGGTACGCGCTCTGCACGGCGTCGCGGATTTCCGCGAGGGCGGGCTGACGTTCGGCAGAACGGTTGACGACGCGGACCAGGTGCCATCCGAAACGCGAGCGGATGGGACCTTCCCACGAACCGGGTGCGAGCAGGGCGATGGCGGCTGCGAAGTCATCGCCGAATGCCAGCGCGACGTCGTTCGCCGTCATGTTGTCGTAGCGGTTCCACAGCGGCAGGGCATCGCCGAGTTGCGCCAGGATTGCGGGAGTCGGGTTGTCACGGGTGCGCAGACCGGGGAGGGCAGCGGTGGCGTCGGCTTCCGCACGGTCGCCACGGAGTTCGGGTGCAAAGAACACGTGCTCGAAGGTGGTAGCGGCCGGAACACGGAAGCGGTCCTGCTGGCCGTTGAACCAGGTTTCGAGGTCAGCGGCCGTCGGCAGGGGGGGTTCGCCCACATTCTCGGTGAGGAAGCGCATCTTCTCGATCACCCGGTTGCGGACCAGCGCGTCGTCGCGGTCCAGGCCCATGGCCAGGCCTTCGCGATACAGCACTTCCTCGCGGATCTGCGCTTCGATGACGGCGTTGACCTCCTCGTCGGTAGCCGGACGCCCCTGCATCAGCGCGATCGTGTCGCGCATTTTCGTCACGTCGACGCTCGAGATGACGATCTCGCCGGCCGCGTCCGATTCCGGAGGGTTCATCCAGGACGAAACGGCGAAAATGGCTGCACCCACGAGCAGGAAGTGCACGAGCGGATCCTTGGCCAGCTTTTCCATCATTGATCTACGCACCCCTCCCCCTGCAACGGGCGCCAAGATAATTCATCCCTCCCCGGTTTGTCGCGCGGACGTGGGTTCCTGCCTTGAGGACCGCCCGGTTTGCCTGGGGCCCGAACATCCGCTTACTCTTCCGGTCCAAAACCCTTCCCGGCATTGGCCTCTTTTCCAGGCTTGAGGGCTTGACCATGACACCGAACAAACCCGTGATTGCAGCCTTCGGCTTGGCGGTTGTCGCGCTTGGCGTGGGCGCCTGGTGGTTATTCAGCGGGGACCCCGTGGCACCGGAAGTCGCACCCGGGATCGTGGAGGCTCCACCGGTCGAAACCCCGGCGGTCCGCAACCCGGTCGCGGCCGCTGCGGCCGATCAGCCTCTGCCCGCATTGGCAGACAGCGACCAACCGTTGTTCGAAAGCCTCGCCAACCTCATCGGCGTGGATGCCCTCCTGCAGTACCTGATGCCGAAGGACCTGATCCGGCACATCGTCGTGACCATCGACAATCTGCCGCGCAAGAAGCTGGCCCTGCCGCTGCGGCCGGTGGTGCCGATGGCAGGAGCGCTGGGCACGGCGACGGTCGGCGATACCGTGGTGCTCGCACCGGCGAATGCGGCCCGGTACGAGCCGTTCGTGCAGCTGGTCAAGGCCACCGATACGCAGGCGGTTGCCGGCATCTATCGACGCTTCTATCCACTGTTCCAGGAGGCGTACGAAGGCCTGGGTTACCCTTCGGAGTACTTCAACGACCGCCTCGTCGAAGTCATCGATCACCTGCTTGAGACGCCCGACGTGGCCGGTCCCATCGAGCTTGCGCGACCCAGCGTGATGTACACCTACGCTGACCCCGCCCTTGAAGACCTGTCCGCGGGCCAGAAGACGCTGCTGCGCATGGGCAGCGAGAACGCCACGGCCGTCAAAGCCAAGTTGCGGGAATTGCGGACCGCAGTGGCCGCCCAGCCCGGCCAGCCCCGGTAACCGCCGTAGCCCGGTGCCTCGCTGACGCCATTGGGGACAGTCCCCAACTTCCTGCCCTGACGCCGGGCGAAGGGCCTGCCAATTGTCCATTTGCGGGCTTTTACCCTTGCGGCCAGCCTGATTCCGCGTCTATATACCGGCAGGAACTTGGGAACAGTCCCCATGTTCCCGGGGACTGTTCCCAAAAATCCAGATTCATGCCGGGATACCGCTATGCTCCGACTGCCTGCCACCCTGACTCGCCGCGCGTTCCTGACTGCAGGGTTCGCGTTGCCGGTCCTTGCAACGCCGCTGGCAGCGCTCGCGACGTCCCTAGAGCAGCGCAGCGTCTCCTTCGTGCATACGCATACCGGCGAGAAACTGGCGGCGACGTATTTCCGGGCCGGTGCGTACGATCCCCAGAGCCTGTCCAGGGTGAACCATCTCCTGCGCGACTTCCGCAGCGGCGAGGTGGCGAACATCGATACCGGCCTGCTCGATATCCTTTATGACCTGCAGGTGATGGCAAACAAGGACAGCACCTTCGAGATCATCTCCGGCTTCCGCTCGCCGCAGACGAATGCGAAGCTGCGGGCCAGGTCGGGCGGCGTGGCCGAGAAAAGCCTGCACATGCAGGGCAAGGCGCTGGACATCCGCTACACCGGCTTCCCGATCAGGAAGCTTCGCCAGTACGCCCTGGACCTGCAGCGCGGCGGTGTGGGCTTCTACGCCTCTTCCGATTTCCTGCACGTCGACACGGGCCGCGTCCGCTTCTGGT
Source organism: Pseudomonadota bacterium (assembly GCA_031398625.1). GTDB lineage: Bacteria > Pseudomonadota > Gammaproteobacteria > Steroidobacterales > Steroidobacteraceae > CAIUGU01. The sequence goes on from JANNNQ010000113.1 coordinate 50,198, forward strand.
AGTTCACGCCCGCTCGGTTTTCTCCAGCAAGGCGGCCAGTTTTGCATCGTGGCCGTACACGTCCTCGAAGAAGAAGACCTGCCCCGCTTCGGTGACGATCGCGGTCCCATAGAGAATGAACACGCGGATCGGCTGCGACAGGTTGACGCGTACCGGACGCAAACCGTTCATCGCCGCCTCGATTTTCTCCCGGGTCCAGCCGCCCGGTTCGTTCTTCAGCACATGCTGTGCGAGCGCGATGGGGTCGCTGACCCGGATGCAGCCGTGGCTGTAGGCGCGGCGCGATTCGCGGAACAGACCCTGTGCGGGCGTCGAGTGCAGGTACACGTTGTAGGCGTTCGGCAGCATGAATTTCACGAGGCCGAGGGCGTTGTCGGGACCGGGCCGCTGCCGCAGCCGTAGCGTTCCGGCCGCAAGGGCCGCGAGATTTTCCGGCGTCTGCGGTACCGGCTTCGCCTCATCGCCACCCCCCCGGACGATCTCGAGATCGTGTTCTTCCAGGTAACGCGGGTTGGCGCGCATTTCCGGCAGCATCTCCCGGGTCGTGATGCTGTAGGGCACATCCCAGTACGGGCGGAAGATCACGTACCGCATTTCCTCGGTGAAAACCGGCGTCTGCGTATTGGGGTAGACGCGCCCCACGATCACGTCCATCCGTTCCATGTCTGCTTCCCGGTCCTCGTTCGTATTGAACGCGAACAGGCGGAACTGCGGGATGTTCACGAAGATGGGCGGCGTTTCGAGACGGGGCAGCCAGCGCCACCGCTCCAGCGTCAGTTCGATCTGCTCGACGCGCTTCGTCAGCGGAGTGGTCAGCTGCCGGAACGTTTCCCGGCCCAGCGCGCCGTCCGGCGTCAGGCCGTGCAGGGCCTGGTAGTGCTTGAGTGCTTCGACCAGCGCGGGATCGAGGGACACATCCGTATCCGGGGCAATCCGGTCCTGCGGCAAGGCTCCCAGTGCCGCAAGCAGGCGGCGCAATTGGGCAGCACCTGCATACGTCTCGCCCGCCTTGAGCGAGCGCACGCTGAAAGCCGGCAGCTCGGTGAGGCCGGGTTCGAGTGCAAGCAGGCGGAACCTCGTCAATGATGCCTTGAGCAGTCGATAGTGCTCGTAAGGGGGTTCGATGCGCGCAAAAACGGCCTTCGGATCGCTGGATGTCGCGAGTTCTTCCAGCAGGGCAAGCCGGTCGATGCGGTCCGCACTCACGGTGATGTCAAAGCCGACGGCCTTCGGGTCGATGCGGCCGTAATGCAGGTGCGTCATGAAGCGCAAGGCCGCTCCGGACAGCGCGAGGTCAAACTGCGCCCACCGTTCAGGACGCGGCGCACCCGGTGTGGCGACCAGATCGACCAGCTGGTACAGGATCCGGTTCGCTTCGTAATCCGCACCGTGCAGGCCGTAGTTTTCGGCAGTCCGCAGGGTACTCAGGACGGCGAGGGCAGAGCGCGTGGGCGTGCCATCAGCCGACCAGAGGGGTTGCCACCCATGGCGGTCGTACAGCGCTTCGAACGTCGCCTTTTCGCGGACCAGCTCGGCATTGGAGGTGTAAGGATGTTCGCCTTCCGCCAGAATCTGCTGCAGAGTGCTGCGGAAGGGAGCCGGTTCCTGCGCCATTCCGTTGTTCTGCGCAGGCGCAGGGGTCATTGCAAGCAGGGCAGCAACAGCAATCAGGAGCCGCATAGTCTGTTTCCCGGTGGCAAGCAGCCTGGCGATCAGGCACGGGCCCGCAACCTTGTTGAGGAGCTGAGAATCGTGGAGCAAGGATAATGCCGACGACGATGCAAGTGCTAGCTGCCAGCCTGTTCGCCCTGGCGGTCGTGCATACGTTTTCGACGAAGATCTTCGAGAGGCTCGCGCAGGCACAGCCAGCCCATGCCGGACTCTGGCACCTCCTCGGCGAAGTCGAGGTCGTCTTCGGTTTCTGGGCCCTCATCCTCATGCTGGCGATGTTCGTGCTCGAAGGCGCCGACGCGGCGACGGCCTACATCGATTCACGGAATTTCACGGAGCCGCTGTTCGTATTCGCGATCATGGTGATTGCCGCCACCCGGCCCATCCTCACCCTGGCGACCCATGCGGTGCGGGGCGCCAGCCGGATCGTCCCCCTGCCTGGCAACATGGGGTTCCTGTTCGCGGTTCTGGCAGTCGTTCCGTTGCTCGGCTCGTTCATCACCGAGCCGGCGGCGATGACGCTGGCGGCACTGATCCTGTTCGAGCGGTTCTATTCGCAGGAGCTATCCGGCGCGTTGAAGTACGCCATCATCGGCGTGCTGTTCGTCAACATTTCGATCGGAGGAACCCTGACGCCATTTGCCGCGCCCCCGGTCCTGATGGTGGCGGCACAGTGGAACTGGGACCTGCAGTATATGCTGACCCAGATCGGATGGAAGGCGGCGATCGCTGTGGTGGTGAATGCGCTGGGGGTCACGCTGCTGTTCCGCAGGGAGCTGATGCGGCTGCGTCCCCCGGCCGGCGCGCTGGGAGGCGACAAGACCCCCTGGCCCCTGATCGCGGTACACGTCGCGTTCCTGGCCGGCGTCGTCGTCTTCGCCCATCATCCGGCGATCTTCATGGGGCTCTTCCTGTTCTTCCTGGGCGTGGCGCAAGCCTATGGCGGCGGCAAGGACCGGCTCATGCTGAGGGAAGGTCTCCTCGTTGCCTTCTTCCTGGCAGGCCTGGTCGTGCTCGGTGGACAGCAGCAGTGGTGGTTGCAGCCCCTGCTCGTCGGCATGAGCAGCAACACCGTTTTCCTCGGTGCTACGGCCCTGACAGCGATTACGGACAATGCGGCGCTGACGTATCTCGGTTCGCTCGTGGAGGGATTGTCGGATGAATTCAAGTACGCGCTGGTCACGGGAGCCGTCACGGGTGGCGGACTCACGATCATCGCCAATGCCCCGAATCCCGCAGGCATAGCGATACTGCGTGACGGCTTCCAGGACCGGACCGTTCATCCGCTGGGTCTGCTCGCTGCAGCGATCGTGCCAACGCTGATCGCCGGCCTCGCTTTCCTCTTTCTCTAGTTGCCAATCGATCGAGGGTAGATTCCATGCCGTCTGTAGCCCAGGCAGCCATTCTCCTGACGCTCTCGAACATCTTCATGACGTTCGCGTGGTATGCGCACCTGAAGGAGCTGTCCGCCAAACCCTGGTACTTCGCCGCACTCATCAGCTGGGGCATCGCGCTCTTCGAGTACCTGCTGCAGGTGCCGGCCAACCGCATCGGATTCACGACGCTCACGCTCCCGCAACTCAAGATCATGCAGGAAGTCATCACTCTCACGGTCTTCGTCCCGTTCGTGCTGCTGTACATGAAGCAGCCGCTGAAGCTCGACTACCTCTGGGCGTCGTTCTGCATGATGGGCGCCGTTTACTTCATATTCAGGGAGTAGGAAGGCTATGGGCTACAGGCGGCCACCAGATAAGGAATTGCGAGACAATGGAACCGGCTGAGCACCTTCGCTTCTCTTCCGCTGTAGCCTGTAGCCTGTAGCCTGTAGCCTGTAGCCTTTCCATGCCCACCGCCATTCATCGCCGCGTCGCCGCCTGCCGCGCGGGTGCCGATCCCACGCTGATCGCGAGGCTGCCGTCCGGTTGGGCCGTGCTCGGTGATCCGCAGGTGCTGAAAGGCTATTGCCTGCTGCTTCCCGATCCGGTGGTGCCGCATCTCAACGACTTGCCGGCCGGCGATCGCGACCAGTTCCTGGCCGACATGACGCGCCTGGGCGATGTGGTCCTCGCGGTGACCGGAGCATTGCGCATCAACTACGCGATGTTCGGCAACCTCGAGCCGGCCCTGCATGCCCACGTCTTCCCGCGCTTCGTCGATGAACCGGAAGCGCTGCGCACCGCCCATCCCTGGGCCTACGACTGGAGCGCTGCCCCGCGTTTTGAAGCAGGGCGGGACAACGCAGTCCTCCAGGCGATTCGTGACCGGTTGCTGTCCGCGGATGTCGCCAGCCCGAAGGTTCCGGCAAACCGGCAGGCTGGGGCGCTGCATCATCTCGATCTGACCGTGAAGGACCTGGAGCACTCGACGCGCTTCTACGATGCCTGGCTCCCGTACGTGGGTTTCCAGCGCATCGAGGACTGCGCCGAAGGTCCGCTCTGGCGCGGCGAGCGGTTCGAGTTGGGGCTCCAGGCCGCCAGGGCGGAGACTCGCGGCCACACCCACAATCGATACGCGCCCGGTCTCCACCACCTGGCGTTCGATGCTCCCAGTGCCGCAGCGGTGGATCGCTTCTACGGCGTGCTGCAGGAACTCGGCGTCACCGTACTGGACCCGCCTGCACGCTACGACCACTACTTGCCGGGCTACTACGCCGCGTTTTTCGCCGATCCGGATGGCCTCAAGCTCGAATACGTGTTTACTCCTCCCTGATTGCCGCTGGCGCTGACCTGCCCGCGGCCCGTACACTGCCGCCCCATGTTGCGCGTCGTCGCCATCATCTTCCTCGTCCTGCTCGTGCTCTGGGCATTGCGCCGCCTGCTCTCGGGCCGCCGCAAGCGCTCCGAGTACGACGATCTTTGATTATCTGATGCAAAAGTCTGTCCATGCCCTTTTGCATCCTGAGGCATTGTCGTCCCTGACTCGGGTTCGCTTTTGATGGAATACCGGCCGCTCGGCCCGACGGGCCTGAAAGTCAGTGTGCTCACCCTGGGCACCATGACGTTCGGCGAGCAGAACACCGAAGCAGAAGGGCACGCGCAGCTCGACTACGCCGTTGACCAGGGCATCAACCTGGTGGATGCCGCCGAGCTCTATCCCGTCGCCCCACGCAAGGAAACCCAGGGAGCTACCGAAGCGATCATCGGCACCTGGCTGGCGAAGCCCGGCAACCGGGGCAAGGTGATCGTTGCGACGAAGGCGGGTGGCCCGTCCCACGCGGGCCGGATCTCCTCCGCCAGCATCCGCGATGGCAACAACCATTTCACGCGTGCGAACCTTGAAGCGGCCCTCCAAGCCAGCCTCAAGCGGTTGCAGACGGACGTCATCGACCTCTACCAACTCCACTGGCCGGATCGCCGCGTCAACAACTTCGGGCATCTCAGCTACGAGCACCTGGAGCAGGAAGACACGGTGCCCATCGAAGCCATTCTCGACGTGCTCGACGGCTTCGTGCAGGCCGGCAAGGTCCGGTACATCGGGCTATCGAACGAGACGCCGTGGGGCATCAGCCGTTTCCTGCATCTGGCGGAGGTGCGCAAGCAGGCGCGCATCGTCAGCATCCAGAATCCCTACACGCTGCTGAACCGCAGCTTCGACATTGGCATTGCCGAAATCGCACTCCGCGAACAGGTGAGCCTGCTGGGCTATTCGCCGCTCGCGTTCGGCGTGCTGACCGGCAAGTACCTGGGCGGTGCGCGCCCGGCCAACGCGAGGCTCACGCGGTGGGATCGTTTCTCGCGCTACAACGGCGAGCAGGCGCAGCTCGCGGCAACGGCCTACGTGGCCTTGGCGCGCGAGCATGGGCTGGACCCCAGCCAGATGGCGATTGCCTGGGCAGCGGGGCGCCGGGTGATGACGAGTTGCATCATCGGCGCGACGTCGATGGAGCAACTTGAGGCCAACATCGACAGCCTCAAGGTCAAGCTGTCACCCGAAGTGCTGGCCGGCATCGAAGCGATCCACGCGAAGTATCCGAATCCGGCTCCATGAAGGAAGAGAACAGGCTACAGCCGACGGCCAGAAAGAACGGTGGGAAGTTTGCGCATCCGCCAAAAGCCTGTGGTCTCTCTCCTGTAGCCTGTAGCCTGTAGCCTGTAGCGTTACTCCGGCAAAAACAGCGCCGGATCCACCATCGCGCGATTGACCGCCACACCGAAGTGCAGGTGCGGGCCGGTGACGCGGCCGGTTGCGCCCACCAGGCCAATCACATCGCCGGCGGCAACCTCGTCGCCCGGCTTCACGTCGATGCGGCTCAGGTGCAGGTACAACGTCACGACGCCCCGGCCGTGATCGATGAACACCGTGTTGCCGTTGAAGAAGAAATCGCCCGTATCGACGACGGTGCCCGCACTGGCTGCCCGGATCGGCGTGCCGGTGGCGCCCGAGATGTCCATCCCGGAATGCGGATTGCGCGGCTGGTCATTGAAGAAGCGCCGGAAGCCGAAGGAATTGGACCGCTTGCCGGGCGTGGGCGCC
>JANNNQ010000123.1:0-1663 GCA_031398625.1 Pseudomonadota bacterium
GCGGCATCGGCGCCGCGATCAGCGAAGCCTTGCAGGCCGCGGGCCGCAAGGTCGTCGCCAACTACGCCGGCAGCGATGATGACGTGCACGACTTACCTCGCTGTAACAGAACAACAATAAGCCATATAGCTGACCGAGACGAGCTAGGCCATCTCTTTCACCCAGGCGGACTCGCCGCCGGGACCGGATGTCAGTTGCCGCCGCGCTGACTGTCCAGCTTGGTAGAATCGGCGCCCAGTTGTGCGTCCCATTCGGCTTGGGTTTTGCAAATCTTGCTCGACATGCGGGTTCCGGTGGCCGAGCCCGGACGACAGACTTTTTTGACCTTGACCGGCTTGGCCGCAGGCGTTTCAGCGCCGGTCGTGGAGGTGGCAGCATCGGGAGAAGCGGCGAGAAGTAGAAGTGCGATAATCGTTTGCATATTTAACTCGTTGATTGAAAGGGAAGATGTGCCTCCGCTACAACAGGTTAATGCAGCTTTCCAGACCTAATCTCGCTCAATTCGTCGCTTTGCCAACGTCGTCAAAACACCGCGCAAGGTGCGGACTTCGAGGGCATTCCAGCCTGGTTTGCTAAGCAGATTGCGCAACGTCCGCCTGGTAACATGGGCGCGATCGGCGGGTTTGAAATAGCCGTAGGGTGCGAGCATCGAATCGAGTTGATCGATCATTCCGTCGAGTTCGAATTGCGACGCAGGCGGATCGAGTTCGGTCTTGGGCGGGCTGGCAAGCGACTGGTGCTTGGACCATTCGTAGGCGCAAAGGATAACCGCTTGCGCAAGGTTGAGCGAGCCGAATTCGGGGTTGATCGGAACGGTGATGATCGTGCGCGCAACCGCGACCTCGTCGGTTTCGAGGCCCGAGCGTTCGGCGCCGAACAAGATGGCGCTTCTGCCCGGTGCATCCACAAGCTCTTTCACTGCCTCCTCGGGGGTCAGCACCGGCTTGGTCACACCGCGCTTGCGGACAGTGGTGGCGTAGACGTGGTTGATGTCGGCGGTAGCCTCGGCGAGTGTCTCGAACACTTGTGCTTTTGCGAGCACCTCATCCGCGCCCGAAGCCGCAGGCACCGCCGCCGGATTGGGCCAACCATCGCGGGGGCTCACCAGCCGCATCTCGGTCAGCCCGAAATTGAGCATAGCGCGCGCGGTCTTGCCGATATTTTCGCCCAGTTGCGGGCGGACAAGGATGATGACGGGAGCCGAACTCACGGCTTGGCCGCTTCGGCTACGCTCCCGGCGAAGTCTTCGAAATCCTTGGCTTCGGTGAATTCCTTGTAGACGCTGGCAAAGCGGATATAGGCGACGGCGTCGACGCCCTTCAGTCCTTCCATCACGAATTCGCCGATGCGTTTGGATTCGATCTCGCTTTCGCCCAGCGTTTCCAACTGGCGCTGGATACCCGACGCCAGCTTCTCGATTTGCGAAGCGTCCACTGGACGTTTGCGGCACGCCACGGCAAGCGAGCGTTCCAGTTTCTCGCGCTCGAACGGCTCGCGCTTGCCCTCGGATTTCACCACCGTCAGCTCGCGCAACTGGATGCGCTCGAACGTCGTGAACCGTCCGCCACAGCCTTCGCACTGCCGCCGCCTGCGGATCGCGGCATTGTCTTCGGTCGGGCGGCTGTCTTTGACCTGGCTGTCGTCATGTCCGCAAAAAGGGCAG
>JANNNQ010000146.1:0-2670 GCA_031398625.1 Pseudomonadota bacterium
GCGACAGCGCGCGGCCCGTCTGGTAGACGAGCTCCGCCACGCAGAGGATGGTAAGCACCAGCAACGCGAGAGCGACGGCAACCGACCGTTGCGTGGGCAATGCCGCGAGCCAGGACCGGCTGCGGCACAGCACCGCTGCGCACGACAGGCCGAGCCACAGCAGGAAGAAGGACAGGCTGGCGAGGTCCACCCAGAAGCTCGACTGCGCGTTGTGGCGCGCGATCGTCAGCACGATTGCGACGAGTTCCACGATCAGGACGATGGCCAGCGTGGCCCGCGCAGCGCAGAAATCAGGCAGGAAGAAGGCGGCAGCGTCCGGATTGCGCTGATGCGAGGCCGGAGCGGCGGCGCTCATGGCGTCTTCAGGTCCGCGCGTGCTGTCTCGAAGAGGGCGTCCTTCAGGCGGAACAGGGTGGAGATGTCTTCATTGCCGTAGCCCTGCTCGATGAGCCGGCGGTAATGCACGAGCGTCATCTCTATCAGGGGCAGCTGGACGCCGTGGCGAGCCGCCATGTCGCGGCAGATCTTCAGGTCCTTGTCATGCAGCACCAGACGGAAGCCGGCAGGGTAGGCGCCTCGCGCCATGTTCGGTGCGCGGTGCACGAAGTACCAGCTCGAGCCTGCACCCTTCCCCAGCGTCTCGATGAGTTTGTCGAGCGGCAGGCCTTCAGCCTTCGCGAACGCCATCGCTTCGGCAACCGCCTGGATGACGCCGGCACACATCAACTGGTTGGTGGCCTTGGCCGCCTGGCCTGCGCCGTTCGGACCGAAGTGCGTCACCGTCTTGCCCATGGCCTGCAGTACCGGCTGCGCTTTCTCGAAGCTCTCGGTATCGCCGCCCACCATGATCGCGAGCGTACCCAGCCGCGCTCCTTCGACACCACCGCTGACCGGTGCATCGAGGAAAGCGATGCCGCGCTCGCCGAGCCTCACGGCCGCAGCGCGGGCGGTGTCGGCGCTGATCGTCGAACAGTCGATGCAGAGCGTGCCCGGGTGCAGTTCCGGCAACATGGCCGTGATGACATCGAGGACGTCGCCATCCGCCGAGACACAGGAGACGATGACATTGCACAACGAAGCGAGGTGCTTAAGGGAAGCGGCGGCGATGCACCCGGTCTCCGTGGCGAGATCGAGAGCTTTCTGCGGGCTGCGATTCCAGGCGGCGGTCAGCAGGCCGGCTGCATGGAGGTTGCGCGCCATCGGCAGGCCCATGGCGCCCAGGCCCAGGAAGCCGACCTTGAAGAGGATGCGGGACACCGGGAACGGGCTTAACTGATCCCAGAGCCCGTCGCTAGTTGCACATTGCGTCCATCGCGGCCCTGGCGCTCTCGCGCGCGGCGTTCAGTTCCGTATCGGAGAGATAGCGCCGCTGCCCGTCCGGGAGGGCTTCATACAGGCGTCGCGACGTGGTGTAGCTCGCATACCGCTCGCGGGCCTTGACGCACTGCTCTGCCTTGGCCGTGGCAGTCAACTGCTGCGCGCCCTGCTGGTCTGCCTGTTGCGCTGTCGCCTGCTGTTGGGTGGCGGTGCTCGCCGCAGCCCGTGCCCGGTCCGCTTCGGCGCGGCTTGCGACCTCGGCCGCATCGGTCGCGCGCGACTGCAGCGCGAGCTTTTCGGCCGGCAAGAGTGCAGGTTTGTCGGTGTACTGCACGTTGCCTTGCGCATCGACGAACTTGTAGACATCGGCCAGGGCGGCCTGCGAAAGCAGGAACGTGGCGGCAAATGTGAGTGCGAGTCGCAGCATGAGGTAAGTCCCCTAGATGGCGTTGGAATCGGTCTCGCCGGTACGGATGCGGATGACCTGCTTGAGGTCGGTCACGAAGATCTTGCCGTCACCGATCTTGCCTGTGCGGGAGGCAGCGGTGATCGCTTCGATCACGGCCTCCAGCCGGGCATCGTCAACGGCCACTTCGATCTTCGTCTTCGGCAGGAAATCCACGACATACTCGGCGCCCCGGTACAGCTCGGTATGACCCCGCTGCCGGCCAAACCCCTTCACCTCGGTGACGGTGATGCCCTGGATACCGGCTTCCGACAGGGCCTCCCGCACGTCGTCGAGCTTGAACGGCTTGATGATGGCGGTGATCAGTTTCATCAACAACTCCAGTAACTTAAGGACAATCAAGGCGTTGCTCGAAGGGGCGGCCCGAGTGTAGCAGGATCGCGCCTGCCCGCCAGTCGACCGGTTCCGTTTTCCGCCCGTCGCGGGCCTTCCCAAGAAAAAGGGCGCCGGAGGCGCCCTTTTCCCGGAAGGGCCGGCCTGTGCAGGCCGGCCCTCATGAGGTGGCTTCGCCTTACAGGCTGTAGCCGCGCTCGCCATGCTCGACCGTGTCGAGGCCTTCGCGCTCCTGCTCCTCGGTAGGACGCAGGCCGATGACCAGATCCACGATCTTGAAGGCGATCAGGGACACCACGGCCGTCCAGACGATGGTGATGCCCACGCCCCAGAGCTGCGAGATGACCTGCGTGCCCGTGCCCGCGAAAGTCCACTCCTCGGCGACGTAGTCGTAGATGCCCGTGCCGCCCAGCGCCGGGTTGTTGAAGAACCCGGTGAGGATGGCACCCAGGATGCCGCCGACCGCGTGGACGCCGAACACGTCCAGCGAGTCGTCGCCGAGGAGCGGCCGAACGTACGCAAGGTCCATGCCCAACTTCCGAAGCCCGCCACAT
>JANNNQ010000176.1:0-1615 GCA_031398625.1 Pseudomonadota bacterium
ATCGATTTGGGGAATTCTAGCAGGTTTCACGCAACTTGACTGCGGACACTTGGCGGCAAACCAGCGCTGGGAAGGCGGATTAGGTCGTGTACTCAATTGCCGCGACGCGATGGGCAAGCATGGGCCTCACGTCTGTTGCTGGGTCACAACGGAAAATAATTTGCGCAGCGAGGGTCTTACCGAATTTGACCCTGGCTGCGTGAAAACGGTCTTTGGCGCTATGATTCCGCAAGTGAATCGGCGGCTGGAGGCTGGGCATGAAGCGGTTCATTGCGGAGGCGGATCGTACGCAGATCACGCTCTTGCCTGAGAGCCTCGACGACTACATCGACGAGGCCAACCCCGTCCGCGCCATTGATGCGTTCGTCGCTCACCTTGGTCTGGCAGACCTCGGGTTCGACGTCGTTCCGGAGGCCACGGGACGCCCTGGCTATCATCCATCGGTCCTGCTCAAGCTCTTCATCTATGGCTACCTCAACCGCATTGCTTCGAGCCGCGGTCTTGAACGGGAAGCTGGTCGCAATCTTGAAGTGATCTGGTTGCTGGGGCGGCTCGTCCCGGACGACAAGGTGATCGCCGATTTCCGCAAGGACAACGGCGCCGCGATCAGGAAGGTCTGCGTGCGGTTCGTCGAGCTGTGCCGGCAGATGGGATTGCTAACGACGGCGTGCATCGCCATTGACGGTTCGAAGTTCAAGGCAGTCAATAATCGCGACAAGAATTTCACCCGCAACAAAGTCGATCGGCGACGCGCTCAGCTCGAGGAGAGTGTGCTGCGCTATTTGCAACAGCTGGAGACAGCCGATCGGCAGGAGCCGACGGAGGCGTTGGCCAACAAGACCGCTCATCTCAAGGAGAAACTGGCGACTCTCAAGGAGGAGATAGGCAAGCTCGATGCGCATGAGAGACGGATGCTTGCATCTCCGGATGCCCAGATCTCTCTCACCGATCCCGACAGCCGCTCCATGGCGACGAGCGGGCGAGGGTCTGGCGTTGTCGGCTACAATGTGCAGGTGGCCGTCGACACGACGCATCATCTGATCGTGACGCACGAGGTAACGAACAGCGGCTCGGATCGGTCGCAGCTCGCCAGCATGGCCACGAAGGCCAAGGCGGCCCTCGGCGTCGAAGAGCTCGATGCGGTTGCCGATCGTGGCTACTACAATGGCGAGGAGATCATCGCCTGCGCCAAGGCCGGCATCACGGTGACATTGCCAAAACCGATGACGTCAGGTGCGAAGGCAGAGGGGCGCTTCGGCAAGCAGGATTTTGCCTACCTTGCCGATGAGGACGTCTACCGCTGCCCGGCGGGCGAGAAGCTCACCTATCGCTATAGCAACATCGAGAACGGCCAGCCGCTGCGGCGCTATTGGACCAATGCTTGCGGCAGCTGCGTGCTGAAGGCCGCGTGCACCACTGGCAAGGAGCGACGCATTACGCGAGCCGAGGATGAGCATGTGCTCGAAGCTGTGCAACGGCGTCTCGATGCCGATCCGACTGCCATGAGACGCCGGCGCGAGACCGTCGAGCATCCCTTCGGCACGATCAAGGCACGCATGGGGGCGACGCACTTCCTGACCCGCACCCTGCCGAAGGTCGCAACCGAGATGGCGCT
>JANNNQ010000233.1:0-2635 GCA_031398625.1 Pseudomonadota bacterium
CGATGAGCGGGATCGCGCCCCGGTGGCGCTTGCGCCGGCCCGGGTAATCGACCAGCCCGATCCGCACCGCAAGGCGGGAGAACAGGCGCAGCAGCATCAGCGTGCCGGTGAATACCAACAGGTACTTGAAGAGTGCGAACGCCATATCGCGGCAGTCTACCGTGAACCCGGGCCGGCCAGACTCAGCGCCCGGGCGGCCGCTTGAAAAACTGCGCCACCCGGCTTTCAATCAGCCGACGTGAGAGTCGGCGCGCCACTGCGCCTGAGCGCTCGGAAATTCAGGCGACATCGAGAACCTCATCTGCGCCGCTTCGATGCGTTTTCGTAAACTTCGCTGTCCCGGCGCGCTCCAACGGCGATGATCAGTACTTCGATTTTCTTGCCGTTGACGTGGTAAACGATGCGAATGTCCTGGGTTCGGATCCGTCGATAACCTGCCAATTGGTCCCGAAGCGGTGAACCTGCCTTGTCAGGCTCGCCGTTCCTGATCCGTTCTTCGATGACCTTGAGGGCTACTCTCGCCCTGGAGGGCCCGAGTGACTCAAGGTCCTCCACGACTTCCGGATGATAGACGACTGTCCAGGCCAATTATTCGGCCTCGTCGCGGAATTTCCTGACGATTTCCTCGTGCGTGATCGCTTTGCCGCGTTCGAACGTAGCCATGCGCCGCATCGCGATCCGTTCGATTCGCAAATCCTCAAGTTCGTCGATCAGCGCTTCGTAAGCGCCCACGGGCAGCATGACCGCGGTCGGCGCGTTGTTGCGCATGACGACAAACTTGTCCTGCTTGCCATTCTCAAGCTTGGTGAATATTTCCTTGGCGGATCGGCTCACCTCCGTCACGGAAATCGCCTGGTCCACCCTTTCCAGCAACGCGCCCATATTTATTTGCCCCGCCAATCAGAGATAACACTGATAATTATCATTGTTTAAAATGCTTACTGTCAAGACCGGGCGCAAGGATCTCGCTCAACCCTGCCCCGCGACAAGGTCCGAAGGCCCGTACGCAGTGAGCTGCTGATCTTGCGTAAGCAAGAGCATCGATTCCACGAGGCTCTGCGCGACCAGCAGGCGGTCGAACGGATCGCGATGGGTGTTTAGCCGTGTCTCGACCAGCAACCTCACCGGGAACCGGTCTTGCCTTCGAAGGCGTCGAGCAGAGCGCCGGGAAGCGGCGCATCGAAATCCTTGCCCACGCGGATGCGGCCTTTCATGAGCCCAGGCGTGCGGGTGGTCGCGAATTCAAGCGCCGCGCGAATATCGTCCGGCGACAGGGCAGGAAAGTCTCGCAGGATATCGTCCTCGGCCATTCCTCCAGCCAGATACTCCAGGATGTCGTACACCGTGATCCGAGTGCCCTTGATGCAAGGTTTGCCGCTGCGGATCTCGGGATCAATGACGATGCGATTCTCGAAATTCATGGACTCATGTTATCGCCCGCCTACCGCGGACTCAAGCTTGGCACGGGGCACGGTTGACGCTCTGCTCCGCTTCACACCGCTGGGGGCGCATGTGAGTGTTCCCTTGTCCCGGAGGGAAGAGGGAAGAAAACTCCCTTCTCCCTCCGGGAGAAGGTATGTATATCGTCAATATGATTGACAATATACATAGCCTTGAACCTCCGCAAACTCGACTGCACATAACCGCGGGATCGGCCTCCACTGCCTGGAGGCGAGGGGTTTATGAATCCCTCGGCCGGGCCAGACTCAGCGCCCCGGCGGCCGCCTGAAAAACTGCGCCACCCGGAACCCCAGCTTCCGGGGGATTCCACAAGGGCGAGCTGGCCACGCCGAACTGCCTGGCTATGACGTAGGACTCGAGCCTGATCGCACTACGGCATCGACGAAGTCCCGGCCCAGTGCGACTGGAAATCGAACGACAATTGCCGGTGATGCCTGATTGCCAGCAGATAGAGATTCGCGTCAATCTGCGCGTACAGCACCAGATAGTGGTCGAGGACGTATTCGCGCAGCGCTTCGGGGTCCGGCGCGTCAGCGCCGATAACTTCGCGCGCAGAGCTTCAAGCGCGTTCGTGGTTTCGACGGAGCGAGCCGCATTCGCCAAGAACGGTCTACCGATGCCAGGAAACCGTTCGAGGTTCGGAATCACGGTGTCCAGCAGTTCGTCGAGCAGCGCGTCGTAAGCCTCGGGCGCTTCGGCCTCGGACAGAAAGTGCTCGATGTCGGCGAGGTTGCGCTCGAAGTTCGCGGTGAGCCTGACCGTGAGTCTGACAGCGGGCTTCCTCGCCACGGGAACCGCTCCGACCGTCTTACGCGCGGCGGCGGCGCCTGATCGACTGGATCGCGCCGCGGGCATCCTTCACGCGCCCGGCGGCGACATCGTCCAACCCCTTGCCCGCTTCATCGATCAACAGCAAGTGAATGCGTTCGCGCTCCAGCCGGTGGTAATGGTCCAGCCGCTGCGCGTCGATCAGCGCCACGTAGCTTTCGCCGTTCTTGGTGATGATCTTCTCGGCGCCGGCCTTGACCTCTTCAGCCAGCTCCGAAAAATTGGCGCGGGCCTGCGAGAGCGGGACAACATCATTCGAGGAAATTCCCATTGCAGGCATCCCGGGGCGAAGGCGAAAAATAATAGCGCATTCGGCGACTTCGCGCCGACCTCTGCCCCGCTTCAC
>JANNNQ010000251.1:0-2997 GCA_031398625.1 Pseudomonadota bacterium
GCGCCAGTCGACCCGCGCCGACTACGATGGCAGACCCGTCAGCGCCGCCGACCTGAAGGCATTGGCGAGCGCTTCGACTGTTCCTGGCGTCGATCTGGTTCTGATCACGGACCGGCTGCAGATGGATCGTGTGCGCGATCTGGTCATCGCGGGCAACACCGCGCAGCTGGCCGACGCCGCATTCGTTCGGGCACTCAGGACCTGGCTGCGCTTCAGTCCGCGCGAAGCCATCGACAAAGGCGACGGCCTGTTCGGTGCGTCGAGCGGCAATCCCACCCTGCCAGCCTGGCTCGGTCCACACGTGTTCGATTGGGTGTTCAAAGCCGACGCCGAGAACAAGAAATATGCCGCGCACTTGCGCTCATCGGCCGGTGTCGCCGTCTTTGTTTCCGAACGCGACGACAAAGATCACTGGGTGCGCGCGGGGCGCGCGTGTCAACGCTTCGCGTTGCAGGCGACGGCACTCGGTCTCAAGCATGCCTTCATCAACCAGCCGGTCGAAGTTGCAAATCTGCGGCCCGAATTGGCAAGCCTCGTCGCCATGGTCGGACGCCGACCAGATATCGTGATGCGCTTCGGCTATGGTCCAGCGTTGCCGTTTTCGGCGCGCCGTCCAGTGAACGCGGTGCGGGCGTGAACCCGCCCTTCACAATCGAGCAGTTCCTTAGCGTCTTCGTTGCCTACAACGCAGCTATCTGGCCGGCACAGATTGCCGCGTATGTGCTGGGGTTGCTGGCGGTCTTGTTCGTGTGGCTGAATGATTTGTACGGCAGGCGGGTCATTCTAACGATCCTCGGCATTATGTGGGCGTGGAACGGAATCGGTTATCATTTCCTGTTCTTTGCCGAGATCAATCCGGCTGCACGGCTTTTCGCTGGTTTCTTCCTGTTGCAAGGCATCCTGTTTGCGGCTGCCGCCGTGGCGGCGAAAGACATTCGCTTCCACTTAGGACACGATTTCCGGTCTCTTGCTGGGTCTGCCTTCATCATCTACGCAATGACGATCTATCCGATCCTGGGGATCTTGGCGGGCCACGGGCTCATGGCTGGGCCTATGTTCGGCCTGGCACCGTGCCCGACAACAATTTTTACAATTGGCTTGCTGCTACTGGCGCGCGGCAAGTGGATCGTGTGGCTATCGGTCATCCCGTTGCTATGGTCGCTGGTCGGGTTGGCGGCTGCGTTGCAGCTCGCAATGCTCGAGGATTTCGGGCTCCCCTTCGCCGGATTTATTCTGTTGCTCGTTCTCGGCAACCATATGATCACGAAGCGGATCTGTTTGCGGTCTCACTCCGGTTTCGTGATGCGACATACAGGATGGCGGGACCATGACCGAAGCTGATCTACGAACGAGGGCGCGACTTCCAGCGGCCGTCTACGACCTTGCCTTGCGGCTCGGCGTGAAGCCCGGGGGTAATCGATCCAGCGTGCGACTGGCACAGACAGGGCGGATGAAGCGGAACATCAATGCGGAATCCTGGATGTCTTTCACTGCAAGCCAGACAATCTCGACGCAGGTTTGCGAGTTTGACTGGCGAGCGCGCGCTGGTCCCTTCGGGCTAGTCTCGGCGCGAGATGCCCTGCAAGACGGCGAAGGGAAATTCGACGTGACCGCGCTAGGCTTCATCCCGATCGTACGCGCTGAACGCTCGCACGCCCTCGTGCGCGGCGAGTTGATGCGATACCTTGCGGAACTGGCGTGGGCACCCGATGCTCTTCTGCGCAACACCGCACTAAGATGGCGAGTCGACGGACCAACTGAGCTGGCTGTAAGCGCCAGCTCAGGCAATGCCGCGGCCGAAGTTGTGCTGAGCCTCGACAGCGAAGGTCGGATCGCGCGGAGTTTTGCGTCCGATCGGCCGCGGTCGGCCACAGCGCCAATCTTGCCGACACCCTGGCGAGGCCGGTTCTCTGACTACCGGACGCACAATGGCATGTGGCTGCCATTCGCAGGAGAGGTCGCCTGGGAAATTGATGGAAAAGAAACGATTTACTGGCAAGGCCGGCTGAAGCGATGGGAAGTAGTCAATAACAGCCCCTGATCTCACGAGTTTACAGGGATGTGCTGATAGTGAACCACACGGCGATTTGCGCCAAGCGCAAGTGAAAGACCTCGCCGGACGATTCGGCGACGATCTGGCTCTTCGAGGAACGGCCTCGCCGTTGCGGCCAGTGCGACGATCATGGTGTGAATGGCGGTCGCGGTCAGAACGTAAGCTACAGAAAGCAAGATTGTCTGGCCCAGAACTGGCTGTGCGGCATCGACAAATGTAAGGATCGGCGCGCCGGATTGACCCCTCTCACTCTTGCAACCTCAAGGGGTTGCGAATCCGATCGGCGTCCAAACGAGGCGCCGTTTTACAGTTGTTGGCAGCAACCGCTTGGGCAAACCGAATGCCGATGTGGCGCGCCGCGCTCACTGTGTACATGAACGCTGCGACGTTCGTGACATAAGCCGTGCTGCGATGCATCGGCCTGCCCATCAGTCCTGCCCGCGCCGCTGGCTTCGCCCGGCCCTTGGTCTGGACACCGCGTAAAGGAGAAGGATACCCCCAAGCAGCGCGCCAGCAAGAACTGGGGCGCGCCAATCACCGGTTGCCACGCGGACAACGATCATGGCGGCGCAGATGACGGCACCCGCGGCAGGGATCGCGGATGGAATTTCGAACGGCGCCTTGGCCTCGCCGGGGCGCCTTTGCAGGATGAGAAGCGCGGCATTCATGGCCGTGAAGACCACCAGCAGAAGGAGAACCGTTGCCGAAGCAAGGGTGGCGACTGAGCCGAACAGCGCCAGCGGAGCGAGCAGGAGTAGGATGCCAATGATCGCCACATGGGGCGTGCGTGCCGTGAGGTGGATACGACCGAGGGGAGCCGGCACCAGGTTCTGCTGCGCCATGCCGTAGAGCAGGCGTGAGGAGGTGACGTAGTTGACGAGAGCGGTGTTGGAGACCGCAAACAGCGTGATGGCGGTGAAGATGACGGAAGGAATGGCCGGCGC
>JANNNQ010000352.1:0-7290 GCA_031398625.1 Pseudomonadota bacterium
GACCCGGTTCGCGCGAAAGGCATCATGGCCAGCGGCGCATGACAAGCCGCCTCGAAAGGCCGAACACATGGCCGCCTCGACCAGCAAAGTGCAGAGCTTCGAAAACCCCTTGCCAACGGAGGGCCGTCCACACACGGCCCACTTTCAGCCTCTGACGTCCCTCCACTCTAAATCGAAACGTGACAGGTATTTGCGCAGCCTGTCGGCATCATTCGTCGAGCTACGTCTCGTTCGCGAGGCCGCGAAAAGGGCGCGGCCAGCTTCGGATTGCGAACGACTTCGTTTGCACACGCTCACGACCGCGGCCAGCTGGACACGGTCAAAGGGGTCAAGCTCGGCAATCGCATCCGGTGAAAGGAGATCGGTTAAGCCATCGTCGCTGCCGCCACTGCCAACGCCCCACAACTGCTCTAGCCGTGTGATCTCAGCTTCGACTGTCGTGGTGTCAATTCGACCTGCGGGGGCCAGCGTGGCCATACGTGTTATGCTTGCCGACAGGTCGCGAAAATTGCCTGCCCAGGCGGCGGCGGGTCCAGTCGCGAAGGACAGATATCGCTCCCGGGCCTCGCGGTTGAAGGTAACCCTTTCATCATTTGTGGCAGCGTAGCGATCAAGCTCGAACGCAAGGTTGGGCTCAATGTCCTCGCGTCGATCCGCCAAGCCAGGGAGAGTGAAAGTCCATAGGTTCAATCTTGCGAACAGGTCGTCGCGGAATGTGCCTTTGGCTACAGCCGCAACGAGGTCGCGATTGGTGCCCGCTATCAACTGGAAGCGACTTTCGGCTTCCTTGTCGCTTCCCACCGGCAGAAACCGGCCTTCTTCGATCGCGCGCAGTATCATCGCCTGCTCGTCGAGCCCGAGCTCGCCGATCTCATCGAGGAACAGCATGCCTTTGTCCGCGCTCCGCAGTAGCCCAGGGCGGTCATTGATCGCCCCCGTGAACGCCCCCTTGCGGTGGCCGAAGAGTGCGGACGTAGCCCCGTCGCCCTTGAGGGTCGCGCAATTCACTTCGACAAATGGTCCGGCGAGGCGGTGGCGGTGGCGCTTGAGTTCGTAGATGCGTCGCGCAAGCTGGCTTTTCCCGGCACCCGTTGGCCCCATTAGTAAGAGCGGCGCTGCGGAGCGGGTAGCGACCCGCTCGATCTCGTCGATCATTGCATTAAATCGGGGATTGCGGGTCTCGATTCCACCCTTGAGAAATGCTGTGCTTTCGAGGTTTTGGCTCGCAAATCGGGTGGCGATACCGTCGTAACGCGAGAGGTCGAGATCGATCGCATTCCAGGTCCCGGCCGGATCGGGTTGGCCGCGCCGCGGCTGCGTCTGGAGGAGGCGGCCAGGGATGAATCGCGCTTCCGTAAGCAGAAACAAGCAGATCTGCGCGACGTGTGTCCCGGTGGTGATGTGGACCAGATAATCCTCGATCTCAGGGTCAAAGGCAAAAACGCCGGCGAAATCCAGCAGGGCGGTGTACACTTCCTCGAAATCCCAAGCGTCGTCGAAGTCGAGAACGTGCCGCTCGACCAAGGTTTCTGGCGAGACCGATGCGATGTCCTGAGTGACGAGGTCCGCCAAACTTTCATGCTGGTGTCCATGCAGTAGTACGAAGCGATCAACGCGCAGGTTGGGATGCATGCAAAGCCCAACAGTAGGCCGCCACTTGTTCCAACGTGACGCATCGCGCTTGCTTGCATCGAGCGTGGAGCCGAGAAAGCCAATGACGGTAGTTCGAGCCATAACTCTCCAGTAGGATAAATTACGATAGTAGTATATAAGTTTGACCAGTCATCTTCAAGGTACGATGGTTGAAGCTCAATCGCCAAACATCTGATCTGATGTAATAAATGTATTCAAGCGGGTCACGCGAGCAGTTTGGCACGCAGGTTGCAATACTCTTCGCGCTGGGTTCGTCGAACAATCCGGCACAGCGCGGCCGGGGTGGCCGGAATGGGCCGGCCACCCCCAACGGGCGCGCAGAGATTGGAATGGACGATGACGCAGACGACCTATGAACAGACCCACGTAGAAGGCGGCAAGCCGATCAAGATGTGGACCCGCGGCGTGCCGGTTGATGAGAAGGCGCGCGAGCAGCTTGCTCGCGCAGCGAAGATGCCCTTCATCTTCAAGCATGTCGCGGCCATGCCGGACGTGCATGTGGGCATCGGTGCGACAGTTGGTTCGGTCATCCCTACCAAGGGGGCGGTGATCCCGGCAGCGGTAGGCGTCGACATCGGCTGCGGCATGATGGCCGCGCGCACTTCGCTGGTCGCTAGCGACCTGCCGGACACCCTCGAGGGTGTTCGCGCCGCGATCGAGCGCGCGGTGCCGCATGGCCGCAGCGTTGGCCGGGGCGGACGAGACAAGGGTGCCTGGGGCGACCCGCCGAGCGAGGTAATCGAAGGGTGGTCAGCCCTGGTGCGTCGCTTTGACCGCATCATCGCAAAATATCCCAAGCTCGAGAGAGCCAATCATTTGGTGCACCTGGGCACACTCGGAACGGGGAACCACTTCATAGAGCTTTGCCTCGACGAGGAGCAGCGCGTCTGGGTCATGCTCCACTCGGGCAGCCGCGGCGTCGGCAATGCGATCGGGCGTTACTTCATAGAGCTCGCCAAGAAGGACATGCGCAAGTGGCACATCAACCTCCCGGACGAGGATCTCGCCTATTTTCCCGAAGGGACCGACCATTTTGACGACTACGTCGAGGCGGTGGAGTGGGCACAGGACTTCGCCCGCCTGAACCGGCAGGTGATGATGACGCACGTCGTGGCGGCGCTACGCGGCCAAATCACCAAGCCCTTCACGGCGGAGTGCGAGGCGGTGAACTGCCATCACAACTACGTGACACGCGAGAACCACTTCGGCGAGAACGTGCTGGTGACGCGCAAGGGCGCGGTGCGCGCGGCAAAGGGTACGATGGGCATCATCCCGGGCTCGATGGGCGCCAAGAGCTTTATCGTGCGCGGGCTTGGCAATGCCGATAGCTTCGACAGCTGCTCGCACGGAGCAGGCCGCGTAATGAGCCGGACCCAAGCAAAAAAGGAGGTGTCGCTCGCTGAGCACATCGCCGACACTGCCGGGGTCGAATGCCGCAAGGACGAAGGCGTGATTGATGAGACGCCGCGCGCCTACAAGCCGATCGAAGCGGTGATGAGGGCGCAGGCCGACCTAGTCGAGGTCGTCCATACCTTGAAGCAGGTGGTGTGCGTGAAGGGCTAAAGCCTTTCACGCCGCCATCGAATTTTTTTCAGGAAGTTCGAAATGATCATTATCGACGGCTCGGAAGGCGAGGGCGGCGGGCAGGTGCTGCGCAACGCCTGCGCGCTTTCGCTCGTGACTGGGCAGCCGTTCACGATCGAGAACATTCGTGGCAAACGCGACCAGCCCGGCCTGATGCGACAGCATCTCACTGCCATTGAGGCCGCCTGCTCGATCGGTGCAAGCGAGTGCGAAGGCCTCGAGCTGGGATCGTCGCGCATCGTTTTCCGGCCTGGATCGGTCCGCGCCGGGGATTACCATTTTGCGGTCGGGACCGCCGGCTCGACTGCGCTCGTGCTCCAGACAGTTCTGGTGCCTCTCGCGCTCGCCGACGGTCCTTCGCACGTGGTGATCGAGGGGGGCACGCACGCCAGCATGGCTCCGCCGTTCGACTTTATCGCACACTGCTTCTTGCCGGTGTTCGAGCGCATGGGACCGCGCGTCAGCGTCAAGCTAAAGCGTCATGGCTTTTTTCCGCGCGGTGGGGGCCGGATTGAAATTGACATTGAGCCCGCGCCGCTGCGACGTCTCGATTGCATCGACCGTGGCGCGTTGAAATCGCGCAGCGGGAGCGTGCTCTACGCTGGGCTTCCGGTCGAAATTGCCGCCCGAATTCGCAAGGCCGCGATGAAGAATCTGTCCGGTTGGTCCGACGACGCGGTTACGCTCCGGGAAGTGCCGGGCGATCAAGGGCCAGGCGTGGCGCTGGTGCTGGATGCCGTGTACGACCAGGTGACTGAGGTTGTCTCCGGCTTTGGCAAACTCGGTCTGTCCGCCGAGCGCATCGGATCGACAGCGGGCAAGCGGATGGCCGGTTATGAGGCTTCGGAAGCCTTTGCGGGGCCGTATCTGCAGGACCAGCTTATCTTGCCATTTGCTCTCGCGGGCGGTGGTACATTCACGAGCGTCAAAATTGGTGAGCACTGCCGCACGGCAGCGCAGGTTGTCGCGCTTTTTACTGGGCATGAGACGACCTTCGAGACGCTAGATGGGGTGGGTAGTTTGGTGCGCATTTCCTGACGGCCAGTGCAAAGCCAATCGCGCGCGATGATTCCTACGCGGCAGGCATATGTGTGTCGGCGGCCCACAAACCGGACTGCCTGCTTGCCGCCCAATAAGTATCGATATCCTGGCGCGCGGTGCTGTACGGGATGGCGCCTCACTCCTCGGATTTGACTTTGATATCCTTGAGCACCCGTTCGACGTTTAGCCGGATAGCCAAGCGCGCGATCGGCTCCCAATAGGGCAGCGGATCGATCATCAACCAATGTTCGGAATGAATGCGCAAGCGGGTCCGGCCGCCTTTAAGCGATGTAAGTTCAAAGCGTGTTTCTCCGGTCGTGAAATAGCCTTCCACATGCGGCGCGTGGACGCGGCGATAGGGGCTCATCTCCTCCATCGCGGGCGGCTGACGCTCGACCTGGAAAGCGAGTGTTTCTCCTGGCTCCCAGCGAGTGACGACCTCAACCGCTGGACCGGTCGAAAAGGTGCCGATGCGCCGGGCTCCGACCCCTTCACCCACAAGCTGAGAACGGATTGGGTGGGCGAGGCCCGCGAGTGCCGGTAGCCCGGGAGAGGTGCGGATGATTTCAGCGGCGGTCAGCGCCTGCCAAACCCGTTCGGTCGACGCTGCGATGACGATATCGTGCTGCGTCATGATCGGAGCTTCGGCGGGGACCGCGCCGCCCATCATGAACACCATGGGGACGAACGCGACGCTTGCGATTGGGTTCTTGCGCTCAAGGAGCACGAGCGAGACGCGGCGACCGAGTGCCGCACCTAGCATCACTACCGGCACAGCCAGCGGTGCGGCGAGCAGGATGCAAGCGATGCCTTCGAGCGCGAGAACGATCAGTGCAAGGCTTCCGAGCCCCGCCGCGAGGATCGCTAGCTTCATTGTACGCGAAGTGCCCAGGTCTTCGCGTGAATTGACCAGATACCCGGTCGTTGCGCCGACGAGAAACGGCGTCATGACGAAAAGGCCCCATCCATAAGCACCAAAGGTCACCGCCGAGACCAAGACCGCGAGGACGATCAGCGCGACACCCGACAGCAACCCAATGGTCACACTCCGGGCGGCGTGGCCGTGCGCCGGGCTTTTTTCGCCCAGCGCATCTCTCGCGGGCAGCACGGCATTGAGCGCAATGGCCGGCAGTTGCACGATCGGGACGACGCTCAGAACCGCGAGGATGAACCCTCTATTCGTCTGCCGCGCCAATCGGAAGGAAAGGAGCGCGAGCACCCAGGCAACGGCGAGGCTGTATGCGAACACGGCCGCTGCCAAGAAGGGTGAAAGATATTGGATTTCCAGCGCGGCAGCGAGCGGGGTAAGCCAGAATGAAAGGTCGATCGGACGCGCGGTCCCGTAAGCTTGGATCACCCACCAAGCGACAAGATTCTGGCTCGCGATAAGAGCGAGCGCACCTACCAAATAGGCGGCTCTGCGAATGGGCTCCGATGTAGCGAGGGTCATGAGCTATACCCCGCCAAGGGCTCGGCGTTCACCGATGTGGGGCTGTCGATCCTCCGGATAGCGTGTTCGCGATCCAGATGCTCAGGTAGGACGATATCCCAAGCGAGGCCTAGCCGCTGCAAAAGGCGGATGAAGGCGAAACCCGGATCGTGTTGGCCGGGATGGATGCCGATCCGCGCAGAACCGGGATAGGCATGGTGGTTGTTGTGCCACGCCTCGCCCATTGTCGGGATCGCGGCCCACGGAACGTCGTGCGCCTGCACTCCTGCATCAACGACGGTCCAGTTCTGAGGTCCACGGGTGTGCGCGAGATGCCCGACGAACCAGTGCCCGGTGACCGATACCGCCACTCTAACACAGACACCCCAGACGACCCAGCCCCAGCCGCCGAGCGCGAACAGCAGCGCCGCGATCGGCAGTTGCTGCAACATCCAGGTTTTCTCGAGGAAGCGATAGAAGGGATCGCGCGCGACACGGCCAAGCTCGAACGAGGGCGGATAGTTAAGCTCAAGACGGCCATGCATCTGCCACACATAATCGCGCAGCAGGCCACCACGGTGGGCGAGGTAGTCGTGGCAGTGCGGATTGCGCTGCGCCCAGTCGCGCAAATCGTGCGTGCGGATCATCCAGAACGGCCCGCTCATGCCGACGCAGGTTCCAACCCAGACGAGGACGCGCTCAACCCAGAACGGACAGGCGAAGCTGCGGTGGATCAGAAGTCGGTGGAAGCCGATGCTGTGACCCAGCAGCAGCGACGCACCGGTCAACAGGGCGAATACGAATACAGTATCCCAGGCAAAATAAACTGGGCCGAGCAAAAGCGCTGTGGCGAGCATCCCGCCATTCCAGAACGAGTGAGCAGGATCCCAGTGGACCGATCCCATTTCCGGATCACAACTCGGCGTTTCCACTAGACTGTTGACGCGGCAACGGTCGTTTGTCGCACAGTCACTCTCCATGGTCGCTCCCGTCGGACAGGTATTTAGCTTATGGCTTAAGCGTAGCCAACCTCTTGTCAAGCGGTTAGCTTACTCCTTAATTGGAGGCATGCAGAAAACCTTCGAAGCACTCGCATCCGCACCACGCCGCAAAATCCTCGCGTATCTGTCGGAGGCTGAACTCAACGCGGGCGAAATCGCCGCTCGGTTCGAAATGTCGAAGCCTGCCGTCTCGCAACATCTCTCGGTGCTTGAGAATGCCGGACTGATCGCGAGCGAGAAACGTGGACAGTTTGTCTACTATCGTCTCCTGCCTGAAAGTCTCGCTAACACGCTCAATTCCTACGTGCAGCAAGTCTGCCCGGTGTCGAGGCCGCTGAAGCGCGAGAGTGCGGAACTCTCGCGGCAAAAAGACGACCCGTGACTGACAAAGGCCAGCGTTGAGTGGCTATCTTTCGCGTCCGTTTTCTGGGTCTGGGCCGCTGAAAGCGGACAGTCTGCTACTGATGCTGTGGACGGCTCTCCACCCCTCCCGCGCTATGATCGCGGGGTTGAGCTGGAAGGAGAGCCACGATGGAGAAGGTTGCGACGATCGGTCTGGATATCGCGAAGTCGGTGTTCCAG
>JANNNQ010000334.1:0-2868 GCA_031398625.1 Pseudomonadota bacterium
CGTTGCCGCCGCCGCCGGCGATCGTGTCGTTCCCCCCGCGCCCGGCCAGGTTGTCCGCCCCGGCTCCGCCGACGATCGAGTTGGAAAGACCATTCCCGGTCACCGTCGTCGCGCCGGCACCGACATGGGTCAGGTGCTCCACGTTCGCGGTCAACTCGTACACGCCGCTGGTGGAGAGGATGGTGTCGATGCCGTTCCCCGCCCCCTCGTTCGCCCGGTCGCCGGCGACGTCCACGCGATACGTGTCGTTGCCCGCGCCGCCGATCATCGTATCGACGCCGACCGCGCCATCCAGCGTGTCGTTGCCGCCGTTGCCGCGAATCGTATTCGCGAGTTCGTTGCCGGTGCCGGCGAAACCGCCCACGCCGACGAACGTCAGCTGCTCCACGTTCGCGCCGAGCGTGTAGGCCGCAAGCGTCGTCTGCACCACGTCCTGCAGGCCGCCACCCGCCGCCTCCACCACCACGTCGCCCACGTCGTCAGCGACGTAGGTGTCGTTCTCCGAACCGCCTACCATCGAGTCCGCACCGATGCCGCCGTTGAGGCTGTCCGCCCCACCGCCGCCGACCAGCGTGTCGACACCTGCCAGCCCGTTCAGCGTGTCGTTGCCAAGCCCGCCGTTGGCGTCGTCTGCGCCGGCCGTCCCGTTGAACAGGTTCGCGCCACCGTCGCCCACGAACCGGTCGCCGACGACGTCGGTCGGCTCGGAGAACACCTCCTCCGGGTTCGACTGGCCATCGACGAAGCTCACCGACAACCGCAGGACAAGGCCAACCTGGGCTTGTATCGGCGTGAAGGTCGCCGCCGTCGCGCCGCCGATATTGACCCAGGTGGTGCCATTCGCGGACGACTGCCACTGGAAGCTGAACGTCCCCAGGTTCTCCGGGTCAAAGATCGCCGCGGTGTTGGCGGCGAGCACGCCGCCTTCCGTCGGCGTCGTGTCACTGATCACCGGCTGCCCGGAAGCCGGCGTGTTCGGCGGCCGCCGCGCTTCGATCGTCTGGTCGGCGAATTCGAGGAGTTCGATGTTGTAGAGGGTATCGGTACCGTCCGTGCCGACGTTGTCCGACACGATCACCCGGTCGCTGAGACGGGTGATCGTGTAATCAGCGAGGTTGCCTCCGAATACCGCCCGGTCGACATCGACGTCTGGGTTGTTCTGGTCGTCCAGGATCTCGCGCACGATCACCAGCTGGCCGCCGTGATAGGTGCCGTTGAACAGCTCCGTCCGCAGCTCCAGCATGCTGTTCGCCGTGTCGATCTCGACGTTCGGGTCCGTCGCGCTACGCACGCTGATCCGGACGTTGAGCCAGCGGTCGCCGTCGATGATGTCGTCGCCGCCCAGCCCGACGATGCTGTCGCTGCCGCCGCCGCCCAGCATGATGTTGCCGCCGTCGAAGGACGTCAGGTTGACCCCGTTCACGTCGGTCAGGATCGCCTGCAGCCCGGCGATCCGCGCGATGCCCGCGGCGTCGAGCACGCTGCCCTGCTGTCCCTCGGTCGGCATGTCGGCGGCCGTCACGTTGGTGCCCAGCAGCGTGTCGCTGAACCGCGACCCTGCGATCCCCTCGACATTCGCGAACCGGTCGAGGGCCGTATCCGGGTTCGGCGGGATCGGCGTCTCGTCGAACGCCGGCAGCAGCAGGTCGGCGTACGTTGCGCCCAGCTGGCTTTTGTACGTCACCCAGTCGAAGCCGGACATGCCCTCGACCTTGTTGACGCTGTTGCTGCCGACCGCGATGTCGTCGCCGCCTTCCATGACGTATTCGTCCGGCCCCCCATCGCCCAGGAACACGTCGTGCCCCTTGATGGTGTCGCGCGCGAAGTTATCGAAGTTGTCGCCCGCGGAGCCGTCCGGCGTACCCGTCTCGATCCAGTCGTCGCCCTCGTTGCCGGCCTGCAGCTCATTCACCTTGTTGCCAAAGATGAAGTCATTGCCTTCGCCCGCGAACACCTCGGTGATGTCGCTGCCGGTGAAGATGAAGT
This sequence comes from Pseudomonadota bacterium, assembly GCA_031398625.1. GTDB lineage: Bacteria > Pseudomonadota > Gammaproteobacteria > Steroidobacterales > Steroidobacteraceae > CAIUGU01. The sequence continues at coordinate 1,987 of JANNNQ010000334.1, forward strand.
CGTTGCCGGTACCGCCGATGATCAGGTTGATGCCCGGCCCGCCATTGATCGCGTCGTGCCCGTCCTGGCCCTTGATGTTGTCGTCGCCGCCGAGGTCCTGGATGATGTCGTTGCCATCGCCGCCCTCGATGAAGTCGACGCCTGCGCCACCATCCAGCGAGTCGTCGCCGTCGTCGCCGAACAGCGCGTCGTCGCCGATCCCGCCCACCATCGTGTCGTTCTGGTCCGTCCCGCCGAGCACCACGTGCTCGCCGCCGGTGAACCGCAGATAGTTGGTGTCAGGCCCGGACGTGGCCGTTGAAAATACTTGTTCCAGCCCATATCACGAGCGAACTAAAAACCGCCTTCCAGATTGGTTTTGTCGTATTTATTCCATTCTTAATCATTGACCTGGTTGTATCAAGCGTACTAATGGCCATGGGTATGATGATGTTGTCACCGATGATTATTTCACTTCCATTTAAATTAATGCTTTTTGTATTAGTCGATGGCTGGCATCTCATTATCGGTTCCTTGGCAAAAAGCTTCTATACTTGAAGGAAACATAGTATGACTCCAGAAAGTGCAATGACTATCGGTCGGCAAGCGCTTGAAACCGGAGCGGGTAAAGCGCTGCAGGCGTCCGACCATGAAGGCGACGATCACCGATGCGCGCACCTGCGCGTCGACCGTGGGGGTGGCGGCGCCATTGCCGGCGCCCTCATCACGCAGGCTTTGCTTCAGGCTGGACTCGAGCTTATCGAAAAACTGGTTCATGCGCGCCTGCAGCCGCTCGTTTTCAAACACCAGCGCATCGCCTACCATCACGCGCGCCATGCCGGGGTTCTTTTCGCCGAATTGCAGCACCATGACAACCAGCTTGCGGGTGGCCGCGCGCTGGTT
>JANNNQ010000348.1:0-21133 GCA_031398625.1 Pseudomonadota bacterium
AAACTCAAGGTCGCTGGCGCATCGAAGCAGAAGTCAGGGCTTCCATAAAGTGCATCCCTCCTCCCCACAGGAACCTCAGGAGTTCGCGGCCTTCATGCGCGCCTATCAGGACATGGTCTTCTCCACCGCGTTGCGGCTCACCGGCAGCCCACCGCAGGCCGAGGACATTGCGCAGGAAGTGTTCCTGAAAGCCTACGGGCATTTTGCCCAGCTGCGCACCAGCACGGCGGCCGGGGGCTGGCTGAAAACCGTCGCGACCAACCTCAGCCTCAACCATCTCTCGCGTTACCGTCGCCGCTGGCGCCTCTTCTCCGAATTGGGCCCCGACAGCGGCGACGGCGATGAGCCCGAACCTGCCTTTCTGGCTGCGGATACCTTGACCGACGAAGTCTTCACAACCCTCGATGCGGCGGATCGCAGGCAGGTAGTCGAGACGGCGCTCGCCCGGCTACCGGAGCATCAACGCGTGCCCCTCGTCCTCTTTCACTTCGAGGAAATGCCTTATGAGGATATCGCTTCCCGGCTCGGCATCTCGCTCTCGAAGGTGAAGACCGATATCCATCGCGCCCGCCTGCAACTTGCCCACAGCCTCGCGAGCCGGGCGCATGAACTCAAGGCCACGAGTCCCTGACTACCATGCACCCCGATACCCCTTCGCCCGACCGCCTCGAAGGCCTCATCGACCAGGCGCTCCGCGACCAGCCGCCGTTGCGGGCACCCGCATCGCTCGAAGCGCGAGTCCTGGCAGCGGTGGCGCGGGCCCCCACAGTGCCCTGGTGGCGACGTGGATTCCTGCATTGGCCGGTGGCCGCGCGCCTCGTTTTCCTCATCGCCTCCGTGGGCTTCATCCGCGTCGGCCTGCTGGCGTGGGAACGCGTCACTGCCACGATCGATGCAGTGGAAACGACCGGCATTTCCGCAGTCGCGCCGGGGCTGTCCTGGGCTGCAACGGTCGCCGATCTCGTTTTCGCCCTGACCGAGGTCTCCCGCGCGCTCCTCGCTGGCATTCCGCAAGCCTGGCTCTACACGGGCGGCGCGGTGCTGCTGGGCCTCTATGCACTGTTTTTCGGCCTCGGAGCCCTGGGCTACCGGGTGTTTCGCGCCAGCCGCTGAACCCTCCACTTCGCAGTCACACCATGAACTCCACATCCAGATTCTTCCTTCTCGCCCTGCTCGCCTGCGCCGGACTGGGGCCGCAGGTCCATGCGCAGGAACCCGCAGCCCCTGCCACGCCGGAGCTTCCAGTGGCTCCCGATCCGGTGCCGGATACGGTTCCCGAAGCGGAGGAGCCCTTTTCGTTCGAGCGAGGGGGACGCCGAGGGAATGGCGATGCCGTGGTGGCCATCGGGAGTGACGCTTCACTCGCAGCGGGCCAGTCGACCGACGCAGTCGTGGCGATCGTCGGGTCTGCCTCCAGCGACGGGGACGTGGCGGAATCCATCGTTTCGATTCTTGGCAATACCCGTGTCACCGGCTCGGTGGGCGAGAGTGCGGTTGCCATCCTGGGCGATGTCTATGTGAATGGCCGGATCGGTGAACAGGTTGTTGCTGTCTTCGGCAAAGTCGAGCTCGGCCCCGAAGCCGATGTCGAAGAGGACGTCGTCGTCCTCGGAGGGTCCCTGGTCCGGGACGCAGCCGCCCGTGTCGGTGGCGAGATCCAGACCGTGATTCCCGGTATCCGGGTGGGCAGCTTCGACTGGTTCCGCACGTGGGTGAAGCACTGTCTGCTGCTCGGGCGACCGCTCGCGCTCGAACCGGGCCTGGGCTGGGCGTGGACGCTCGCGCTCGGTTTCCTGGCTTTCTACTTCGTGCTGGCGCTGCTGTTCGGAAGCAGTCTGCGCCGCTGCGTGAGCACGCTGGAGCAGTATCCGGGCCGCTCCCTGCTGGCTTCGGTGCTGGTCCCGATGCTGACGCCGATCTGCATCTTCCTCCTGATCGTCACCGTCATCGGCATTCCCGCCATCCCGTTCTTCGGGATCGCGCTGTTCCTCGCGGGACTCTTCGGCAAAGCCGTCATGCTCGCCTGGATCGGCAGTCGCGGCACCCGGCTGTTTGGCGAAGGCCCCTGGAACCATCCGGCCATCGGGGTAGCGCTGGGCGGCGCGATCGTGCTGGCGCTCTACCTGGTACCGGTCATCGGATTCATCGTGTTCAACCTGCTAGGCATGATCGGACTGGGCGTGGTGGTGTACACCCTGCTGCTCGCGTGGCAGGAAGCGCATCCTCCGGTCGCTCCCGTTTCAGGCACGCACTACGCGCCATCAGGAAATGCTCCGGGCGATCAGCCTGCCGGATTCACGCCCGCATCGGCAACGATGGCAGGCGCGGCTGGCGAAGCACCTGCTCCTGCAGCTACCTCAGCGCCAGCCCCGGCTGCAAAGGTAGCGCCGCTTGCCGACGCCACTTCGTTGCCACGAGCCGGGTTCTGGATTCGCATGGGCGCACTGCTGCTGGACCTCGTGCTCATCGGCACAGTGCTCGTGTTCCTGTATGACCCCGGATCGATCACGCTGCCGCTGCTGGCAATCTACGGCGCCGTGATGTGGAAACTGAAGGGTACGACGGTCGGCGGCATCGTCTGCGGCCTGAAAGTCGTCCGTCTTGATGGCCGGCCCATCGACTGGCCCACGGCGGTGGTCCGCGCACTCGGCTGCTTCCTGTCGCTGGCGGTTGCCGGCCTCGGCTTCATCTGGGTGGTGTTCGACGAGCAGAAGCAGTCATGGCACGACAAGATCGCCGGCACGACGGTCGTGCGCGTGCCGAAAGGAACGTCACTCGTCTGAGGGCGCGGCGAGGCGAGCTGCCTCGTCGCGGGTGAAAGCGGTGCGGACCTGGATGACCTCGTGCTGGAACTTCTTCCGCAGCTCGTGGGTGTGCGAGCGAATGTAGTGCTCGACGACCTTCAGTGCCTGCTCGTCGGTGAAGGGCTGGTACGAGATGACTTCGAAGCTGAAGCCGCGCCAGTTGATCCGCCTGGGATGCGTGATATCCGGCCGGTCCCCGCGTCCCCCACCCATTGCTGCATCTCCCATGGTCGGCGCCGAACGGATCATACGCTGCAATCAAGCCGGGACGTGATCAACCGATGACGGTAGCAGCCGGCGCCACGGGCATCAGCAGCCTCTGCGTCGGGTACGCGAAGTCGATCTGCTCCTGCTCGAAAGCGGCGTGGATCGCGAAGTTCACTGCCTGCTGGATGTCCATGTAGCGGTTGAAGTCGGCAGTCAGCACGAAATACACCGTTTCGAAGTCGAGCGATGACGGGCCGAACTTCGCAAAGTGACAGCGCTCGAAGCGCACCTGGCTCTGGGCTTCGATGATCTTCCTCACCAGGTCGGGAATGCGCTGCAGGCGCTCACGCGGCGTCTCGTAGGTGATACCCAGCGTGAACACGATACGGCGTTCGCGCATGCGCTGGAAATTCCGCACCCGGCTCGAGAGCAGATCGGCATTCGACATGACGATCTGCTCGCCCGTGAGGCTGCGCAGGCGCGTGCTCTTGATGCCGATGGTCTCGACCGTGCCCATTACATCGCCGACCACCAGGAAATCGCCAATGATGAACGGCTTGTCGAACGTGATCGACAGCGATGCGAAGAGGTCGCCGAGGATGTTCTGCGCCGCGAGCGCGATGGCGATGCCGCCGATGCCGAGGCCGGCGATCAGCGTCGTGATGTTGATCCCCAGATTGTCGAGCGTCAGCAACAGCACTACCGCCCAGATCACCATGCGCCCGATGAAGGCGATGATGTCGAGGGAACCGGCTGCCGCGCGGTTTTCGGCCAGCACATGCATGCGGCGATGCTCGAGCCAGGCCACGAGTGCAGCCGAGAGCCACAAACCCATCTGCCAGCAGAACGCGATGATCGCGGCAGTCGCTACTGCCGTGCGCCGGGTGTCGTCGAGCTCCAGCGTCGCCAGGCCCGCGGCGACGGCGACCACGAAAATGAACAGGAACGCCGTGCGCTGGACGATGCTGAACGGCACTTCGAGCAGTTCGACCCTGTCCGTGCTGCGCATCCGCTGGTAACGACTGCGGACGAGGCGGCGGCCGAACAGCAGCAGCAACATCACGGCGAGGGCGATCAACGCCGCCACTCCCCAGCGCAGGACCGTGTTCCCCAGGAACCCGATCTGGCCGATCGCTGTCAGTTGCTCCATCAGCTTGATTGCCTACTTCCCGACACACGCTTCCAGCGCCGCCACGAAGCGTCCCGTCCATGCCGCGATATCGTTGCGCTTGAGCACCTCGAGCATGGCCAGATGCCGCTCTCGACGCTCTGGCAAAGGCATCGCCAGCGCTGTCTGGATCGCCCTGCTCACGGCATGAGTATCGTACGGATTGACCTGGAGTGCCGCAGTCAGTTCACGCGCCGCCCCCGCCAGCGACGACAGGATCAGCACGCCCGGGTCGGTCGAATCCTGCGCAGCGACATATTCCTTGGCGACGAGATTCATGCCATCGCGCAACGGCGTAACGAGGCCGACATTGGATGCCCGCAGGAAGCCCATCATGGTCGCATGCGGAAAGTTGCGATTGAGGTAGCGGATCGGCGTCCAGTCGGTATCACCGAAGCGCCCGTTGGTGCGGCCCGCCGCCTGCTCGAGCTGCCGGCGGATTTCGACGTAGGCCCGCACGTCGCTACGCGAGATCGGCGCGATCTGGATATAGGTGATGCGCCCGAGATTGTCCGGATAGGTTTCCAGGAACTGCTGGTAGGAGGCAAAGCGCTCCACCAGTCCCTTGCTGTAATCCAGGCGGTCCACGCCGATCATCAGTTTGCGCCCGAGGAGGCTGTCGACCATGCGCCGGACCACTTCGGTGCTCATCGCCTCTGCCGCGCTCGCCTGGACCCTGTCGACATCGACGCCGATCGGAAAGACATCGGCGATCGTGATGCGGTCACCGACGACGATGCGGCCATCACCCTTGATCGCTTCTGCGCCGAACAGGTAGTCGATGCCGGATTGAAAGGCACGCAGGTCATTATCGGTGTGGAAGCCGACGACGTCATAGGTCGTCAGGTCCCGGAGCAGCTCTGCATACGTCGGCAGGATGCGCAGCACCTCGATGTTCGGAAAGGGAATGTGCAGGAAGAAGCCGATGGGCCGCTTGTAGCCGAGTTCACGCAGCTGCCTGGCCAGCGGAATCAGGTGGTAGTCGTGGATCCAGAGGATGTCGTCGTCCGTGAGGAGCGGCAGGAGCTTCTGCGCAAACATCCTGTTGACGTTCTGGTAGCTGTCATGATTGTCCTGGCTGAAGCGGAAGTCCTTGACGAAGTAGTGGAACAGCGGCCACAGGATGTCGTTGGCATGACCGTTGTAGTAACGGTCGAAGTCGCCCTGCGTGAGGTCGATGGTCGCGAACGTGACGCCGTCGCGAATATGGATGTCCGGGTCACCGACGTCGCTTTCCCCGATCTCTCCGCCCCAGCCGAACCACATTCCCCCCGACTGCTTCAGCGCCTGGAGGACGCCGACTGCAAGACCGCCGGGAGCGGACGCTCGACGCGGCAGCGAGATCCGGTTCGAAACGCACACGAGCCTGCTCACAGCGCTTCCTCCCACGACCGGCTGAGCCGGATCGCGGCGCCGATGATGCCAACGAGGCTGTAGGTCTGCGGGTAGTTGCCCCAGAGCTCGCCGGTCACCGTGTCGAGATCTTCCGACAGCAGGCCAAGGGGGTTGCGCCGTGCCAGCATGTTCTCGAAGATCTGCCGGGCTTCGGCCTTGCGCCCCGTGACCGCCAGCGCATTGACGTACCAGAACGTGCAGATGTTGAAGGCATTCTCCGGCAAGCCGAAGTCGTCCTCGCCAACATAGCGCATCAGATAGTCGCCGCGCCGCAACGTACGCTCGACGGCGGCAATCGTCCCGATGAAGCGCGGGTCGTCCGCTGCCAGGAATCCCAGCTCATGCAGCAGCAGCAGGCTCGCATCGAGCGCCGGCAGCCCCCAGCTTTCCGTGAAACTCTGCTGCCCTTCGTCCCAGGCTGCCGCACAGATGCGCGCGTGGATCAGGTCCGCGTGATTCCGCCACCAGGTACCCCTGTCCTCAAGACCCAGATGCCGGGCGATGCGGGCCAGTCGGTCCACTCCGGCCCAGCACATCGCACTTGAAAATGTATGGACGCGGGCACGGCCACGGTATTCCCACAATCCCGCATCGGGCTGGTCGAACAGGGCAACGCAGCGCTCGCCCGCCGCTTCAAGCTGCGTGAAGGCCGCGACATCCCCGGGCTGGGTGAGTCGCGAATCGAAGAACGCCTGGGTGGCGGCCAGAATCACGGCACCGTAGACGTCGTGCTGATGCTGCTCGTACGCCTGGTTCCCGATACGCACCGGGCCCATGCCGCGATAACCAGGCAGCGTGGTGACGATGCTTTCGACGATCGCCGCCTGCCCGCTGATGCCGTACACCGGCTGCAGGCGACTGGCTTCAGCCCCCGCCACGATATTGGCGAGGTAGCGCAGGTACGCCTCCATCGTGCGCGTCGCGCCAAGGCCGTTCAGCGCCTGGATCGTGAAATAGCTGTCGCGCAACCAGCAGTGGCGGTAGTCCCAGTTGCGGCCGCTGCCCGCGGCTTCAGGCACGGAAGTCGTCATCGCTGCGATGACGGCTCCAGTGTCCTCGAAGGAACAAAGCTTGAGCGTGATCGCGGCACGAATGACGGCTTCCTGCCATTCGAAAGGGATCGCGAGACTGCGCGCCCAGTCAACCCAGTAGCGTTCCGTCTCGACGAGGAAGCGCTGCGCCAGTGAGTCAACCGATTCCGCAATCGACTCATCCGGCCCGAGAATGAAAGTGAGCCGCTCGCGCAGCACGAGGGGACGCTCTTCCGTCACGGCGGTGAGCGAGGCGTCCGTCGTCAGGCGCAGTGTCATCCAGGACCCTTCGTAGCGGATATGACTGCTCCCGAGCCGGCGCACCGGCGCGCGCTCGCCATAGGCAGTGAGCGGACGCATCCGCACCCGGACCACAGCGTGGCCGGAGACCGGCTCGACGATGCGGATGAGCATGGCGGGATGGAAGTTCCGGCCGAACAGCCGGAAGCGCGGACAGAAATCGAGGATGCGTACCTGCACGCCCTCATCGGTAGACAGGATCGTCTCGAGGATCGCGGTATTGCGCAGATAACGCTGGGCGGAACGGCTGCAGCCTTCGAGCTCCACCTCGAAGAACCCCTGGCCTGCCTCTTCCGGATCGTCGCGCAGGAGCGCACAGAACATCGGGTCGCCGTCAAAACGCGGCAGGCACGTCCACACGTGCCTGCCGCGATCGTCCAGCAGCGAACCGATCTGGCAGTTGCCTGTCACGCCGAGATTGAGGTGCGCGGGCATGGACGGTTCCTCAGGAGAGCGATTGCGAGAGCCATTCAAGAACCCCCGGCACGTCGGGCAACTGCCAGCGCGCCCGGGTAGCAACCGCAGGGCCGACGCGGATGGAGTCACCGCCCAGCGCATTGACGGCTGCGAAACCATCCTCGTCGGTCACGTCATCGCCTACGAAGACCGGCAACCGCCCGCGGAATGGCGGCTCCTGCATGAACGCTTCGATCGCCGTGCGCTTCGACCCCGTGCACGGCTTGATCTCCAGCACGCTCTTTCCCGCCTGGAGGTGGAAAGCAGGCCCAAGATCCACAAGTGCCCGGTCCACAGCCTGCGTCACCAGTCCCTTGAGGGCCGGAGCCCGGCGATAGTGCAGTGCCAGTGCGAGGCCCTTGTCCTCGAAGAAGAGCCCGGGGTGCTGCAAGGCAAGGGCAGTCATTGCCACACGCGCCCGCGCGAAGGCAGGCAACACGGCGAGTGACGCATCGGGCGAGCCGAAGTATCGGCCTTGCGCATCACGCCGTTCCAGGCCATGGAGGCCCGCGGCGGCAAAGCGTTGCGGAGCGAAAAGGCGATCGAGCTGCACCAGCTGGCGGCCACTGACCAGCGCCATTGCGCCGGCTTCCTGCGAAACCAGCCTGGCGAGCAATTCCTTGAGACATGCCGGCACCCGCACTGCGTCCGGCGAATCGGCAATCTCAAGGAGAGTACCGTCGACATCAAGAAACAACGCCCGCCCCTGTGCGGATACAGGAACGATGCCATCGATCACTCGTTCACCTTAGCGTCTGGAGCAACGAGGCTCAACCTCGTCGGGAGGTGAGTGTAGAAATTACCCGATGAAGGCCGGAAAGCCGGCGCGCTATTTGTTCGCCAGCGCCTGCTCGAGCTCCGGAAGAATGGTGAAGAGATCGCCCACGAGGCCGATATCGGCAACCTCGAATATCGGCGCTTCCACATCCTTGTTGATGGCGACAATCGTGCGCGCGTCCTTGATGCCGGTGAGATGCTGGATCGCGCCTGAAATGCCGATTGCCATGTAGAGCTCGGGGGCGATGATCTTGCCGGTCTGCCCGACCTGCAGTTCATTCGGCACGTAGCCGGCATCGACCGCCGCGCGGGATGCGCCCACCGCCGCGCCCAGACGGTCGGCAAGACTGAAGATATGCCTGAAGTTCTCCGCACTGCCGAGTGCCCGGCCGCCGGAGACGACGCGGGCGGCGCTCTGCAGATCCGGCCGATCGGTTGCGCCGGACTCGACACCGATGAATCGCGTATGGGTCGGCAAGGCGGCAGTCAGGGTAACGGCCTCGATGACAGCTTGCCCGCCTGCCGGGGCCGCCGTGAAGGAAGCTGCGCGAACGGTTGCAATCACCTTGCAGCCTGCAGCCACTTCGACGGTGACGATGGCATTGCCTGCGTAGACGGGACGGCGGAAGCGGCGCTCGTTCTCGACGGCCATGAGATCGCTGATCTGCGGCGAATCCAGCAGCGCGGCGACCCGCGGCAACACGTCCTTGCCGAACGTCGTCGACGCAACGAGCACATGCGAGAAGCCCGCTGCCAACTCCGCGAGCTGCGGTGCCAGTACCGCTGCCAGCGGCGCGGCGTTGGCCGGGTGCGTGATCGTCAGTACGCGCTGGACGCCTCGCAATGCTGCGGCCTGCTCCGCCACTGCTCCCGGATCGGCGGCGAGCACTGCAATCGTGAGAACCGCATCCGGAATCTGGCTGGCGCACGTCACCGTTCTCGCCGTTGCCGCGCTCAAGTGACGGCCGTCGTGCTCGGCAATGATGAGGACGTTGTTCATGCCAGCAGCCCCCTCTCCTTGAGCGCTGCCACGAGTTCCGCAACGCTCTTGACCATGACACCCCGTGTCCGCTGCGGCGGCGGTTCATACTTCACCGCTGCAATCGCGTGAGGCGTCCCGAGACCGAGCGCTTCGAGAGCAATGACATCGAGCGGCTTCTTCTTGGCTTTCATGATCTCGGGCAGCTTCACATAGCGCGGCTCGTTGAGCCGCAGATCCGTCGTGAACACGGCGGGGAGATCCACCTCGATCTTCTCGAGGCCGGCGTCGACTTCGCGCGTCACCAGGGCCGAGCTGTCCTTGAGTTCGATCTTCGAGGCGAACGTTGCCTGCGGCCGGTCCCACAGCGCTGCCAGCATCTGCCCGGTCTGGCTGTTGTCGTCGTCGATGGCCTGCTTGCCGAGCAGCACGACCCGAGGCTGCTCCTTCCCGATGAGCTTGAGCAGGATCCGGGCGGCCTGCAAGGGCTCGACGGCGGCACTCGTCTGCACGTGAATGGCCCGATCGGCTCCCATGGCCAGGGCCGTCCGCAGCTGCTGCTGGACTTCGTCGGGTCCGATGCTGACGGCGACGACTTCATCGGCCTGGCCGCGTTCCCTGATCCGGATGGCCTCTTCCAGCCCGATTTCGTCGAACGGATTGATGCTCATCTTCACGCCATCAGTGGCCACGCCCGTGCCATCCGGCCTGACGCGGATCCGGACGTTGTAGTCCACTACCCGTTTGACACCCACCAGTACCCTGCGCACGCCGTTCTCTCCCGCCTGGAATTCCCTTGAGTCCCCTGCCGCCCCGGGCCGACGAGGGGCCGGTAGTGTAATGCAACGGACCCTGAATCAACCCCGGGAGGAATGGTTGTTGGCTGCCATCCCGCGAGACGCCTATCCTGTGCTTCCCACCATTGCCTCGAAGACGCGCTCCCTTGAAATTCTGTTCGGCCTGCGGCCAGCCAGTGACGGTGCTGATTCCTCAAGGGGATCACCTGCCCCGTTTCGTCTGCACGGCCTGCCAGACAATCCACTACGAGAACCCGCGGATCATCGCGGGCTGCATTCCCGAGTCGGGAGGAAAGATCGTCCTGTGCCGCCGCGCCATCGAGCCGCGCAAAGGGTACTGGACGCTTCCTGCCGGGTTCATGGAGAACGGCGAATCTGTCGAGGCCGCCGCCGCCCGCGAGGCGATGGAGGAAGCCCTGGCCCGCGTCGAGATCGGTTCGCTGCTGGCGGTCGTCAACGTGCTCCACGCACACCAGGTCCACATCATGTTCCGCGCCCGCCTGCTCGACCCTGCAATCGGCATCGGGCCGGAAAGCCTGGAGGTCCGGTTCTGCGATGAGGCCGGGATTCCCTGGCCGGAGATCGCGTTCAGGAGCGTTGATTTTGCCCTGAAACGCTACTACTCGGACCGGCGGGCAGGCCGGGAAGACGTCCACTTCGAGACCATCGACCGGGCCCATCCCGCCCCTCGAAGCTGACAACCCTGGCCGGCAGGCATGAGTTCATTCGGACTGCATCCTTGCAGTCCACAGGGCGTTTGGCAGAATACCGGCCGCCGCCCGGCCGGACGGTACTGGCACGCGTTCCTGACTGGAGCCTTACGATGACCTTTGTCGTCACCGAAAACTGCATCAAATGCAAGTACATGGACTGCGTGGAGGTCTGTCCCGTGGACTGTTTTCACGAGGGCCCGAACATCCTCGTCATCGACCCGGACGAGTGCATCGACTGCACGCTGTGCGAACCGGAATGCCCGGCCGAAGCGATTTTTTCGGAGGAAGAGCTGCCGGCCGGCCAGGAGCACTTCAAGGAATTGAATGCGGATCTGGCGAGGAACTGGCCGGTGATCACGGAGAAGAAGGCAGCTCCCGCGGATGCCAAGGAATGGGACGGCAAGCCGGGCAAGCTGCAGCTGCTGGAGCGATAACAGGGTGGTGCACCGGTCTTGCATCCACCTGCCACCCGGTCCGCCCTGTCGGGCAGCCTGAAGAACGCCTGATTACAGGCCGGGCCGCGTGCCGGTATCGAGGTACTGCACGAGCTTCACCGCCGGCAGGTACCCGCCAATGTACTCGCCGGTCTCGGTGATGATGGCAGGCGTGCCATTCACTCCAACCTGCTCACCGAGCTGGAACTGGCTGGCAACCGGTGTCGAGCCGCAAGCCGGCGACTTCACTGCTTCGCCGAGCTTGGCGTTCGTCAGGGCATCCTTGCGGTCCTTCGCGCAGAAAACCCGTTCAAACTTCGCCCATGACTCGGTGTTCGGGCCAGTGCGCGGATAGGCGAGATACCGGACCTTCACGCCCAGCTTGTTGAGCTCGCCGATCTTGCTGTGCAACTTGCGGCAATAGGTGCAATCAAGGTCGGTGAAGATCGTGATCGTGTGCTTCACCTTGGCGGGCGCGAAGACGATCATCTGGTCTTCCTTGACGCCAGCCATCATGGCGCGGCGCGTATCCGCCTTGCGGATGTCGGTGAGGTTCGTTCGCGTGGCGATCTCGAACATGTCGCCGCTGATCAGGTAGCGGCCGTCGGCGCTGATATAACCGACGCTGGTGCCGAGCATCACTTCGTAGATGCCTGGCAGCGGGGAGGTGCGGATGTCTTCAGGCTTGGCACCCGGGATCTTGGCCGCCAGTTCGACCCGGATGTCGGCCTTGGGCGCTGCCTTCGGGGCGTCTCCGGCAAGGCCGGCTGGTCCCCACGCCAATGACACGCAACCCAGGAGGACCAGGGGCAATCTCAGGGTCAATCGATGCATCGGCCTATTCATCGGCGCTCCAAAGACGGGCTCTTCCTTACAGGACCAGATCGAGGGACTGCGGCCGGTTCGACACCGGCAGGGGGGGTGAGGTTCAGCGCTGTCCCGAATCGGGCCGGCGGCAGTATAGCAGGGCTTTTTTGGACCCCGCCCGTCTGCACAAGGTCAGCCGCGGGGATGGTGCTGCGAGTGGAGCTCTTTCATCCGCTCGCGGGCGACGTGGGTGTAGATCTGGGTGGTAGACAGGTCGCTATGCCCCAGGAGCATCTGGACCACCCGGAGGTCGGCGCCGTGATTGAGCAGGTGCGTCGCGAACGCGTGGCGGAGCGTATGGGGCGACAGGTCCTTCTGGACGCCAGCCTTCTGTGCGTACCGCTTGATGATGTGCCAGAACGCCTGGCGGGTCATGCGGTCGCCACGGCGGGTAGGAAACATGTATTCGGTCTGCCGTTCGAGCAGGATCTCGTGCCGCGCACCGCGGGCAAACTGGACGAGCCAGAGTACCGATTCCTCACCGAGCGGAATGAGCCGCTCGCGATCCCCCTTGCCGACGATGCGGATCACGCCCTGGTTCAGATTGACCTGGCTGGACTTCAGGTTCACGAGTTCCGACACCCGCAGACCGGTCGCGTAGAGGACTTCGAGCATGGTGCGGTCGCGATGGCCGAGCGGGTCCTGGATGGCCGGAGCGCCGAGCAGTGACTCGACTTCCTCTTCCGTCAGCGATTTGGGCAGTGACCGCCCGATCTTGGGCATCGCAATCTGGGCAGTGGGATCTTCCTTGATGAGCTTTTCGCCGACGAGATGCCGGTAAAAGCGGCGGAAGCTGGATAGCTGTCGTGCCGTGGACCGGGGGCGCGCTCCTGATTCGACGCGCCAGGCGATGAATGCCAGAATGTCCGCGCGCTTGGCGGTGCTGATCGTCGTACCCGCACCCTGCAACCAGCGATCGAGGGCGGTCAGGTCAGCGCGATAGGCGGACAGCGTGTTCGGTGACAGTCCGCGCTCCATCCAGACGGCATCGAGAAAACGGTCGATCGCAAGCAGCGAGGGACTGTCGCTTTCTCCGCGTTCCGCGCCATGACCGGACTTCGCGTAAACCGAGGATTTCGTGGCTGTACTCATTAGGGAAAGTATGCTGACCGCCCTCTCCCGACGGGCGTGACAGCTCTCACAGAACGTTCCGTCTATTAACATAAAGAGAACCAGTTCACAGAATGTCGCCGCCTCGACTCACTCCCGGCCTGCCCGGCACCGCCCTGCCGCTGCGGTGCGCATGATTTCCGGACTGCGCTCGCTGGTGCGGAAGGGGTACGGCCTGTTCGCCTGCACGCTGTTCCTGGGGTTGAGCTCGTTGACCCTCGTGCTGGTCCTCATCGTGCCCGGCCTCAAGGTCCGCCGTACGATCGCGAAATTCACTGCTCGGCTGTTCCTGCCGCTGGGAGGCATGCCCCTCACCGTGAAGGGAAGCGAACTGCTCCCGAAGACGCCCTGCGTCGTGGTGGCGAATCATTCAAGCTACCTGGATGGCGTGATCCTCAAGGCCGCCCTGCCCGCGCACTTCTGCTTCGTCATCAAGAAGGAAATGATCCGCGTACCCCTGGCGGGCAGGCTGCTGCGGGGAATCGGTTCGGAATTCGTGGATCGCTCCAATCGCCATAGCGGTGGCATGGATGCCCGGCGACTGATCCGGACAGCCGCCCGTGGCCAGTCACTCGCTTTTTTCCCCGAGGGCACGTTCACCGGGGAGGTCGGCCTGGGGCGGTTTCACACTGGCGCCTTCGTGATCGCCACGCGCGCGGCAATGCCGGTAGTACCCGTTGTCATTCGCGGGGCACGACACAACCTGCCGGCAGGGACGATCTGGCCGCTGCCCGGCAGAATCGAAGTCGAAATCCTGGGCGTGCTGCCCCTGCCCGTCAGGGGTGCGGAAGCCGACATTCCCCAGCTGCGCGATGCCTCGCGAGCGTTGATCCTGGCCGCATTGGGTGAACCCGACCTGGCTTGAGACCGCCGCCTGGCGCGCAGGCCCGCTGCTGCTGCGGGCCAAAGCACTGCAAAGGGGGAGTCGCGCACACTCCATGGTTTCCCGGTCAAATTCTCTTTGTGCGACGCACAAAGACGGGCTACCATGCCGCCGCACTCATTCCCATAGGTACATCGCATGCAGCTGCAGTCGAAACTGGTGGCAATTACGGGAGCGGGCAAGGGAATCGGCCGCGCCATGGCAGTCGGGTTCGCGAAAAAGGGCGCCAACATCGCCCTGCTCGACATGAATCCCGCCGATCTCGAAGAGTCGAAGTCCCTGTGTACGGCCGCCGGGGTCCGCGCCGAGCATTACCTCTGCAACGTCTCCGACGAAACCCAGGTCATCGCTGCGTGCAATGCCATCGTCGCCGACTTTGGCCGCTTCGACGTCCTGGTCAACAACGCCGGCATCACCCGTGATGCGCTGCTGGTCAAGGCGCAGGAAGGCAAGGTCGTTGCGAAGCTGAGCCTGGACCAGTGGCAGGCGGTCATCAACGTGAACCTCACCGGCGTGTTCCTCTGCGCGCGCGAAGCCGCCGAGCGCATGATCACGCTGGGCAATGGCGGCGTGATCATCAATATCTCGAGCATTTCCCGCAGCGGCAACGTGGGCCAGACCAATTACACCGCGGCCAAGGCCGGCGTGGCTTCGATGGCAGTCGTGTGGGCGAAGGAACTCGCGCGCCACGGCATCCGCGTCGGCGCGATCGCCCCCGGGTTCACCCGCACCGAAATCCTGAGTGCCATGAAGCCCGAAGTGCTCGAAAAGGCCATTGCCCCGGTGCCGCTGAAGCGCCTCGGCGAAGCCGAGGAAATCGCCCATGCAGCCATCTTCATCGCGGAAAACGATTTCTTCACCGGCCGCACCATCGAAGTCGATGGCGGCCTGAGACTCTGAAGCAGGCTGCCTGACAAGGCAGCTTTCCGCCGCTTCACTCGCGCGCCGCCGCTGTGGTCTACTGCGGCTCCCTTGGCCCGAGCGAAGGATTTCCCCATGCGACCCGGTATTGCAGCCACCCTGCTCGTTCTGTCCGCCCTGGTGGCCGGTTGCGGCACGCCTGCACCGCGCACTGCTCCTGCGGCAGCGGCCGCGGACAGCACGGGACTCAAGGTCCCCGTCGAGTACTACCAGCTCGCCAACGGGCTGAAGGTCGTGCTGTCCGAAGACCATTCGGTGCCGGTCGCTACGGTGGCCGTCTACTACAACATCGGCTTCCGCATCGAACCGCGCGACCGCACGGGTTTCGCCCACCTGTTCGAGCACATGATGTTCCAGGGCTCTGCCAACCTCGGCAAGAACGAGTTCTTCCGCGTGGTGCAGAGCATGGGCGGCACGCTGAACGGCTCGACCCGCTTCGACTTCACCAACTACTACGCTGCGTTCCCTGCAAATGCCGTGGAAACGCTGCTGTGGGCGGAAGCGGATCGCATGCGCAGCCTCGAGATCACGCAGGACAATCTCGTCAACCAGCAGGGCGTGGTGAAGAGCGAAGTCCGCGTGAACGTGCTGAACCGGCCCTATGGCGGCTTCCCGTGGCTCGACGTGCCGCAGTACGCGAACCAGAACTGGTACAACGCCCACAACTTCTATGGCGATCTCGAGCATCTCGATGCCGCGACGCTCGAAGACGTCCGCTCTTTCTTTGATACGTACTACGCGCCCAACAACGCAGCGCTGGTCGTCGTCGGCGATTTCAATCCTGCGGAGGTCCGGGACTGGATCGAGAAGTACTTCGGTCCGATTGCCGCGCGCCCTTCCCCGCCGCAGCCGGATCTCACGGAACCCCCGCAGTCCGCAGAGCGCAGGGCTTCCCGCACGGATGCGCTTGCACCCCGGCCTGCCCTTGCCCTCGCTTATCACGTGCCCGAGCGATGGACACCAGAACATTTTGCTTTCGGCCTGCTCGATGAAATCCTCCTGCAGGGCGACGACTCGCGCCTGCACCAGGACATGGTGCAGCGACGCGGCCTCACCGACAGCATCTCGGGGGGCATCAACCTGCTCGGCAACATGTTCAACTACAGTGGCCCGATGCTGTGGACTGCCGCCCTGATCCACGACCCCACGCATACCGATGCCGACATCATCGCGGCCTTCGATGCCAGCATCGAACGCATCACGCGTGAACCCGTGACTCAGGAAGAGCTCGACCGGGCACGTACGCAGATCCGTTCGTCGCTCTATGACCTGGTTGGCGGGGGCACCCGGTTTGGCCTCGCTGACCTGCTCGCCTGCTTTGCCCTGTTTGACAACGATCCGGGCCGCATCAACCGGATCGAAGCAGAGTTCGCCCGGATCACTCCCGAGTTCATGCTCGCTACCGCGCAGCGTTACCTGCGCCCGGAGAACCGGACGATCCTGCAGGTGCTGCCAGGAGCAGCCCAGCCCGCCGCAACCGGAGTGTCGCCATGAAGCGCTTCTGCGAGTTCGGCCGCTTCACGCTGGTCGTTCTGTCGACCTGCTGGTTACTGGGCTCGCGCGCCAGTGCGGGTGAAGCTCCCCCTGCGCCTGCCGCACCCCGTCCGATGCAGCTGCCCACGCCGGAACGGGGCGAGTATGCGAACGGGCTCAAGACGACCCTGATCGAATTCGGCAACGTGCCGAAAGCCACCATCGTGGTGGTCGTCCGCGCGGGCAGCGTGAACCAGGGCACGCAGGTATGGTTGCCGGACATCGTCGGCGACATGATGAAGGAAGGCACGCTCAAGCGCTCTGCGGAGCAGATCTCGAACGCCGCCGCATTGATGGGAGGCCAGCTCGGGCTGGGGGTCGGCGCCGATGAAGCGACGCTCAGCCTCGACGTGCTGTCGGAGTCGCTGCCCGAAGCGGTGAAGCTGCTGGCAGAAGTGCTCCGCGAACCCTTGCTGCCAGCGACCGAACTGCCCCGCATCCAGCAGAACTATCTGCGCAACCTGAGCGTGATCCGCTCGCAGGCGCAGTCGCAGGCGGGCACTGCATTCGCGAAGCTGATGTATGGCGACCATCCCTTCGGCCAGACCTTGCCGACCGAAGCCCAGCTCTCCGCATACACCATCGACGACGTAAAGCGGTTCTACGCTGCGAACTTCGGCGCTGCCCGGACGCACGTGTATGTCGCCGGCCGGTTTGACCGGGCAGCGCTCAAGGGCGCGCTCGATACGGCCTTCGCCGATTGGCAACGCGGTCCTGAGCCTGTAACCAATCCACCGGTCGCTGCGCGGCGCCTGCAGGCGCAGCTCATCGACCGGGGCGGTGCGCCCCAGTCCACGATCCGGCTGGGAGTGCCCGTCATCTCGCCCGAGCACCCGGGCTTCATGGCGATGTCGGTGACGAACACGCTGCTGGGTGGCTCGATCACTTCGCGCATCACCACCAACCTGCGCGAAGACAAGGGCTGGGCCTATTCGCCGAGCAGCTCCGTGTCGGCCCGCTATCGCGACTCGCTGTGGACCGAGAGCGCGGATGTCACCACTGCCTCGACCGGCCCCGCGCTGGAAGAGATCTTCAAGGAGATCACGCGGCTCCAGCAGGAACCCCCCACCGCAGCGGAACTCGATGTCGTCAAGAGCTACCGCAACGGCCTGTTCGTCCTGGGCAACGCAACTCGCGGCGGACTGATCGGGCAGCTCAGCTTCATGAATCTCCACGGCCTGCCCGCCGACTGGCTGACCACGTTCGTCGCGCGGCTCTATGCAGTCACCCCGGAACAGGTCAGCGCGGCTGCCCGAGAACAGCTCAGGATGAATGAGGCAACGCTCGTCGTGGTGGGCGACGCAGCCACAGTCCGGCCGCAACTCGAAGCCCTGCCGCAGCTCAAAGGCGTCCGGATCGAATGACCGACCGGGAGGTCATGCCCTATGACGTCGTGGTCGTTGGCGGCGGGCCTGCCGGCCTCGCGTTCGCAATCCGGCTGAAGCAGCTCCACGCGGATCGCAGCATCTGCGTGCTGGAGAAAGGGGCCGCCATCGGCGCGCATTCGCTGTCCGGCGCAGTGCTTGAACCCGGTCCGCTGAACGAGCTGCTGCCCGGCTGGCAGGATGCCTATGCCGGCATGAAGGTCGCCGCCACGCATGACGAGTTCCGGCTGCTGACCGCGAAGCGCTCGTTCCGCCTGCCCACGCCGCCGCAGATGCGGAATCACGGCAACGTGATCGTCTCGCTGGGACAGCTCAACCAGTGGCTCGCCCCGCAGGCCGAAGCCCTCGGGGTAGACGTGTTTCCCGGTTTCCCTGCAGCGGAAGCAATCGTGGCCGAAGACGGTTCGGTCAAGGGCGTGCGCATCGGCGACCTGGGCCTCGGGCACGACGGGGCGCCCGGCCCGAACTACACACCCGGCGTCGAGATCCATGCGCCACTGACCGTGCTGGCAGAAGGCTGCCGCGGCTCGGTGTCGAAGCAGCTGATCAAGCGCTTCGGGCTCGATGCGAAGTCCTCGCCTCCCACGTTCGGCCTCGGCTTCAAGGAGCTGTGGCAGTTGCCGCCGGGGCGCGTGCAGCCCGGCCTCATCCAGCACACGGTCGGGTGGCCGGTGGACTCGCAGACCTATGGTGGCAGCTTCCTCTACCACCTCGACCATGACCGCGTGTATGTCGGCTACGTCGTGGGACTCGACTATCGTGATCCCCGCTTCATGCCCTTCGAAGCCTTCCAGCAGTTCAAGCATCATCCCGATACGCGAAGGTTGCTCGAAGGCGGAGAGATCCTCTCGGCAGGCGCACGTACCATTGCCGCAGGCGGCTGGCAGTCGCTGCCGCGACTCGAGATGCCGGGCGCAATGCTCATCGGCGATGCCGGCGGCACGTTGAACGTCCCGAAGATCAAGGGTATCCACCAGGCCATCCGCTCCGGTGTGATCGCAGCGGAGCACGTTGCCGCCGCGGGGACGAGCACCGGCTTCGACACACGCTGGCGCCAGTCACCCGGCGGGCGGGAACTGCAAAAGGTGCGCAACATCAAGCCCGGTTTCAAACGGGGCCTCTGGGCAGGCATTGCCAATGGCGCACTCGAAACGCTGACTGCCGGCAATTTGCCATGGACCCTGCACAACAAGGCAGACTTCTCGCAGCTCGAGAAACTGGATGGCTATTCCTCGCCGGCACGGGCGTGGCAGCCCCGCACGTTGCCGCCGCGGGATCGCGTGTCGTCGGTGTTCTTCGCCGGGAATGCCCACGATGAAAGCCAGCCCGTGCATCTCAAGGTGGCGGACACTTCGATCTGTGTCACCCGTTGCACGGTGGAATACGGCAACCCCTGCCAGAACTTCTGTCCGGCGAGTGTCTATGAAATGGCGGGTGAAGGAGCGGAGCGCCACCTGCAGATCAATGCCGCGAACTGTGTGCACTGCAAGGCCTGCGACATCAAGGACCCTTACGAACTCATCACGTGGACCACGCCGGAAGGCGGCTCCGGGCCGAACTACCAGAACCTGTGACGACCGTTCGCGAACTGTATGAGCGCGAAACCGCGCGCCTGGGCCATGCGCACGATGCGGCCCAGCTCGATGCCATCACCCGCCTCGATGACCTCCGGCAACGGCTGCTGACCCGCCGGAGTGCGGGCTTCCTGTCGGGATTGCTGCCCGGTCGCGCGGTACAGCCTGAGCGTGGCCTGTATCTCTGGGGCGGAGTCGGCAGGGGCAAGACCTGGCTGATGGACCTGTTCTTCCAGACCCTGCCGTTCAAGAACAAGCAGCGCAGCCACTTCCATCGCTTCATGCAGGCCCTCCACGACGACCTCAGGAAACTGCAGAACGAAAGCGATCCGCTCGAGATCATTGCCGGGCGCATCGCCAAACGCACCCGCATCCTGTGTTTCGACGAACTCTTTGTCTCCGACATCGCCGACGCCATGCTCCTCGGCACCCTGTTCGAGGGCCTCTTCCGGCGTGGCGTCACGCTGGTTGCCACGTCCAACGTCGCGCCGTCGGGTCTCTACAAGGAGGGCCTGCAGCGGGCACGGTTTCTGCCTGCGATCCGGCTGCTGGAGGAACACACCGAAGTCCTGCACGTGGACGGCAGGACGGATCATCGCCTCCGGCTGCTGGAGCGCGCAGTCACCTGGTTCGACGCGAGCGCAGCCGACACGGAGAGCCGGCTCCTGGCCCTCTTCGAAGCGGTGGCAGGCGACCTCGGCCAGGCGGACCAGACACTCCTCATCGAGCACCGCAAGCTCCAAGCCAGGCGGCAGGCAGGCGACGTCATCTGGTTCGATTTCCGCCAGGTCTGTGACGGTCCGCGTGGCCAAGCCGACTACATCGAACTCGCGCGGTGCTTCCATACCGTCTTCGTGAGCGACATCCCGGTGCTCGACGCGGAGCACGAAAACCAGGCCCGGCGCTTCATCGCCCTGGTCGACGAGTTCTACGATCGCGGCGTGAAACTGATTGTAGCCGCCCGCGCGCCGCTGGTCTCCTTCTACCGCGGTTCGCGCCTCGTCCTTGAATTCGAGCGCACCTCCAGCCGCCTGATCGAGATGCAGTCGCAGGACTACCTCGCGCGGCCCCACAAGCCGTGATCCGGAGTAGCGGCAGCCTGCAGGACAGCATGGTTATAATGCCGGCGGTCCTGAGGCCACCCGCCGAATTCCTGACATCCCGAAGGCCCGATGAAAGCTGTTGCGGAGTTCCAGATCCACCATGTCCAGATGCTGGCGCCCTCGGGCCAGCCGGTGGCCGACCTCCCTGCTTTCGCCCAATCCACCGGGGAACTGGTCCGGATGTACCGGATGATGGTCCTGGCGCGGGTCTTCGATACCAAGGCCGTGAACCTGCAGCGCACCGGCAAGCTGGGCACGTATCCCTCCTGCCTGGGCCATGAGGCTACGCATGTCGGAGCCGGGGCCGCACTCCTGCCCGAAGATTGCATCGCCCCCGTGTATCGCGAGATCGGCACGCAGTACTGGCGGGGCGTGCGGATGGTCGAGACGCTCGCCTACTGGGGTGGTGACGAACGCGGCAACGACTTTGCCGTTCCCCGGCATGATTTCCCCTGGAGCGTGCCCATTGCTTCGCAGACATTGCACGCCGCGGGCGCGGCGATGGCGTTCAAGATCCGCAAGGAACCCCGCTGCGCGCTTGCCTACGTCGGTGATGGCGGCACGTCGGAAGGTGCGTTCTACGAAGCCATCAACCTGGCTGGAGCGCGCCAGCTCCCCGTGGTGTTCCTCGTGGTCAACAATCGATGGGCGATCTCCGTGCCCATCGAACAACAGACGGCCTGCACGACGCTCGCC
>JANNNQ010000353.1:0-2790 GCA_031398625.1 Pseudomonadota bacterium
GCAAAATGTTCTACAGCAATGGCAATTACGAAGCGTTCATTCGCCCGCGCAAGCCGAAGGGCGTGGACGAGAAGTCAGCTCACCTGATCGGTGGGGGCATCGCCTCGCTTTCGGCGGCCGGCTTCCTGATCCGCGACGGCCAAATGGATCCCAAGAAGATCACCATCTACGAAGCGAGCGGCATTTGCGGCGGCTGCCTGGACGGCATCGAGGACCCCAAGGAAGGGTTCCTGTTCCGCGGCGAGCGCGAAATGGAAGACCATTATGAGTGCCTGTGGGATCTGATGCGTTCGATCCCGTCGCTCGACGTCGAGGGTGCTTCGGTCCTTGAGGACTATTACC
This sequence comes from Pseudomonadota bacterium, assembly GCA_031398625.1. Lineage (GTDB taxonomy): Bacteria > Pseudomonadota > Gammaproteobacteria > Steroidobacterales > Steroidobacteraceae > CAIUGU01. Next base: position 343 of record JANNNQ010000353.1, read on the forward strand.
AGATCAACAAGGATTACCCGAACTACTCGAAGTGCCGCACCATCCACAAACGCGGGAAGCCCTTCCCGACCGACGGCAAGATGCTGCTGACGCCCAAGGCGCAGGGTGAGCTGATGAAGCTCTTCTATACGCACCGGAGCGAGCTGCAGGACAAGAGGTTCGATGAGTTTGTCAGCGAGGAGTTCTTCCAGAGCAATTTCTGGATCTACTGGCTGTCGATGTTCGCCATCGGCCCGTGGCACGGCGCGCTGGAGATGAAGCTCTACATGAATCGCTTCGTCCAGCACTTTGGCGGGATGGCCGATCTCAGCACGATCAAGTTCACTCGGCTGAACCAGTACGACTCCTTGGTCCTGCCGCTGGTCAAGTGGCTTGAGGAGAAAGGCGTCAACTTCGTCTACGGCACCAAGGTCACCAACGTCGTCTTCGACATCACCCCGGAGCGCAAGGTCGCCAAACGGATCGAGTTCATCCAGGGCGGCAAGCATGGCGGGATCGACGTCACGGAAAACGAGCTGGTGCTCATCACCAACGGCTCGGCGGTCGAGAACACTGCGTGGGGCGATCACAAGACGCCGCCCAAGTGGAACCGGGACATCCAGGAGGGCAGCATCTGGGCGATGTGGCGCAATATCGCGGCGCAGGACCCGCTCTTCGGCAACCCCGACAAGTTCTGCACCACGACCGAGGAGACCAGTTACTGCTCGGCGTGCATCAAGACTCTCGACGACAAGATTGCGCCCTACATCGAGCGCATCTGCCAGCGGGACCCGTACCGGTACGATGGCGGCCCGATCACCGGCGGCCTGGTGACCGTGCGCGATTCCAACTGGATGATGAACTTCAACGTCGAGCGCAATCCGCACTTCAGGAACGCGCCGAAGAACCAGATGATGCTCCATCTCTATTGCACGTACAGCCTCGATCGGCTTGGCGATTACGTCAAGAAGTTCGTCAAGGACTGCACCGGCGAAGAGATCGCCAAAGAGTGGCTGTATCACCTGGGCGTGCCGTTGGACGAGATCGATCAGATGGCGGCCGAGTCGGTGGTCGTGAATCCGTGCATGATGCCCTACATCACCAGCTTCTTCGTGAAGCGGAGTGACGGTGATCGTCCGCCGGTGAACCCGGAGGGCGCGGTCAACTTCGGCTTCCTCGGCCAGCTCGCCGAGAGCCACCCACGGGACGTCATCTTCACCGTCGAATATTCGGTGCGGACGGCGATGGAGTCGGTGTACAAACTGTTGGACATCGAAAAGGGCATACCCGAGCCGTGGGCCTCGCAATACGACGTCCGTGCATTGCTCAACGCGGGAGCCGTGATGCGGGATGGCGAGAAGATACAGCTCGCCGCTCCGATCAAGGCGCTCATCCAGCATCTCGCGGGCGTTGAGGATATCGAGAAGACCGAGTTCTACGAGCTGCTGCGTGATTACGGGTGGATCGGCGAACTGGATGACGACCGGCTCACGGTTGCCATCTACGATACCCCGCCTCGTGTGCACGAGACGGTCCTCTAACGTGGCGAAGTGGCGGCAGTCCGATGTTCGGGCTGCCGCCCCGGCGTCCCTCAGTTCCGCACGTCATGGCGTCGCGGCGAGGTTCGCGCAGGGCCTGCACCTTCCGCACGAGCTGCTGTTGCGATGGAGGTCATGGGGGCCACGGATGACTATCCGCCCGCTACTTCTTGCATCCGCACTATCGCTCGGTTGGGCACAAGCTGCCCAGGCACAACAACCGCCCGGTGCCGAACAGCTGAGCAGCACCCAGACACCGTCGGCTACCGAAGATCAGACCGTAGCGCCCCCTGTCGCGACCGAGAATTTGCTACTTAGCGGCGGTGCGGTCGCTGCATTAGAGCAAACGGCGGAGCCAGGGCAGGCGGCCGACCCGGGGGAAAGTCGCCCGGATACCGACCGCCTGGCACGAGAGCAGCTATACGCGCCGCGCGACACGACCGGACGCGTCTTCCAGCTACTGCCCCAGAGCAACCACGTGTTGGGCGACTGGGGCGGCCTGCGCACCAAGCTTGAAGCTGCCGGCGTAATTCCGATGGTCTGGCTGACGATCAACGCCGCCGCCAACCTGAGCGGGGGGCTGGACCAGGGCGCGACGGCGCCCGGCGAATTCGAGATCATGCTGAACTTCGACATGGAACGGATTGCCGGGATCAAGGGCGGACTCGTCCATTTCAAGGTCGCGCATCGCTTCGGGAGAAGCCTGGCACATGATTATATTGGCAATATTTTCGGCCCGCAGCAGATCTACGGCTACACGTTCACCCAGTTGAACCAACTCTATTATGAGCAGGCCCTGTTCGACCGGCGGTTGATACTGCGGGCTGGGCGCTTCGCGGTCATGAACGATTTCCAATTCTCACCCTATGACTTCATCTTCATCTCCCAGGCGTTCTGCGGCAACCCGTTCGGCATCTTCCTGAATACCCCG
>JANNNQ010000367.1:0-8629 GCA_031398625.1 Pseudomonadota bacterium
GAACTATTTCGATTACAGCTACGCGGAGCCGGCTTCCCGCGACACCCCGTTCCGCGTGTCGACGGAACTCGCGCAGACGCCCTGGAACCGGGAGTCGCTGCTGCTAAAGATCGGGATCAAGGGATATTCCATTCCGGCGACCGATCGACCCGCAGCCAACCTCGTCTTCCTCATCGACGTGTCGGGGTCTATGCAGTCGCCCGACAAGCTGCCCCTGCTCAAGAATGCGTTCCGCCTGCTCACGCAGCAGCTCTCGCCACAGGATCGCGTGTCGATGGTCGTCTATGCCGGTGCTTCGGGTGTCGTGCTCGAGCCAACCGCGGGCGATCACAAGCAGAAGATCCTGGGCGCGATTGCCGATCTCGAGGCCGGCGGTTCGACGAATGGGGCGGCAGGCATCGAGCTGGCCTACCGCCTGGCGCGGGATTCCTTCATCAAGGACGGCATCAATCGCGTGATCCTCGCGACCGATGGCGACTTCAACGTCGGCACCGTGAACTTCGAGGCGCTCATCGACCTGGCCGAGCGCGAACGCGAGACGGGTGTCACCCTGACAACCCTCGGTTTCGGCACCGGCAACTACAACGAGCAACTGATCGAACAGCTCGCGGACGCCGGCAACGGCAACTATGCGTATATCGATACGCTGTCCGAGGCCCGCAAGGTGCTGGTGGAGGAACTTTCCTCGACGCTGTTCACCATCGCCCGGGACGTGAAGATCCAGGTGGAGTTCAATCCTGCGCTCGTGGCGGAGTATCGGCTCATCGGCTACGAGAACCGCTTGCTCAACCGCGAGGATTTCAACAACGACCAGGTCGATGCGGGTGATATTGGCGCAGGCCATCGCGTCACCGCGCTCTACGAAGTCGTGCCCGTCGGCAATCGGGGCCGCATCGATCCGTTGCGCTATGGCGCGGAGCGACTTGCGGCTCCGGGCAATGCTTCCGGTGAGCTTGCCTTCGTCCGCGTGCGTTACAAGGCACCCCATGGGAATGATGTGGGCAGCGACGCGAGCAAGTTGATCGAGTTCCCCGTCCAGCGCAGTTCGCTCGTCGCCCCGGGGCGCGAGTCCGCCGATTTCCGCTTTGCCGCCAGCGTGGCCGCCTTTGGGCAGAAACTTCGCGGTGGCGAATACCTCGGCAGTTTCGGCTACGAAGAGATCCGCACCCTTGCGCGCCCTACGTTAAGCGCCGACACCCAGGGCTATCGCCGCGAGTTCCTCGCCCTCGTCGATCTCGCCCAGACACTTGAGCCCCAGGCGATGGCGAGCGAGTAGCCCTTCGAGTACCCTACGGCTCGTGGATCCCGAGATCGACGACGCCATCCTGATGACGCGCTATGGGCAAGGGGATACGGCTGCCTTCGAGCAGCTGTATGCCCGCCACAAGGGCCCGCTGTACCGCTACCTGCTGCGCGAGCTGCAGCCCCGCGATGCGGCGGCGGATGTGTTCCAGGAGGTGTGGAGCCGCATCATTGCGAGCCGCGAGCGTTACGAAGTGCGAGCGACCTTCAAGACCTTCCTGTACCGCATCGCCCAGCACTGCGTGGCCGACCATTACCGGCTGCGTGAGCGCAAGCGCGACGGAAAGATGGATTCGATGGACGATCACGCCGACACCATCGTCGCTGCAGGTCATGAGCAGCCCGATGCGACACTGGCCCATGACCAGCTCGACCGGGCGTTCCATGACGCGCTGGCGGCCCTGCCAGCCGAGCAGCGCAATGTCTTTCTCCTGTTCGAGGAAAGTGGTCTCGGCCTCAAGGAAATCGCGGAAGTGACAGGAGTACCCCAGGAGACAGTGAAGAGCCGCTTGCGGTATGCACTGGCGAAACTGCGCGGTGCGCTCGCCGAGGATTTCGGCATGGCGGAGCCGGCGAGGGCGGGGTCATGAGCTCGCCCGATCAGGACCTAGAGGATTTCCTGGCGGGCCGCTCCGACCTGTCGCGCCGGCATCGGGGTACCGAGCAACCGCCCGCCGAACTGGATCGCGCGATCCTGGCCAAGGCACGGGCCGCAGTCGAAGGCGTGAAACCCAAGGTCGCGCCTTTACCCAAACGCAATCGCGCGCGCTGGATGGTGCCGTTTGCGGTGGCCGCCACCGTGACCTTGAGTTTTGCGATCTTCCGGGAAGCGGGTGTGGAAACGGGGGTGGTGCCGCAAGAAGCGTTCATGCAAGAGCGCGAGGCCAAGACCGAAGCAGCTTCTGATGCAGTCGCGGTAAATGAGCCGGAAGCAGTGCTGCAGGATCTGGCACCGGCATCGCCCCCTCCGCCACCGCCACAACCCGTAACGACGCCACCCGTTGCCTTGCAGCCGCCCGAAATCGCGGTGGCAACATCCGAAGCGCCAGCCAGGAGCGGTCTCCAGGGTCTTTCGATCCAGCGGCAACGAGCGGGTGCCCCAGCGCCGGCGGCAGCCGCTCCGTTGGCTGCCGCGGAGGACTGGTTGCGCGACATTCGCACGCTGCGCGAAGCGGGAATGAGCGAGGAAGCAGATACCGCGCTCGAGAATTTCCTGGAAGCGTATCCCGGCTACTTCGAGCAGAACCCAACGGTCACGCGTCCGTGAGCGAAGTGCTCGCGGAGTTCATCGACCGCTATCCAAGACTCTTTGTCCTGACGGGCGCGGGCTGCAGCACCGAATCCGGCATTCCCGACTATCGCGATGCGGACGGCGCCTGGAAGCGCAGGCCTCCGGTCACGTTCCAGGCATTCATGGGTGACCTCGCCACGCGCAAGCGCTACTGGGCCCGCAGCTTCATCGGCTGGCGGTGGTTCGGCAAGGCCGCGCCCAACCCGGCGCATCGCGCGCTCGCGCAACTCGAACGCCAGGGCCGCATCGATACGCTCGTGACCCAGAACGTGGATCGCCTGCACCAGGCGGCGGGCAGCGACAACGTCATCGACCTGCATGGCCGCATGGACCAGCTCGTCTGCATGGGCTGCGGCGTGCGTTCCCCGCGCGAGCCGTTCCAGCAGCGCCTCCTCGACAGCAATCCGGCTTGGGCACATCTAGACGCAGGCATCGCTCCCGATGGCGATGCCGACCTGGAGAATGAGGATTTCTCCACCTTCGAAATCCCGCCCTGTGAGCAGTGCGGCGGCATCCTCAAGCCCGACGTCGTGTTCTTCGGCGAGAAGGTGCCCCCCGACAGGGTGACCGATGCAATGGCCAGCGTACATCGCGCCGATGCCATGCTCATCGTCGGGTCGTCGCTGATGGTCTATTCCGGTTACCGCTTTGCGGTCGCGGCTGCGAATGCCGGCAAGCCCATCGCAGCCGTGAACATCGGCAAGACCCGGGCGGATGAGCTGCTGACGATCAAAGTAGAGAACACCTGTTCAGCGGCGTTGTTGGGGGTGGTGGGGGAGGGGTAGGACTGGAAGATCGGGGAGTGAAGTCTGACATCGGACAGAAGCAGCCATTATTGTGGAGTTCGACGCTGGCTGAAACTCTTCCGGACTTCCTGTGTTCTAGGCTAGCTACCGTCATCTGGGGAGAAGCACTGATGCAACAAACGCTGGATTTTGAGCCCAAGAGCTCGCCACGTCCGACTCCGGCTTCGACGTACGGGTCTATGTCGGGGGATGACTCGAGCGGACGCCTGTCCACTATTAGTAGTCAGGTTTTGGCATTACCACCCCGGGTTTCTAGTCTGGTGGCGTTGTTGGTTTGCACATTCGCTTATCAAGCGGCGTCGAGCCAGTCGGTAAGCAGGGATCCTCCCACCGGCCTTGTGATCTCCAACGTGACCTTGATCTCGGCAGAGCGCTCCGTTCCGCTCGAACACGCCTATGTACGTATCATTGAAGGACGCATCACGGAGGTAAGCGAGCGACAGCTAAGGGGCGCGGAGGAAATCGACGGGACCGGCCGGTTCCTCATCCCCGGCCTGATCGACACCCATGTGCATCTAGCGGTCCCACCCGGCTTCCCCGCGAGCATGACGGCCGAGGCCGCCGATACAAATCCAGGAATCGTGGCTGAAACGCTCGCGCAGGATCCGAAGAGCTATCTTTATTTCGGCTTTACCAGCGTTCTAGATCTAGTGGGGAGCGGAGATCGGATAGCGCGCTGGAACGCTTACGACCTCCGACCGGACGCGAGCTTTTGCGCCGCCGTAGTAATCGTCAACAGGCAAGTGCGGCATATCCGGTTTCCCGCCTTTTCCTACGCGGAGTCCGGCACAGCGCTCGCCAATGCGCTGGCTGGCACTACACAGGAAACGCCAGAAGCCGTCATCGCCCGCATCGCGGACGAGGGTGCGATCTGTGTCAAGACCGTTTACGAGACCTTCGCCCAGATGACGCCTAGCGTGGAGGAGCTTAAGGCGCTCGTGGTAGCAGCCCACGCTCGGGGCCTGCCCGTTTTTATTCACGCCAACCGGAGAGAGGGCCAGGCGCTGGCGGTCGCGGCGGGCGTTGACGTGGTGGCACACGGCATGTGGCGCAATCAGAATGAGGCGCCTGAGCTGGACGACGAGGCGCGCACGATTCTCTCAGGCGTCGTCAGCAATAAGATCGGCTACCAACCGACGACGCAAGTGATCGTGGGCGAGATCGATACACTCGACGAGAACTATCTGAATCGGCCGGTGCTGGCCGACGTCTACGCAGCGAAGATGATCGAGTGGTATGCCGGCCCGCACTATCAGAATCCAGTACGAACTAGAAACGCCAATCCAGCGGCGCCAGTCCGCCTTCAGGGAACGATCCGCCGAGCGACCGAGGTGACGCGCTTTCTCGCAGACGCGGATGCGCTCTTGCTGTTTGGATCGGACACGCCGAGCGCCCAGCTCCATACCAATCCGCCCGGTCTCAACGGTCGGCTGGAGATGAACAACTGGATTGCCGCCGGCGTCTCGGAGGCGAAGCTATTTCGCGCAATGACCATCGACAATGCGCGCATCATGCGGCAAGACGGGGAAATCGGGACGATTGAGCCAGGAAAAAAGGCGAATCTTCTCCTGCTCGGCGCAAATCCGATCGAAAGCGTCAATGCCTATGATGCAATAGAAACGGTGTTTCTCCACGGCCGACCCATCGATCGGGCGTTACTGTCGGCGCGTCGGGATGCCAAGGACTTGGCTGACGTGCGATTGGGTAGCCCTCGCGACCAAACGCAATAGCAGCTTCTGTACGACAACGGTAGTAGGTTTTTGGCCAGGTTGTGCCGCTCAGTTCCTCGTACGGTTACGTAGAGAGTTCATATAGGCGTCCATCAGCAAATGCTCTTTTAAGTTAGGCATTTCGCCAGCGGCAAAATCTTGGCCCAAGTACATCGTAGTCTGTTGCGCCTCCGAGAAAGCAGGCCAAGCCGGTAGGCCAGTCCCGTTGGGATTGCCCGTCTTTGCGAAATTCGTCCAGTAGGAAGAGATGCGGTCCGCAATGCTTTGATGAACATCTGTCCATGTAGGGCCGATGGGCCGCGCGAAAACATAGGGTAGCTCTGCGCCATGACCAACGCGGCCTCGTGAGAAATGATAGAAGAACACTTGCTCATTTGAGGTCTTCGCGTGCTGGACGGCCCATGCCCATATTTGCCAGCCAAAGCTCGCCTCGCTCTCGAGCCGTAATTGAGAAGTTGCTGTATCGGCCGTCGATCTGCCAGGGTACATTTCCAGGAAATCTTCTGCGAAAGGACCGTACCGTTCGCGTACCGAAGTGACGAATGCCATCGGTTCCATAGGCCTTAAAGTTAAGGCGGCCTCATTGTCGTTATACCCAAGCAGGAGCGGAATGTTGGACTGCTTGGAGGAGGCGTAAAGAGAATAGGTATCCCCCGGTATGACGTATCCGTCGACGATGGCAATCGCACCGTCGTAGTTATGAACGCCTGGTAGCCCTGGAAAGGTGGAAGCCGCAATATCCGTGGCCGCCGTGTGGCGTAACTGCGCTATTGACGGTGCTCGGAGAGAGTCACCGAATGCGACACCAACTCTTTCGGCGTCTGCCAAGACGGCAATCCCTTCGCGGGTGCCCGCAGGACCCATGTCTCCGCCGCTCTGTCCGATTGCCTTATGAAACAGTCCACGTGCAAGCGGAGAGATCATCAGCTTATTAATCGACCACGCGCCCGCTGAATGACCGAATACAGTTACGTTCGACGGATCTCCGCCGAATTGGGAAATGTTCTTCTGTACCCACCTGAGGCCGGCAATCATATCCAGTAACCCGTAGTTTCCCGACGATCGATACGGGGACTCACTCGTCAGTTCTGGGTGAGCCAGGAATCCGAGCACGCCGACTCGATAGGCGAGATTGACAATGATGACTCCGCGCTCCTTCGCTAAATGGTTTCCCCAATAGAGAGGCGTAGAAGGGGATCCATTCCGGAGTCCGCCTCCATGCAAGAAGACCATCACCGGTGCATCGATCGGCGTCTGGACGGGTGCCCATAGATTCAGGTAGAGGCAATCCTCGCTACTGGGCTCAACGGGCATCGTCGGCAGCGGCGGACCGACCTGCATGCATTGAGGCTTAAACTCCGTGGCTGCCAAGGTTCTTTTCCAAGGCACCACGGGTTTCGGGGCGCGCCAACGTAGGTTCCCGACTGGGGGAGCGGCAAATGGAATGCCTTTGAAGATTTTTACTTGATCTTCCACCGCTCCTGACACAACGCCGCCGTCGATCGAAACACTTTCGTCGGCTCCGGTTGCGCGGAGCGCAACAAGCAAAATAGAGAACATCAGGACAAGCCACTTGGTGATATCCAACTGAAGGCGCCCCATGCAAGAAAATGGCGAACCACCACTTCGTAACATCAGAAAATCAATGCCAGAGGATGAAAATGTAGAACAGATTCATTCCCAAGCATATTGGCTGTTGAGCCGGACTTGTCGACAAGCATCATGGACCTGGGAAAGTCGGTTGAGCCAGGTTTTCTGTTGGAATGTGGCATTGCGGCATCATCGCAGCTTGGATTTAAACGCTGCTCGTAAGCGAGCGCCTGTTGCTATCGCATTAGGAGCGGCCCGTACTCAACCTGTTGGCGGTTGCCGGCCAGAAGCGGATGCTCTCTTCGCAGCTGGTAGACTGGCATTGGGTTGAGTCCGGTAAGGTCCACCATCTTGGGGATCCGCGGTGACGATGATGACGGACGAATATCAAACACAGCCCGACGGGCCTCTGGCGGTCCTTCGCCCGCGCGATGCAAGTGGGTGTCAGTTTCTTTGCTACGGGGATAGCTGTTCCGGGGTGGCAGGCTCACTGCACGCGGAGAACCTCGCACGAGTCAACGCGATCGCATCGCGCCTATCGCCGTCGCCGGAATTCGTCGTTTTCTTGGGCGACGAGATTGCAGGCCTCACACGCGATATCACGTCTCTCCGCAGCCAGTGGCGCACCTGGCTCGATCGGGAGATGTCGTGGCTCACCAACTCCTCGATCCCGCTGTACCACGTTGCTTCCAACCATACGACCTATGATGACGCCAGCGAAAGGGTTTTCCGGGAGGTTCTTTCGCACCTTCCCCGCAACGGCCCTCCCGGACAGGAGGGGTTTACCTACTTCGTTCGGCACGCCAATCTCCTGCTTGTCTTCGTCAATACGAGCAATTCGGCGGCAGGCGGCGATGGATGGGTCGAGACCGCATGGCTGGAGCGGATTCTCTCCGAGCACGCTTCCGTACCGTACAAGTTCGTCTTCGGCCACCAACCCGTCTTCGCGGTCAATGGCTGTAGCGGCGAATTCATGCGGGAACTCGCTCCCGAAGTTGGTCGACGTTTCTGGGATACCTTGGTTCGTCACCGCGTGGTCGGCTACATCTGCAGTCATTTGCTGGCATTCGATGTGCAAGTCCATCAGGGGGTCCTGCAGGTCCTCTCGGCGGGTGCGGGCACCGCCCATCTTCTGCCCAATGAATATTTCCATTGCGTACAAATGGCGATAGACACCGATGCATTTCGTTATCAGGTTCTTGATTCGACCGGGATCGTCCGAGAATGGCTCGCTTGGCCGCCTCGCCTGCCTCCAGCCCGCATCTGGAGTGAAGTTACGGCCGAAAAAATCCTGACGCCCGACGATTGGGCGGATACCGTTGACGTTGCACGCATACTCGCATTCGAGATTGAGGGCTGCTCATCGGCTGAAGCGATCGCGAGCGCGCAGACGCTACTTGCCATCTCTGACAATGGTCCATCGCTTCCCCGGCTATGGATCGGTCTGCGCGGACCAAATCAGCAGCTGTGCGTAATTCTTGCGCCCCTCGTGGGCCGGAGCCCTCAGATTTGGCGCGGCCCAAACGTCGCCGTCGGAAAGTGCTTTTCCGTAAAAGTTGCGCTTCATACCGGAATGGGGCCCGGCGGGATTTTGTGGCGCTATTCCGATGGGGATGCCTGGTCGTCGTTCCTTTCCAGTGCGCATTGGGGGGCGGAGCGTGTGGGGTCGCCACAAGAGTGGACTGTCGGACGCGACCTAGACGGACGTCCATTCAAGGGCACGGCTCTCTCGGTTCGCCATCATATGCAGCTTTTGGAAAGAGACTTGTCCTAGGAGCCTGTCGGACTGAGGTTGTCGGTTGAGCGAACAGATACGGGTGATACAAGTAGATTCATGACGAGTCTGGACGAAAATAGTGAGCGGCGTTCTGCGGCGAGGCCCTCAACGGGATTGCAGGGCGAACATTCGT
>JANNNQ010000403.1:0-6017 GCA_031398625.1 Pseudomonadota bacterium
GCTGTGGGGCACGGCGATCGCTACCTGCGTTCTGACCCTCGCCGCGGGGTATTGGGGATTCAACCGGGCAGCCTCGCCGGTCACCCTGGCCGCCCTCGCCAATCGTCATCTGCTCGCCGCGAGTCTTCTCGCGCTGACGACATTCATCCATTTATGGTTGAAGAAAAACGAGAGGGTGGCGCTGCATGTGGCAGAAATAAGGCACAAGAACGGCAGTCTGGGAGCGCAGAGTGAACTGCTTGCGCAGACAGAAGGAGCACGCCGGACTGCGGAGGTCGAGCTCCTCGAAAGCGAAGAACGCTATCGCTTGCTGCTCGATGCAGTCCGCGACTACGCGATTTTTGTAATGGACCCACACGGCGTGATTGTGAGCTGGAATGCCGGCGCAGAACGCATCAAGGGTTACAGGGCTTCGGAGATCATCGGTCGGAACTTCTCATGCTTCTTTACTGCTGCTGAAATCAAAAGCGGCAGGCCGCGGGAAGTACTCCGAATCACCAGCGAAAACGGCCGGCACGAAGAGCAGGGCATGCGGGTACGCAAAGACGGCTCGCAATTCCTGGCAAGCGTCACTTTCACCGCGCTGCGCGACACGGCCGGCAATCTGCGCGGGTTTTCCGAGTTCAGCCACGATCTCAGCAAGTCCGAGGAATCGGATGCGCGATACCGGGGCCTGCTGGAAGCGGCGCCCGACGCGATGGTCGTCGTCAACCAGAGCGGCGGGATTGTGCTTCTGAATGCACAGGCCGAGAAACAATTCGGATATAGCCGCGATGTACTACTGGGTCAGCAGGTCAAGACCATCATTCCGGAGGGCTTTGCGGAGCGGCTGATTGCGGACGCGCGCCGATCTTCGGCCGACGCACTGGCTCAGCAGATCGGTACGGGAATCGAACTCACCGGAAAGCGCAACGATGGCAGCGAATTTCCCATCGAGATCATGCTGAGTCCGCTCGAGAGCGCCGAAGGCATGCTGGTGACGGCAGCGATCCGGGACATTTCCGTGCGCAAGGATGCTGAAAAGCACCTGCTGAAAACGGTCGGAGAGCTGAAACGCTCCAATGACGAGCTCGAACACTTCGCCTACGTCGCTTCCCACGATCTCCAGGAACCATTGCGCATGGTAGCCAGCTACACGCAGCTCCTGGCAAAGCGCTACGCCGGACGTCTCGATGCGGATGCAGACGAATTCATCGCCTATGCTGTTGATGGGTCCAATCGCATGCAGGCGATGCTTCACGACCTGCTGGCCTATTCGCGGGCGGGAACAAACGGCAAGGCGCTTCGCGAGATCTCCAGTGAAAGCGCGCTGCAGGAAGCCCTGACCAACCTGCACATTGCGATCGAAGAAAGCGGTGCGCAGGTAACTCACGATCCTCTGCCGCGCCTCACGACCGACAAGATGCAATTAACTCAGGTATTTCAGAACCTCGTCGGCAACGCAATCAAGTACCGCCAAGCCGAAACACCCCGCGTGCACGTCTCCGCCAGGAACGACTCGGGCACCGAGTGGGACTTCAGCGTCCGGGACAATGGCCTCGGGATCGAATCGCAGTACTTCGATAAGATCTTCGTGCTCTTCCAGCGCCTGCACGGACGGGAAGAGTTCGAGGGCACCGGGATTGGACTGGCGATCTGCAAGAAGATGCTGGAGCGACTGGGCGGCAGAATCTGGGTCGAGTCGCTGCTCGGAAAGGGTTCGACCTTCCATTTTACCCTGCCGTTAGGGGCCGTTGAATGACCAAGATGACTGGTACTGACCCGGCGCCACTCGAAGTCCTCCTGGTGGAAGACAGCCCCGGCGATGTTCGCCTTACGCGCGAAGCGTTCAAAGACGCCAAAGTGCATATCAACATGAACGTGGCCGTAGACGGCGCGGAAGCGATGGAGTTTCTGGAGCGCTCTGGGAAATACGCCGATGCGCCGCGTCCGGACCTTATCCTGCTGGATCTGAACCTACCCAAGAAGGATGGTCGCGAGGTCCTGAAGGAGATCAAGGAGAGCACGACGCTGGGAAGCATTCCTGTCGTCATCCTGACGACCTCCGCGTCCGAAGCCGACATCCTGCGCAGCTACCGGCTCCACGCGAACTGCTACATCACCAAGCCCGTGAACCTGGAAGGATTTCTCGAGGTTGTGAAAAGCATCGACAACTTCTGGCTATCAGTCGTCAAGTTGCCGCGAGAAACGGGCTAATGAGCAGCAACGCGCTCCAGATCTTGCTGGTCGAGGACAACGCCGGCGACGCGCGCCTGCTGCGCGAGATGTTCAACAAGGAGAAAGCCGACAGTTTCGAATTGACACATTTCCTGCGCATGAGTGAAGCGCTCGCTCATCTGGCCACAAACGCAGTGGATATCATCCTGCTCGACCTGGGGCTGCCGGATGGACATGGCTTGGACACCGTGCGACGGGCACACGCAGTCGCCCCCGATGTGCCGGTTATCGTGCTGACGGGCCTGGACGATGAAAACCTGGCCGCAGAGGCGATGAAGGAAGGCGCGCAGGACTATCTTATCAAGGGACAGATCGAAAGCCGCGCACTGCCCCGCGCCTTGCGTCATGCGATCGAGCGGCAGCGCATGCATACAGAAGCGGACGTATTGCGCACCGACCAGATGCAATTCAAGGACGAGTTCCTTTCGCACGTCTCGCACGAGCTGCGTTCGCCGTTGAACGCGATTTATCAGTTCGTGACGATTCTGCTGGACCGGTTGGCCGGTGAACTGAGACCGCTGCAGGACGAATACCTCGGCATCGTCCTGAGGAACGTCAAGCAGCTGCAAGCGATGATCGACGACCTGCTGGAAGTCACGCGCATGCAGGCTGGAAAAATGACGATCGAGTTGCAAAGCATTGCCGTCGCCGACGCCATCGACTACACCGTAAATACACTCCAGGGTGCTGCGGCCGCCAAATCCATCACCCTATCGTCGGAACTCGAGGAGCACCTTCCGAAGGTATGCGCCGATCCTATGCGGCTGCGGCAGATCCTCCTCATCCTGGTGGACAACGCCATCAAGTTCACGCCGGCGAACGGCACCGTGCGGGTTCGCGCCCGAATGCGGGAGGAGTTCGACAATCTTCTGGTACTCGAGGTCTCCGACTCCGGCAGCGGTATCGAGCCAGCCATGACCGAGCGGATTTTCGAGCGTCTGTTCCAGGCCTCGGATCCCGCACTGGCCGGCCGCAAGGGATTGGGGCTCGGACTGTACATCTGCAAGGAACTGGTGACGCGGCAGGGTGGGGAGATCTGGGCCAGCAGTGCTACGGGCCAAGGCGCGGTATTCTCAGTCACGCTCCCGGTATTTTCCCTGCAAAGCCTCATCGCCCCGGCTTTCAAGAGGATCAATGGCGCTCATGGCGCCATCACGCTCGTGGTTGCAGCGTTGTCTTCGCGAAGCGAGTGGCTTTCCATCGAGGCGCGCGCGGAACACTCCCACGAAATTCGCGAAATGCTCCAGCAGTGCCTGCATTCCGACCAGGACATCCTGTTACCGAGGATGGGCGCGGCAGATGGGACGGAACTCTACTTTTTCGTGGTCCCGACCGACGCCATTGGCGGCGAGGCGATCGCCCGGCGGATCCGCGAGCAACCGAAGATCAATGAGTATCTGGAGCAGGCCAGACTGGCGCTCGTGACGACGCACCGCTCGCTCGAAGCCGTCGAACGCGGCGCGGGCGAGTCGATGCCCGACTACCTGAAGAATGTATCCACCAAGATACAGGAACGAATGAACGACGAAATCTCCTCAAGGAAGGCATGAAATGAGCGGCAAGAGAATTCTGATTGTGGACGACGATCCGGATGTCCGCAAAGGCATGCATGTGCGCCTGTCTGCCAACGGCTATGAAACGTTTGTCGCCTCTGATGCGCTTTCGGGCGTAGCCGAGACGCAGAAGCACCGGCCGGATCTGATCATCCTCGACCTCGGTCTGCCTGCCGGCGACGGGTTCATGGTGATCGAAAGGATCAAGCGGATTCCCGCACTTGCCGTGATTCCCATCATTGTGGTTTCCGCTCGCAACTCCGGCGAAAACAAGATGCGCGCGATCAAGATGGGTGCGACCGCCTACCTGCAAAAGCCGGTGCAGAACACAGAACTGCTGGCTGCTATCCGGCACGCGCTGGGCGAGCCCGCGCTGGCACAGGAAGCCGAGCCAATCGTGCTAAACCTGTAACTAGAAACTTTCCAGAAGGCGCCGGGTCGGTCGGGGTTCGGTCACGGCACGAGTAACTCGTTAAATCACTTGGGCGTGCGTGTCGCGGTAGCGAAGCGGCGGCGGTGCGGGTCGGCATGGGTTCGGTCGGGCGGGCGGCATCCACAGGCCAATGGACGCACTACCCGAATGCTGCAGGCCTATGTGCGCAACCGACCAGACTGTCTCATCCGCCCATTGGAAATTCCGACAATTCTGTCTCGGGGGTTGGAGCGCTGGTTTGGACAATCAAGCTGTGCCGCCATATGAAAGTGCCGCTCGATGATCGCGGCCACTGTGCAAGGCAAAGCGATAGTGGTGCCCGCTTCGCTCTTCACGCGGCCTGCACCTGCTTTTCACGCAGCCTTCACCTTAACGGGCCCAGAATTCATGCGCGCTGGGCATTCATGGCAACCGCGCCCGGCACAAGGAGCAGATCGTCATGAAACGTATCATCCGGCTTTTCGCAGGGGTGCTGGTCATCTGCGCATCAACTGCTGCGATGGCCCAGAGCGCAGATGGCGGGATGCGCATTGCAGTAGTCAGGATGGAGACACAGCGACCGCTCGAGGGCGTGACCGTGACCGTGACCGGCCGCGACGGTGACGTCATTACCCGTCGCACGGAGGCCAACGGAACTGTCGAGTTGGGTGACCTTGAGGCGGGGCTCTATGCGGTCACGGCAGAGGGCCCTGGCTTGGTTGCAGCGAGGGAGCCCAGCGTGCGTGTAGTGGGCCGCAAGGTGACTCCGCTAAACCTCGAGATGCTCGCCCGAACGGAGGCGCTCGAGGAAGTCGTGGTACTAGCCCGCGCGCTGATTGCCGATCCGCATGGGGCGGTGAGCAACTCCTTGCTGAACCGAGAGGAGCTGCGCAGTGCCCCTGGCACAGGTAGTGATGTCCTGCGAGCGCTTGACGGCCTGCCGGGGCTGATATCCGACGGCGAATTCGCCAGCTTCTCAGTGCGCGGCCGTGGACCCCGAGACAACCTGATTCTGGTTGACGATGTGCCCTTTGACCGTGTGGTCCACTTCGACCAGACACTCGGCGAGGAGGAGGACGTCGGTGGCGGTGGTCGCTACTCGATCTTCGCGCCGAGTTCCATATCGAGTGCGGAATTCTCGCCCGGCGGCTGGAGCGCTGCGTACGGAGGGCGATCGGGCTCCCTGCTGAAACTCGACGTCGCTGGCGGCAGCCCGACGCCCAGCGCCAGTCTGCGGGTGGACATCGCGGGGCTCGAACTCATGTACGAGGGGCCAAGCGGCATCCATGATGATACGACCGTGTTTCTCACGGCGCGCCAATTCGATTTCGGCGAAGTCTTCGACATGATCGAGGAGTTGGACATTGGTGATCCGGAACTGACCGATATCGTCCTCAAGACGGTGACTACCCTCGATTCGGGCGACACGATCGAATTCCTCGGCATCTACGCGCCGGAGGAATACACGCGCGATATCGACAACGTCCTCGAGTCTCCGGAGTTCGAGGACGTGGCGCTCATAGACACCGAGCAGGACCTGTACCTGACGGCGCTGACCTGGCGCCGTCTGGTCGGGGAGACCGGTGAATGGACGAATCGGCTCTACCACCGCGCGAACGACAAGACCACATCGGAGGGTGAGGCTTACCCGGATCTCGTGCCGGAGGGCACCCCGGCCGCGGATGTCCCCGTGCGCGAGCGCCTGATGACCGTTACCGAGAAGGAAACCGAGACCGGCTGGCACAGCGATTATGTGACTCGCAACCCCTTCGGCCAGGGATCGGCCGGGCTGCGCGTCTGGCAGACCGACGTCGATTATTCGACTTTCCTCAGGG
>JANNNQ010000368.1:0-23398 GCA_031398625.1 Pseudomonadota bacterium
CCTTTGCCAGGGACGGTGCGCGACTCCCCGCTGGATGCCCTCATCGGGGAATTCGACCGGGCCCTGCGAACCGTGGCCGGAGTCCACTCGGGTACCACGCGCCTTTACCCAGCCGCGACTACCCCGGAAACGGTTACCACCCCCGCCGAACGCCAACGCATCGCCGGCCTCATGCGAGTGAATCATTCCGGCGAGGTAGCGGCCCAGGCGCTGTATCACGGACAGGCCTGCACAGCCCGTGAGGCCGCAACCCGGGACGCCCTGCTCGCCGCTGCCGCCGAAGAAGGCGATCACCTCGCTTGGTGTGCCAAGCGGATCGGTGAACTCGGCGGCCGGACGAGCCTCCTGGATCCACTCTGGTATGGCGGCTCGTTCGCCATTGGTGCGGCCGCGGGGCTGCTGGGCGATGCAACCAGTTTCGGTTTCGTTGCGGAGACGGAGCGACAGGTGGTCGAACATCTGGAATCGCACCTCAAGCAGCTGCCGGCAGGGGACGAGCGGACACGCGCGATCATCGAGCAGATGCGCAGCGACGAAGCCCGTCATGGCGGTGCAGCCGAGCGTGCCGGCGGCAGATCGCTGCCGCTGCCGGTACGTGGCGCCATGAAGTTCACGGCACGAATCATGACCACCGCAGCTCGCTGGCTGTGAAGTGCACGAGCGGCAGGACGGGTCTGCGCATGCTTGCCCGGTCACGCGCAGCTTGCAGCAATGCCGATACTGTATTAAAAGGCGCGCAAGGCTTTGCACGCTTGGCACGAGCGCTTAAGCCAACAAACACGAAGGGGACGCTATGGAAGAGGGCATGAAACCGCTGAGCGACATACCGGCAATCAACCGGTTCCTGAGCTACTGCCGCATCCGTACCGTGCCTTCCAAGACGGTTGTCATCCACGCCGGCGACCTGCCCGACATTCTCTATTACATCGTCCATGGCTCCGTCGAAGTCATGATCGAGGACGAGGAAGGCAACGAGATGGTCCTCGCCTACCTCAACAAGGGCCAGTTCTTCGGCGAAATGGGCCTGTTCTACGAACAGCCCACGCGCAGCGCCTGGGTCCGCACCCGCCAGCAGTGCGAGCTCGCGGAAATGACCTATCCCCGTTTCCGGCAGCTCGCGGCGGAAAGCCCCGGTCTCGTGTTCGAGCTGGCAACGCAGCTCGCCACGCGTCTCGACCGGACCAACCGCAAGCTGGGCGACCTCGCCTTCGTCGACGTCACCGGCCGCGTCGCGCACGCCATCATGGATCTCTGCGGCGAACCCGACGCGATGACGCACCCGGAAGGCATGCAGATCAAGGTCAGCCGGCAGGAACTGTCGCGCCTGGTCGGCTGCTCCCGCGAAATGGCCGGACGCGTGCTCAAGGTCCTCGAAGACCAGCGGCTGCTGCGCGCCACGGGCAAGACCATCGTGGTGTTCGGTGCCCGCCCGAAAGTGCGCACCCGCCCGATGCTCGCGGCACGTACTGCCCTGGCCAGGGATCGCGCGCGCGTCGATGACGATGAGGATGACGACGAGTAAGGCGTCCGCGGCAGGGGCAAGACTGGAAAAGGGCCGGAACCGGCCCTTTTTCATTGCGGCTGAACGGGGCTGCTCAAGCCGGGCCGCCGTGACCCGCAATCTGTCCGCGCATCCTTGCAATCGTCGCCTTGTAGTCGGGAGCGCCGAAGATCGCAGAGCCCGCAACGAACGTGTCCGCGCCGGCGGCGGCCACGGCACCGATATTGTCAACCTTGATGCCGCCATCGACTTCCAGCCGGATTTCGCGACCGCTCGCGGCTATCCGCCCGCGCACGGCGCGGATTTTCGCCAGCGTGCCGGGTATGAAGGCCTGCCCGCCGAAGCCGGGATTCACGGACATCAGGAGGATCATGTCCACCTTGTCGATGAGGTGATCGAGCCAGTTGAGCGGGGTGGCGGGATTGAATACCAGCCCGGGCCGGCAGCCATTGTCGCGAATGAGGCCCACGGTGCGATCCACGTGCTCACTGGCTTCGGGATGGAAGGTGATCCAGGACGCGCCTGCCTTCGCAAAATCCGGAATGATCCTGTCGACCGGCTTCACCATGAGATGGACATCGATCGGGGCGCGCAACCCGTGCTTGCGCAGCGCCTCGCAGACCAGCGGGCCGATCGTGAGATTCGGGACATAGTGATTGTCCATCACGTCGAAATGGACGAGGTCTGCGCCTGCCGCCAGCACGTTGTCGACTTCCTCGCCCAGGCGCGCAAAGTCAGCCGACAGAATCGACGGGGCAATCCACGGTTGCAGCATGATGGAACCTCAAGGCCCGCGCACCGGGCGGCGGGGCGCACTCTAGCAGGTTGATGCAAAATCCTGTCCTTGCCTCCTGCATGTGGAGCCGGAGAAAAGAGTCATTTCTACTGTCTCCCGGATTCAAAGAGCTGGAACTCATCGATTTCGCCGCGCCGTCCGTGACTCGGCCCAGCAGGGTGCCGCCAGGGAATCGAGCATGGCCCTGCCGGCATTTGCCCGCGGACCTCACTTGATCCCGCGCACTTCGCACAGCAGCTCGTAGGCCGACCGGACCTGGCGCGTTTTCTCTTCGGCGATCTTCATCATCGACTCGGGCAGGCCCTTTGCCACGAGCTTGTCCGGATGATTCTGGTTCATGAGCCGGCGATAGGCTTTCTTCACCTCGGCATCGCTCGTGCTTGCGTCCACCCCGAGCACCGCGTAAGCCGACTCGAGCTTCTGCGCCGCATGCTGCGCGGGCGTCTGCCCGGCGGGCTGCTGCATCCGGAGCGTCGCCTCCATGCGCACGAGCTCAAGCGTCGAGACCTCGAGCACGCGGCAGATGCGTTCCAGCACGGCGCGCCCGGGACCCTGCAGGGCCCCGCCCCACAGCGCCGCCTGCAGCTGTATCTGCACGAACATGCGACAGAGATCCGTGCGGCCGCGAATGAGGGCATGCAGACGTTGAAGGGAACTCTCGAGGGGAAAGTCCCGCGCCTTCCCCGCCGCGAACAGCTCCATCGCCAGACGCATCTCCGGAGGTCCGAGTCCGAACTGCTGCATCACCTGGCGTGCCGCATGGATCTCCTGCTCGGAAACGATCCCGTCCGCCTTGGCGAGATGCCCCATCGACTGGAAGGTCGAACGGAAAAAGGCTTCCTGCACGGCGTGCGCGGATGCGAGACCGGGGCGCGCCCCCGACTCCCGACGCTCAAGCTGGGCATCGACCTGGTGGCCTGCCAATGCACCCAGCAAAGCGCCAGGCGGCCCACCCACCAGGAACCCGACCAGCCCGCCAAGAATCTTGCCCTGCATCGCCACCCGCGCTGAACTCCCTGGGGCTGCACCTGCCGCCCGCAACCGACACGCATGCCATCAAGCTTGAGGGAGGCCCTCAAGTTGACCCCATTGCGCGGGCGCTGACACAATGACTGCACCTGCACGCGACGTATGGTAACAGCCGCCAGCCGCAACATCGGCAGCGGCCTACCTGGCAACGGCCTGCGCCCCCCCCCCGGAATCATCATGACCGCTGCCCAGCTTCCTCCTTCCCCACCCCTGCTGGAATCGCATCTCAAGGGCCTCCGGCGCATCCATCAGGGCAAGGTGCGGGACATTTACGCGGCCGACGATGAGCATCTGCTCATCGTGACCACCGACCGGATGAGCGCGTTCGACGTCGTGCTGCCCAACCCCATCCCGGGGAAGGGCCGCGTGCTCACGCAGATCTCCCGGTTCTGGTTCGACCGAACGCAGCACATCGTACCGAATCACCTGCAGGCCACCTCGGCATTGAGCCTCGACTCCCTGGTCCCGGAGGCGACGGAGCGGGCCTTGATTGCGGACCGCGCGATGGTGGTGCGGCGACTCAAGGCGCTGCCGATCGAAGCGGTCGTCCGCGGCTACCTGATCGGCTCCGGATGGAAGGACTACCAAGGTTCGGGAGAGATCTGCGGCATCAGGCTGCCCCCGGGATTGCGGCAGGCGGATCGCCTGCCGGAACCCCTCTTCACGCCGGCCACGAAAGCAGCCCTGGGCAGCCACGACGAGAACATCGGCTTCGAGCAGGTGGCCACCCAGCTCGGTCGCGAACTTGCGGTACAGGTCCGCGATTCGGCGCTCGCCCTGTATCGCTACGCGGCGGCGCACGCAGCCACGCGGGGCATCATCATTGCCGACACCAAGTTCGAGTTCGGCATCGATCGGCAAGGTGCGCTCACGCTCATCGACGAAGCACTGACCCCGGATTCGTCACGCTTCTGGCCAATGGAAACCTACGTACCGGGCAGCAGTCCGCCCAGCTTCGACAAGCAGTTCATCCGCGATTACCTCGAGACCCTGGACTGGAACAAGCAGGCACCGGGTCCTTCCCTGCCCGAGGACATCATCCGGCGCACGAGCGAGAAGTACGCGCAGGCTCTACGTCAATTGACCGCCTGATCCCGGAATACGCATCGCTGGCCCGGCCCTCCTGCAAACATGGTTCAGCACGCAACGCAGGAAATCGAACCGGGGACCGAGCCGCCGCGCAGCTGGTTCCAGCAGCGCATGCCGCTGGTCATCACGCTGATCTACCTGGTGCTCGGCATCGCCTGGATCTTCTTCTCGGATCGCGCCGTCGAACATTACTTCCCGTCATTCGACGAAATCGCGCGCTTCCAGACGTACAAGGGCTGGTTCTACATCCTGGTCTCGGCCGGCATCCTGTACCTGCTGCTGCGTCGCTATCACCGGCGCAACGTGCAGTCGCTGGCAGTGGCCTCACAGATGTCCGCGGCCCTGGCAGCCTCGGAAAACGAAATCCGCCGCATCAACCTCGAACTCGAGGGAAGGGTGGAGCAACGGACCCGACAGCTCGCCGCGGCGAACCGGGAGCTGGAAGCCTTCGTGCACGCGGTATCGCACGACCTGAGGGCTCCGTTGAGGACCATGGCGGGCTTCAGCCAGGCCCTTCAGGACGCCGCACCGGCCGCGCTCGACGAGCGCTCGAAGCATTACCTGACGCGCATCCGCGAAGCGAGCCAGCGCATGGCCACGCTCATCGACGACCTGCTGGAGCTGTCCCGCATCACCCAGAGCCAGATGCTGCCACGTGAGCTCAACTTCACGCTGCTCGTGAAGGAGATCGCCGCGCAGGTGGCCGAGCGCTATCCCGGCCGGCAGGTCACGCTGGTCGTCCAGCCCGACATGCTCGCGTATGGGGATGCTCGCCTGCTCCGGATTGCCCTCGAGAACCTGCTCGACAATGCCTGGAAATACTCGGCACTGAATCCGCAGGCGACCGTCACGATCGGCTGCGAAACCTCAAGCCACGAACGCGAGTACTTCATCAGCGATGACGGGGTCGGGTTCAACATGGCATACGCCGGCAAACTCTTCGGCCCGTTCCAGCGGATGCATACCGAGTCGCAGTTTCCGGGGACCGGCATCGGCCTGGTCACGGTCCAGCGCATCCTCGCGCGGCACGGTGGCCGGATCTGGGCGGACGCCGAAGTCGACAGGGGCGCCACCTTTTCCTTCACGCTGCCTGATCCGACGCAACGCGTCGAAACTGCCCCAATGACCGCCGAGGCATCGTGACCACCCGTCTCAAGGTCCTCATGGTGGAAGACACGCCGGCCGATTCCGAACTGGCCGCGGCAGTGCTGGGCCGAACGTGGCCGGATCTGGAGTGGGAGCGCGTCGAGACCGAGGCCGCGTTCCGCAGGGCGCTCGCCGGCGGCCCGGATATCGTCATTGCGGATTTCGAGGTTCCGGGGTTCGGCGCGATTCCGGCGCTCGGTATCCTCAACGCGCTGGGCAGGCCGGTGCCATTGATCGTGTTCACCGGCGCCGTGACCGAGTACATCGTCGACCAGTGCACCCGGCTCGGAGCCGAGGAGTGCCTGCTCAAGGATCACTGGTCCCTGCTGGCAGCCACGGTCAGCGCCGTGTTGCAGCGAAGGGCCGGCAACTGATGGACCTGTTCGCCTCCTTCGACAGCCTGGTCGAGCGGATCGAGCACCGCCTGTTCGAACCGCCCGCCACGCTTGCCGGGAAGCCGTTCTCGCTGCTGCTCGTCGTCCTGCGCTATCCCTTCGCCCTCGTTCGCGATCTGGCCGCAGGACAGCTCACGTTGCGCGCCATGAGCCTCGTCTACACCACGCTGCTGTCGATCGTGCCGCTGATCGCCCTCTCGTTCTCCGTGCTGAAGGGCCTCGGCTATCACCGCGACCTCGAACCGGTGCTCTACCAGTTCCTCGAACCCGTCGGCGACCGGGCCACCGAACTCACGGCGCGGGTCATGCAGTTCGTCGAGAACGTCCAGAGCGGCGTGCTGGGCTCGATCGGCCTCGCCTTCCTCCTCTACACCGTCATCTCGATGATCCAGAAGGTCGAGGAGAGCTTCAACTACGTGTGGCGGGTGGAGCAGCCCCGCAGCCTCGGACGACGCTTCAGCGAGTACCTGAGCGTCATGGTGGTAGGCCCGGTGATCATGGTGGCGGCAATGGGCCTGCTGGCCACGCTGGGCAGCAACAGCTTCGTGCAGTTCCTGGTCCACACCGAACCCCTGGGGTTCGCGATCGTGCAGCTCGGCCGGCTGACACCTTACGTACTCGTCGTGGGCGTATTCACCTTCATGTACGCCTTCGTGCCGAACACGAAAGTCCGGTTCCGCGCCGCGCTCATCGGTGGCACGGTGGCGGGCGTGCTCTGGGTAGCGAGCGGCGAGGTCCTCACCACGATCGTCGTCCACTCTTCCCGCACGATGGTGATCTATGCGGGGTTCGCGATCGTGATCGTCGCGCTGATGTGGCTGTACCTGTCGTGGCTCATCCTGCTTGTCGGCGTGCAACTCGCCTTCTACGTACAGCATCCGCAGTTCCTGCGGCCCGGCCATGGCGAAATCCGCCTGACCTCGGGTCTGCGCGAACGCCTGGCCCTGTCGGTCATGTACCTCATCGGCCAGGGCTTCCGGGAAACAGGGGTGTCGTGGACCCGGCAGAAACTCGCCGATCATCTCGACATCCCCGGCACCGCGCTGGGTCCGGTCGTGCAATGCCTGGAGCAGCGCGGCCTCATCGTCGCGACCGAGAACGAGTCGCTTCTTCCCGCACGGGAACCCGGCAGCATCAGCCTCGCGGACATCCTCGACGCCGTCCGGCACGATCCCGGCAATCCCCGGATGCCGAAGATCCGCAGCGTGGCTCCAGCGGAAGAAATGGCCCGCGAAGCCGACACCGCGCTCAAGGACAGCGTGAAGGGGAAAACCCTGAAGGATCTGGTGGAGTAGGCGCGGTGGCGGATATCGATGTCGAAGATCGCGAGCTCTTCTTCGGTCAGATTTTCGCGGACGTGGCGCTCCTGCTCCGCGTCGAGGCTGTTCGAGAGCTTCAGCAGTTCCTCGAAGAGCTGCTCGATGTTGCGGCTGCCGTTGTTGTAACTCTCGATCAGTGCCTCGAACTTCTCCGCGAAGTCAGCGCGCGTGCGGTTCAGGCGCACGAGCTTCGCAAGCCTCGCGGCGATGGCCGCCTTGAGCGCTTCCAGTTCGGTGTTCTTGTGCTGCGACTCCTTGAAGCGTTTCGAGAGCGCCTCGAAATTGATCTTCGAGAGATCGATGGCCGGCGGGCAGGGCGATAGCGTCCCACGTACTTGGGCTACTGCCATAGCCGTTCAAGTCATTGGCAGACATCGCTCACCCCTCCAAAATTCCCGCCACATTGGCGGCGATGGTTTGCTCCAGCGCTCGCGCCTGGGCGTTGAGGGTTTCCAGCTCCTCGTTCAGCGTTTCGAGCTGCGCCTTGAAGTCTTCGTCGCTGACTTCCTCGCCAAGGGCCACGCCCACATAGCGACCGGGGTTGAGCGACCAGCCCTGCGCCCCGATCTCGTTGATCGTCGCCGCCTTGCACAAGCCCGGGATGTCGGCATACGCGGGCTTCTTGCCGAACACCTCCTTCAGCTTCGCCGCCGTCTCCTCGCCGCCCACGGTCAGATCAGGCGCTTCGCCGCGATAGAGCCGCACCAGGTTGGCGATGTAGCCGAGCTGCGCGGGCGTCCAGTTACGGTGGGCGCGGTCCACCTGCCGGTAAATGTGGCGGGCATCGATGAACAGCACCGTGTCGGCGCGCTTTGTCTTTGCCTTGCCACGGTCCAGGAACCACAGCGTGCACGGCAGCGTGACGGTGTAGAACATGTTGGGGCCGACAGCCACCATCACATGCACCGCGCGGGCCTCGATCACCTTCTGCCGCAGCTCCTGCTCGGAGGAGCGGGCATCGGAGGCGGAGTTGGCCATGACGAAGCCGGGGCGGCCCCTGGCGTTGAGCGCTGAATAGAAGAGCTGGATCCAGAGGTAGTTGGCGTTGTCGGTGCGCGGGAGGCCGAAGGGGTAGCGGCGGCCGGCGCCCACCATGTCCTTGAGCCGCTCCTTGTCCACCGCGTTCACGTTGAAGGGCGGATTGGCGAGCACGAAGTCGAAGGCGCCGGTGGCCGCGTGCGGGTCGTCGTAGTAGCTGTTGACGTTGCCACCGTGGCGGATGTCGCCCTCCAGCCCGTGCACGGCCAAGTTGAGGCGCGCGAGGCGGCCGGTTTCGTCGGTCTTCTCCACGCCGCAAAGGGCGAGCTCGGCGGCGGGGTTCGGGTGGTGCTCGGCCACGAAGCGCGCCGACTCCACGAACATGCCGCCCGAGCCGCAGGCGGGGTCGAGGATGCGGCCGTGGAAGGGCTCGATCACCTGCGCAAGCAACTGCACGATGCTGCTCGGGGTGTAGAACTCGCCGCCGCCCTGGCCCTCGCTCATGGCGAACTCGCCAAGGAAGTATTCGTAGATACGTCCGAAGGCGTCGAAGTCTAGCGTGGCCGGGATCTCGGAGATCTTCTTCAGCAGTTCCTTGAGCAGCGTACCGGTGAAGAGATTGAAGGTTTTGGGCAGTACGCCGGCAAGCTGCGGATCGTGTTTCTCCACCTCGCGCATGGCGGCATTGACCTTCGCGCCGACGTTGGCCGCCTCCGGCAGCTTCAGAAGAAAGTCGTAGCGTGCCTCGGGGGACAGATACAGCACATAGTCGGCGTGGTAGGCGGCTGGCTCATCCACGCGGCTGCCACGACGAGATGAACCACCCGCCTTCTCCAGCTTCGCCCGCTGGGCGGCGAAGCGCACCTCGGCGAAGCGCAGGAAGATCAGGCCGAGGATGGGACCGGAGTATTCCTGCGCCTTCAGGCCGGAATTGGCGCGAAACTGGTCAGCAGCGTCTCACAGGCGCTTTTCGAGCGAGGCCGAGGTGGAGTCCTTTTCGGTGGGGGCAATCCAGTGCAAGTGTTCGACTCCTAGTCTCGTTTTGTTTTCGCGCCGCCACCCGGCAGCTCGGCAAGAAATCTGGCGAAGGGCTTTATGTCTCCGTCGACGCTCGCGCGCTCCAGAGCGGACATGTATCCCTTGCGGCGTTCCAGGGGAACGATGGTCCACGGGTATCCGCCGGAAGCCATCATCAGGTTCATCAGGAATCGCCCCATCCGCCCGTTGCCGTCCATATACGGGTGTATGTAGACGAAGAAGAACTGCCCGAGCACAACCCGCACGGCCGGCTGTTCTTCCTGTTGCAGCAACTCGAAGAACGCGGGCATGAGATCGCGGACCGCCTCTACGTCTGGTGGCGTGTGCATGGAATGGCGGATATACACTTGCCCATTGCGGTAACCAGCGAGGTCGGCTGCCTGCACGATGCCTGCCGTCACGCTCGGGCCAAACAATTCCCCGTACCACCCAGCATGATCATCGTCGGCGATATGCCCCGCGTTGGCCCTGCCCAGAACTTTCTTGATGCTCGCCTTTACGGCCTGGAAAGCCTGCCAGTAGCCGCGCGCGGCCAGCGCATCACGTTGGTCGCGATCATTTTTATCTGCATCGGGGCTCCACTTGCCCGAACGGACCTTCTCGAGCAGTTCGGCGCTGACCCTGTAGCCCTCGATGGAAAGGGAATTGTAGGCATCGTTGACGTACAACTCTTCGACTTTCTTGAGATACGACGCCGCATTCTTGGGGATGCCGGGGGCTTTCGGGAAGATTCGCAGCACGTCCTCCCGCATCCGTGCCCAGTCCATACGCATCCGGTTGACGTAGGGCGAAGTCTCCCGTGCCCCAAATGCGATGAGCGAAGCCTCCTTGAAGGGATCGTTCTCGCTGACGGTGTATCCGGCAGCCTGCATCGCGCCGACGATTTCATCGGCAAACTTCGGACGTCCGATGTTGCGAAAAGCCCCGGCCAATCGCCCGGCGATCTTGCTGTGCCCACCCTCCAACAGACGGCGCAGCACTTCAGAAGGGTCCTTCACCATCGCGAGTGCAGCTCGCAGCTCCGTGGGCCGGGACTCGAACTGACCTTGCGCGCAGCCGAGCAAGGCGGCGGGAAGACTGTAGAGGCGTACTCGGTTGAGGATGGTCCTATCGGCCTCAGGCGGCATATCGAGCCGCACGTCGAAGATGGATGTGTGGTGGATCAGTCCGATCGGCTTGTTCCCCCCCTTGGGGGCTCGGACCAGAAGCTGCCTTGGCACCGTCCAGTTGCCGGTGTGCAGGCTGACCGATTGCTCCGGGCTGACGCTCCACTCCTCCCCAAAACGGGAGTCCAGATAGGCCGCGCAGAACTGCCAGAAAGACGCATACCAGGATGTACTCTCGCCCGCCGGTTCATCGGGACGTGAGGGCAAATACCAGCCCTTCATCACTTCCCGGATGAAACCATTCTTGAGGAGTCGCTCGCGGTGGGTGGGTGCGGGTCATGTCGGCAGCGCGCAGCGCAACCCGCCCGGCGTCTTGAAGCTCCTTCAAGGCGGCAAGAGATGCGGCGAGTTTGTCTGCCGGCGCAGCCACGAGCCGCCTCCTGACCAGGTCATGATGCTTTCCTATTTCCAGGCTATTGAGAGATACCTAATCTAGGCTTTTCTGTCAACCTAAATCTAGGTTTTTGTGCAGAATTCGGGCTTCGGCAAGAAGGGCTCACCAGTCGGCCACACTCGCAGACTGCGAGGCATTCCTGCTCTGGCCCAAGCCAAGGAGCCGGAAGCCGATTGCTTACTCCCCGGCAATCGTCATCTGCTCGACGAGGATGGAACCGGTGCGCACGCCACCGCGGGCATCGACGTCGCTGCCGACAGCAACGATGTTCCGGTACAGGTCCTTCAGGTTGCCAGCAATGGTGATCTCGTGGACGGGACGGCTCATCACGCCGTTCTCGACCCAGAATCCCGCGGCGCCGCGCGAGTAGTCACCGGTCACGCCATTGATCCCCTGGCCCATCAGTTCGGTCACCACCAGGCCACGCCCCATCGTCTGCAGCAGGCTGGCGAAGTCCTGGGTACCCGACGAGGCAATCAGGTTGTGGACACCGCCAGCGTTGCCGGTGGTCTTGAGTCCCAGCTTCCGCGCGGAGTACGTGCTGAGCAGGTAGCCATCGAGGACTCCGCCTGCAACGAGTTCGCGATTCTTCGTTGCCACGCCTTCGCTGTCGAACGGGGCACTCGCAAGCGCTTTCGGTATATGCGGGCGTTCGGACAACGCGAACCAGTCGGGAAACACCTGCTGGCCCGCGGCATCCAGCAGGAACGATGCCTTGCGGTACTGGCTGCCCCCGCGGATCGCGCCGAGGAAATGGCCGAGGAACCCGCGCGCGAGTTCCGGGACGAACAGCACGGGGGCCGTGCACGTCCCGAGTTTCGTGGCACCCAGCCGGTCAAGCGCCCGCTGGGCAGCACGCTGCCCGATGGCCACGCCATCCTCCAGCTCGCGCCAGTCGCGGACCGAGCTGTACCAGTACTCACGCTGCATGTCGTCGTCCTTGCCGGCGATGACGACACAGCTGAGCGAATGGGCGGTGCTCGCGTAGCCACCCAGGAAGCCCAGCGTATTGCCGAACACGCGCAGTCCCTGGTGGGTGCTGAGCGAAGCGCCATCCGAATTGCCGATCCGCTTGTCGAACCCGAGCGCTGCCGCTTCACAGGCGATCGCGAGATCCCGGGCAGCTTCCGGTTCGATGTTCCAGGGATGGTTGAGGTCGAGATCGGGAATGACCTTCGCAATCATGTCCGGATCGGGCAACCCGGAACAGGGATCCTCGGCCGTGAAGCCGGCAATGCTGACCGCCTTCGTGACGGTATCGGTGATCGCCTGGTGCGAAAGATCGCCCGTGCTCGCGGAGCCCTTGCGCTTGCCGCGATAGACCGTGACGCCCATGCCGCGATCGCGCTGGTACTCAAGCGTTTCGACCTCACCCAATCGGGCGGTCACGGACAGGCCGGTATCGATGGATATGCCGACCTCGGCTGCCGTTGCACCCAGCCGCCGCGTTTCGTCCAGCGCAAAGCTCACCAGGGCATCGAGATCTGCGCGGTCGAGGCCGGGGGCAGCGGATTGGGGTAGTGCCATGGAGGGACCTTTGACGTGGGAACGGCGGCATTCTAGCAGGCAGGAGGCTGTCGCCCGGCTTCACGCGCCCCCGGGAACCGTCTATCGTTGCCGCCATGATCGAAGACGACCCCGACGATTTCCACGACGGCACGAGCAAGAGCGAACTCAAACGCCAGAGCCAGAAGCTGCAGGACCTGGGCGAAGAACTGATCGGCCTCCCGCAGAACGAGTTCGACGAGTTGCCCCTCCCTGACAACCTGCGCGACGCCGTGGCACTGGCCCGCCGCATCACGGCGCACGGCGGGCTCTACCGGCAGAAGCAGTACATCGGCAAGCTCATGCGCAACCTCGATGCCGAGCCCATCCGGACGGCACTGGAGCTGCGCAGCGTCCGCCATCGGGCAGAAACCCTGAAGCTGCGGCGCATCGAAGTACTGCGCACGCAGCTGATCGACAGCAAGAGTGAGGGACTCGATGCCCTGCTCGCGCCCTATCCCCAGCTCGACCGCCGGACCGTACTGCGACTGGTCGCCCAGGCCCGCAGCGAAAGGGACCGCGGCCAGCCCCCGCGCGCATCACGGGAGCTCTTCGGAATTCTGAGAAACGCCGTCGGAAATGCCCTGCTAGAATGACCTTTTGGCAACGGAATCATGCAACCACTCGTTGGCATCATCATGGGCTCCGTCTCCGACTGGGAGACACTGGAACCCGCCGCCCGCATGCTGGAACAGCTCGGCATCGCCCATGAAACACGGGTGGTCTCGGCACATCGCACCCCCGACCTGCTGTTCGACTATGCCGCTTCGGCGCGAGATCGCGGTCTCGAAGTCATCATCGCAGGCGCTGGCGGCGCGGCCCACCTGCCAGGCATGACAGCTGCGAAAACCACGTTGCCAGTGCTCGGCGTGCCAGTGCAGTCGAAGGCGCTGAACGGCATGGATTCGCTGCTGTCGATCGTGCAGATGCCGGCCGGCATTCCGGTCGCCACGCTTGCGATCGGGGCTGCGGGCGCCACCAACGCCGCACTGCTCGCGGCCGCGATCCTGGGCAACAAGTATCCCGACATTCACGCTGCACTCGCCGAATTCCGCGCCAGACAGACGGAGCGCGTCCTGGACCAGCCGGACCCGCGCACCGTACCCACGCACAAGCCATGAGGATCGGGATCGTCGGCGCAGGCCAGCTCGGGCGGATGCTGGCCCTGGCGGGTTATCCGCTCGGACTCGAGTTCGTTTTCCTCGATCCGGGTCCCGGTGCGCCGGGCGGCCAGGTAGGCCCGATTCTCCAGGGGGATTTCGGCGACGCAGCGAAACTCAGGGAGCTCGCCAGCGTCGTCGATGTCGTCACCTTCGACGTGGAGAACGTTCCCGTCGAGGCGGTGCAGGCGATCGCGGAAACGAAACCGTTCCTGCCGCCTCCCGCTGCGCTCGGCACCTCGCAGGACCGGCTCGCCGAGAAAACGATGTTCGGTGCGCTCAGGATTCCGACACCCGAGTTCGCGGCCATCGATTCGCGCAGCGACCTCGAACATGCCGTCGCGCGCATCGGCCTGCCGGGAGTGCTCAAGACGCGCAGGCTGGGTTACGACGGACGCGGGCAGTGCGTGCTGCGCAAGCACGAAGACCTCGCCATTGCGTGGGAGCAGCTCGGCGCCGTGCCGCTGATCTACGAAGCCTTCGTGCCCTTCAGCCGGGAAGTCTCGATCATCGGCGTGCGCAGTACTCGCGGCGAAGTCGGTATCTATCCGCTCTCTGCCAATACCCACGAGCAGGGCATCCTGCGGTACTCGATTGCGCCCTATCGGAATGCCTCGCTGCAGAGGCAGGCTGAAACCTACCTGCGCAGGCTCTTCAAGCGGTTCGATTACGCCGGCATCCTCACCATCGAGTTCTTTGTCCGGAACGGCCAACTGATCGCCAACGAGATGGCACCCCGGGTCCATAATTCGGGCCACTGGACCATCGAAGGCGCTGCGACCAGCCAGTTCGAGAACCACCTCCGCGCGATCCTCGGCCTGCCCCTCGGCAGCACGGCGCCGCTGGGTCATGCGGCCATGGTGAATTTCATCGGGACCATCCCGGGGTTGCCGCAGGTCCTGCGCATTCCAGGCGCCCATTTCCATGGTTATGGCAAGGAACCCCGGCCCAACCGGAAACTCGGCCACTGCACGCTTACCGCATCCACGGCAGCCGCTCGCGACAAGGCCCTGAAAAAACTGCTCCGCAGCCTCTGATGGCGTCGTGCACCTGGCCGCAGGGCCGACGATCTGTTAACTCGCGCTTTGTGCGGAACCGGGCACAGACGCTAGACTCCATTGGGGGAAGCCCCGAACCGCCCTATGAGGGAACGCTGCGGTCGCCATGTACCTTGAACTCTTCAAGCTCAACGAACTGCCTTTCCGCCTGAGTCCGGACCCGGCGTTCCTGTATCTGTCGAAACACCATGCGCGGGCGAAGGCCTACATGGAATCGACGATCTGGTTCACGGACGGCTTCGTCATCATCACCGGCGAAATCGGTTCCGGCAAGACGACGCTGATCGAGACCTTCCTCTCGGAGCTCGAGAAGGACGTCGTGGTCGCGCAGGTCAACCAGACGCAGGTATCGGCGATCGAGTTCCTGCAGTCGGTGCTCGTGCAGTTCGGCTTCCAGCCTTTCAAGATGAAGAAGGCGGAACTGCTCTCGACCCTTAACACGTTCCTGATCGAGCAGTACGCCAATGGCCGCCGGGTCATGCTGATCGTCGACGAGGCACAGAATCTCTCGAACCGCGTGCTGGAGGAAATCCGCATGCTCTCCGGTATCGAGACCACCAAGGAAAAGGTGCTGCGGATCATCCTCGCCGGCCAGCCAGAGCTGAACGACAAGCTCAATTCACAGGAACTCATCCAGCTCGCACAGCGCGTGCGCCTGCGGTTCCATCTCACGCCACTGTCGAAGAGCGACACCGCCGCGTACATCCATCACCGCCTCGAGGTGGCTGGCTCGCAGGGCAGGGAGATCTTCGCCGAAGACACGCTGGCCATCATCTACGACTACACGGGCGGCACGCCGCGACTGATCAACACGCTCTGCGACACGTCGATGATGGCTGCCTTCGCGCAGGACCGGGACTATGTGACCGCTGCAGACGTGCGCGGCGCCGTCGAGGAGCTGCAGTGGGTGGAGTTCGCGGCGCGGTCAGTGAAGATGGCAGACTCGCATTTCGAGCCCACGGGCGAGCACAGGATGTCGCTCGGCCATATCCTGGTGGGCCTGGGGGGCAAGACGGTGATGGAGCGCGAGCTTCTCCCTGGGCGTCTCATCATCGGCCGCACGCCCGACAACGATCTCCAGATCGACAGCAAGTTCGTGAGCCGGCACCACGCGCAGATCGTCACCACGCTGCAGGGCTGCATCCTGGAAGACCTGAACAGCACCAACGGCGTGTACGTGCGCTCGAAACGCGTGCGCCGCCAGATGCTCAACGATGGCGACGTCATCCAGATCGGCCAGCACGAGATCATGTACATCGACGACCGGCATACGCGCACGCGCCTGCCAGCCGATGACCAGGACGAGCATGTCGAGACGATGGTGCACGACGGGCCGCTGCCCCTGCATACGAACTGACCCGGCGCCGCGACGCCGGGGAACTCACTCGTCGAGGGACCGGCTGTTGTATTCGGACTGGACCGTCCGGTAATCCCGCCGCCTGAGCCACAGCACGATCCCCGCCAGCAGGCACAGCGTTCCCGCGCCGAGCAGGAGCAGCGGCCATCTCCCCTCCGTCAGGTACCAGGAAGCCACCAGGAACAGGGCGCCGGCCACCATGTACAGGTAGGGCAGGAACTCATAGACGGGTCGGGCGAGCCACATGCCAAAGATAGTAGCAGAGGCCTCTGGGGCCTGGGCTGGCAAGAACCCCGGGACGTCCAGCCTGGCCAGCACCCGGCGCCCTTGCCTCCCGTGACCTTCGCGTCCTCTTCAAGCCGTGGCCGTTCCGCCGACGGTGAGACCGTCGATTCTCAAGGTGGGCTGCCCGACGCCGACGGGCACGTCCTGGCCCTCCTTGCCGCAGGTACCGACACCCGCATCGAGTTCGAGATCGCTGCCGACCATCGAAACGCGAGTCAGGACATCGGGACCGTTGCCGATCAGCGTGGCGCCCTTGACCGGAGCGGTGATCCGGCCGTCCTCGATCAGGTAGGCCTCACTGGCGGAGAACACGAACTTGCCTGACGTGATGTCCACCTGCCCGCCGCCGAAGTTCCTGCAATAGAGGCCCTTGCTCACGGATTTCACGATTTCCTGCGGATCATGGGGCCCCGGCAGCATGTACGTGTTCGTCATCCGCGGCAGCGTCATGTGCGCAAACGATTCGCGGCGACCATTCCCGGTGGGCTTCACTCCCATCAATCGCGCGTTGAGCTTGTCCTGCAGATAGCCCTGGAGCACGCCGTTCTCGATGAGCGTCGTGCAGGTCGTCGGTGTGCCCTCGTCATCGATGTTGAGTGAACCACGCCGCGCACCGAGCGTGCCGTCGTCGACCACGGTGCAGAACTCCGTCGCTACCCGCTGGCCGACGCGGCCCGAGAAAGCGGACGTGCCCTTGCGGTTGAAATCGCCTTCGAGCCCGTGCCCGATGGCTTCATGCAGCAGGATGCCCGGCCAGCCCGGGCCGAGGACCACCATCATCGCACCGGCCGGAGCAGGCCTCGCTTCGAGGTTGACGAGCGCCCCGCGGACTGCCTCGGCAACCAGGGATTTCCAGCGGTCGGCTGCAAGCAGTCGGCCAAGGTCAAAGCGGCCGCCGGTCCCGGAATAGCCCTGCTCGCGACGGCCATCCTGCTCGACGATCACGGAAACGTTCATGCGCACCAGCGGCCGGACATCCGCTGCCAGTGCGCCATCACTCGACATGACCATCACGATCTCGTGCACGCCGGACAGGCTCGCCATCACCTGCTTCACGCGCGGATCAAGGCGGCGTGCTTCCGCGTCGACCTGTTCGAGGAGCGCCACCTTGTCCGGATCACTCGTCGCGGCGAGCGGGTCGATCGGCAGGTACAACCGGTGGCCGGTCTGCGAATGGGTTGCAGCCAGCTGGATGCCGCTGCCGCTGCGGGCAATCGCACGTGCGGCACGCGACGCTTCCGTCAGTGCAGGCAGCACGATCTCGTCCGAATAGGCAAAGCCGGTCTTCTCGCCGGCCAGCGCGCGTACCCCGACCCCCTGCTCGATGCTCTGCGTGCCTTCCTTGACGATGCCGTCCTCGAGCGCCCAGGACTCCTCGCGGCTCAGCTGGAAATACAGGTCGGCGTAGTCCACCTGGTGGCCCATGACCGTACCGAGTGCGGCGACGAGATGATTCTGCTCCAGGCCGGAAGGTGCCAGGATCAGCTCCTGCGCGAGGGCAAGCGGCTCGACGCCGCCGCCAAGCGTGGCTGGCGCCTCGAGATGCAGGGATCGGGCAGGCTGGGTCATGGTTTGCAACTCACTGGAAGACGCGATGCTGAAGCGCGGGGAAACGGGCACGCAGCTCCTGTTGCTGGGTGAGGTCGATTTCGGCAAGTACAACCCCCGGACCCTCGGCGCGGCGCTCGATCACCTTGCCCCAGGGATCGACGATCAGGGAATCACCAAAGGTTTCCCGGCCATTCGCATGCAGCCCGCTCTGGGCGGAGGCCAGCACGAAGGCCAGGTTTTCGACCGCACGTGCCCGGAGCAGCACTTCCCAGTGCGCGAGGCCCGTGGGGGCGGTAAATGCTGCCGGCAGGGAAAAGACCTCGGCACCCTGGCGTTCGAGTTGCCGGAACAGCTCGGGAAAGCGGACGTCGTAGCACACGGCCAGGCCCACTTTCCCGATGGGCGTCTTGACCACGACCGGCGTATGCCCCGGCGCCATCGTGGCCGATTCCCGGTAGCGTTCGTTCTTGCCCGGCAGGTCCACGTCGAAGAGGTGGATCTTGTCGTAGCGCGCCACCTGGCGGCCGGCCGCATCGAGCACGACGCAAGCGGCCGCGACGCGCTTGTCACCCGGCACTTGCAGCGGAATCGTGCCCGCGATGATCCACATCCCGAGACGGCGCGCCGCCGCCGCAAGGCGATCCTGGATCGGACCGCCGCCCGGTACTTCAGCGACCGCCAGCTTGTCGCTCTCCCTGGCACCCATCAAGGCGAAATTCTCGGGCAGGACGGCCAGCACGGCCCCGGCAGCCCGCGCCTCCCCCAGCAGCTTTTCCGCCGCATCCAGATTTCCGTCGACCTCACCGGTCGATGTCATTTGCAGTACGGCGGCGAGCGGCATGCTGGAACGGACAGGCTCAGGGGCTGGTGGCAGGTCTGGGTGAAGGACGCACTGCCTGGGATGGCAACAGCGCCGCGGCTTCCTTGCCACTCGATGCTAACACGCGCTCCACCTGCGGCTCATCCCAGTTGCCGGTGATGCGGTAGTAGCCCCGGGTGATGCCTTTCAGCGGTTCCTTGAACATCTGCGAGAACAGCAGCATCGCGGCACCGACCACCGGCCCGCCGGCCAGTGCACCTGCTACCGGCAGCGTGGCGCCGATGTTGCCCGTCACGACCGCCGTCTGGTCATAGTCATGGCTGGCGAGTCCGGTCCTGCCCGCGATGCCGATCTCCGCGGCGGGTCCGTCGAGCAGCAGGTTGCTGGTGTAGGCGTTGCCCTGCTTCAACTCGAAGTCCCCGCGGATCGAATCGAAGGCCAGTCCCTGGTCAGTGAGATCGCTGAAGTCCAGCGCGAGCCTCCGCGGCAGTGCCGCCATGCTGAACAAGCCCAGCATCCGGCCCGCTCCGGGTTGCAGGTCCAGGACCTGTCCGTCGTCGAACTCCAGGTGCACGGTCCCCGAAGCGCGGCCGAGCGCCTGGGTATCCGGGCCGCCAGGCCAGGACAGCTTTGCCTGCAACAGGCCCCGCGTACCGGCGATGACGTCGCCGAAGCCCAGCGCGCGCAGCGCCGTCCGCACATCAGTGCTGGCGATCGTCGCATCGATATCCGTCGCGATGGACCGCGAACCAGGTGTCGGCCCGTCATAGGCAAGCCAGGAACCCTCAAGCTCGGCGCTGAACGAACCGCTCTGTGCCGTCAGGCTCGTAATGGCGAGACCTCGCGGTACCTTGTCCATCTGCAGCCGCAGGTTGCCGAGGTGGCGTGTGCCGAGCACGAGGTCGCTGATCCGCGCCTGCACGGCTGGCAGCTGCCGGGGATCGGTGTTGCCGCGCAACCCCGGGCGTGGACCGCCGCTGTCTGCCCCGTCAGGACCTGCAATCAGGAGATGTTCCAGGGTCAGCACGAGGGGGCTGCCCTGGCTCAGGCTGTACGGGACGATCACCTGGCCGGTTGCATCCGGACCAGCGACATCGACCTGCCAGCCCGCGTCAGTCGCCTGCAGCAGGCCACGCACATCGGCCCACTGGTAACCGAGAAAGCCGAATTCCCCGATCCGCACATTCGCGGCCTTGAGCCAGTCCTTCACTCCCTTGCCTGCAGTTGCCGCCACGGGAGCGCCGCTGCCGCGCAAGTTCAACCAGTCGTCGAGAACGAACGTGCGGATATCGCCTTCGATGCGGACGCCTGCATGTCCCGGGATCGAAGCAGCAATGCCATCGGCCCGCACTCCCGCCCGATCGAACGCCCAGCCGGCATCGGTGCGTGCGAGGCGAACGATGGTCCTCAGATCGCCCAGGCTGCCCCGCACGGTGAGACTCTGCCCGCCCTCGGCTTCGATCTCGGCGTGCAGTGCCCGGCGCTCGGCTTGCGCCTTGCCGGCCGGAGCAGGGAGTCCGATCGCGAGACCCGTGAGATCCGATTCGATCACGTAAGACTGCTGCAGGCGACCCGCACCCGGGGCAGCCACATCGGCTGCTGCCACCAGTCCATCGTTGCGGCGCGACCGCGCTGGAGGCATGAAACGGCCATCCAGCCGCCATGAAGTGGCGCCCGTCAGCGATACGGCATCGGGCAGGCTGAGCAGTTCCTTGAGCGGAGCCGCAAGCAAGCGGCCGCTCGCGCTGATGGCGGTGACGGAACCGCCGCCTGCGGCTCCGTCCTGCGCACTCAGGGTGATGTTGACCGGTCCGCCGAGGAACCGGCCGGACAGCCCCTGCGAGACCAGCGTCCGGTCGAGCACCTGCACGGAGCCGTTCAGCATCGTGAGCTTCTGCGCCAGGTTCCTTTGCCCCAGTTCGGCGTTGACGAGCTTCGTCGTCACGTCGATCCTGCGGCTGGGCATGTCCTTGAGAGGCAGCCACAGGTAAACATCGATCTCGGCGGCGCCGCGGCCATCCAGCGCCAGGAACTGCGGTCCCAGCGCCGGCCCCACCGTGCTGCGCTGCAGGTAGTCGAGCGCTGCCTTGAGGTCGCCCGTCATCCTCGCCTGGATATCGAGTTCCGTCGCCTTGAGGTCCGTGATCCCGATGCGGCCCTGGACGACACGCAGGTCATGCACCCGACCGGCGGTGGCTCGCGCGACCAGTCCGGCATTGCGAAACTCCACGTCGCCGCTGACCGCGGTGATCGGGGACCAGCGCGGATCGTAATCGAGCGTGATGTTTTCGAGGGTGCCGTGCGCAACGAAGGTGCCTTCGCCATTGCGGAACGGAAACGAGCGCATCGGACCGCGATACTGGATCGTGGCGGAACTGACTTTCCCCGCCGGAAACGCGCGGTCCAGCCAGGCCAGCGTCTTCGCGGTCAGCCGGCCTGCTGGCAGATACCGCGGTGTCGCCGTGGCATCGAAATCGATGCCGGTGGCTTCAAGGTCAAGCATCGGGGACGAACGGTCGTCGGGGAGGCCCAGCGTGAAACGCGCTTCCCCTTTCCCGTCAGGAGAGTCGAGGGCCAGGCGCTCGCTCGTCACAGCCCACCGATCCGCCGCACGCGTCCAGGTCAGGAGGCCGGTCGCCTGGTCAATAGCGAGCGGTTCGCGGAACAGTCGAGGCAGCGTGAAACGCAGATCGCGCGCGGCCAGATTGAAGCGTCCGCCCTGGTCGGTTGCAGTGAGATCGCCGGTGAGTCCCTCGATGCCAGGGGTGCTCCCGACAGGGGCGAACCCCACGGCATCAAGCCTTCCACCCAGTGCAAAAGCGGGAGCCAGGTCAGGCCCAGCCCGCTCGAAGCTGAAATTGAGGTCGCTCACCCGCCCTGCGCCACGAAGGGCGCGCAATCTCGCAGTCAGGTCCTGCTCGGGCAGCAGTCCAAGCAATGGCCACAAAGTGTCCAGCGACAGGAATTCTGCCGACCCGCGCACCGCCAGCGGGCCCGAGGTCGTGCCACTGACATCGAGTTCGAGCCGCGAGGGATCCCAGCGGGCTCCCGGACGCACGACCTGCAATCCCTCGACAGTGAGGTGCCAGCCTGCCGCCGTCCGCTCCATGTCGAAGGCTGCACGCACCAGATCGAAGGCAGCACGACTCGCCGGCGCGGGAACACCCACTGTCGCGGCAGCCGCGGCCGCCTCGTCGACGGCAACATCAGCCCCTGCCCTTACCACAAGCGGATCGGCGATTGGCAGCGGCAGCGTTCCTGCAGGAATCGGCAGCGTCACCCCCGTGGCCGTCACCTCCCCGTCGAGAGACTCGATGCGCGCCCCATGCAGCGTGCCCGACAGCCTGAAACTGCCCGAACCTGCCGCAGGACCGGGCCAGGTTTCCGGCAGCAGGCCAGAGAGTCCCGCGAGATCGAGATCGCTGCCTTCGACACCGAAGTTCCAGCTCAGAGTGGCTGCGTCATCCAGCTGTCCCGCGGAGCGCGCGTGGAACTCGAGCTCGCGACCGAGTGCGGCTGGCAGTTCCGCCGTGCCTTCCAGCTGCATCGTCGCCGCGCGCCGGCGCAGTGTCAGGACGACACGATCGAACGTCCAGGGTCCGCGGCCGGTCGCGAGATCGCGAACCGTCACGCGGGCGTTGCTGACGCTGAAGCGCCCGGTCGGCAGGGCATCGAAAGAGAAGGGCTCGGTCCGCTCCGGCAGATCATCCTGGCCCACGAGCTGGATACGCCCGTCTGCGGTCCGCACGAGATTCAGCTCGGGGGCATCGAGCCAGAAGCGTCCGGTCGTCAGGCGTCCGGTGGCGAGCGATGCCCAGATGTCGAACGCGATACTGCCTTCCCTGGCCCGGACGAGGGTCCGGCCGCCTGCCGGCGCGTTCACGACCGCGTTCTCGAAAACAAGCTCGGGTCCATAGACGCGCCAGCGTGCATCGAGCCCGGTAAAGCTGAAGTCGAGCCCGGAGCGCTCGCTGATCCAGTCCTGGATCTGGGCGCGATAGTCGGGAACCTGTTCGAGTGCCAGGCGGAAGAGACCCAACGTCAGCCCGAGCAGGATCACCAGCACTGCAAAAGTGCCGGCAGTCCATTTCCAGAGCTTGCGGCGGAACGATGACATCGCTACATCAATACCACGTCGTACTGGTCAAGCTGGTACAGGGCCTCGGTCTGCAGGCGGATCGGCTTGCCCGTGTGCACTTCGAGCTCCGCCAGCGCGGCCGATTCCTCGTCCAGCAGCCGCTCGATCACGTCCTGGTGGGCAAGCACCATCATTTCCTGGAAATCGAACTGCCGCGCCTGGCGCAGGATGTCGCGGAAGATCTCGTAGCACACCGTCTCGGTGGTCTTGAGGAACCCGCGGCCTTCGCAGCTTGGACATGGCATGCACAGCATGTGTTCCAGGCTTTCCCGCGTGCGCTTGCGCGTCATTTCCACCAGGCCGAGCGGTGACACCGAGGAGATATGGGTCTTCGCATGGTCCGCGGCGAGCGCCTTCTCGAGCGCCTGCAGCACCTGGCGGCGGTGCTCCTCTTCCTCCATGTCGATGAAATCGATGATGATGATGCCGCCGAGGTTGCGTAACCGCAGCTGCCGGGCGATGGCCACCGCGGCCTCGAGGTTGGTGCGGAAGATCGTTTCCTCGAGATTGCGGTGGCCGACATAGGCACCCGAGTTCACGTCGATGGTGGTCATAGCCACGGTCTGGTCGAACACCAGGTGGCCACCCGACTACAGGGGCACCAAGCGATCGAGCGACTTCTCGATTTCCACC
>JANNNQ010000429.1:0-10411 GCA_031398625.1 Pseudomonadota bacterium
GCAGGCAGGGAGCGATGAATGGCAGATCGTCGCCGTCGACCCCAGGCAAAGCGTCATTTCGCGTACCGACAACCGGGGCCGCAACGAGCCGCTCGCAGCCAACGTCACGCTCGTTGCAGTCATTGTCGCGACAGAGCCCCCCCCAGATCTGTACATGGTCGACCGCTACCTGGCCGGCGCGGCCTATGCCGGCGTGAAGAGTGCGGTCCTGCTCAACAAGACCGATCTGAATGAGGGCGACACCCGTCCCCTTGGCGCGGAGTTCATCCAGGCTGGGTATCCCGTGATCAGCGTCTCTGCGCTTGTCGGGACCGGGATGCCGGAGCTGCGGAACCTGCTGCACAACGAAGTGACCTTGATGGTCGGCCAGTCAGGTGTCGGCAAATCCACTCTCTGCAACGCACTGGTGCCGGCAACGAATCGTCCGACCCGGGCACTGTCAAATGCCACGGGCGAAGGCATGCACACGACGGTCTCTTCGACTCTGTTGCCACTCCCTGACGGCGGGGAGCTGGTGGACTCGCCAGGCGTCCGGGATTTCGCACCTGCCCCGGTTGCGGAAGCCATGATCCAGACGGGCTGGCCGGAAATCCAGGCGGCAGCTGCGGGATGCCGTTTCAAGGACTGCCTGCACCTGCGCGAACCAGGATGCGCGGTGCAGGCGGCAGTCGGGTCCGGTGCGATCTCGGCGCGGCGCTACGAAGGCTACAAGCGACTCGTCAACCTGCTCAGGCAGCTGTTACCGGCGCACGAACGGCCGCGTTGAACTGGTCGTCGTGCTGCAAAGGCCGGTCCGTGACCCGGGTCAGCTGGTTTCCGTCGCGACGACCTGGCGTCCCGCGAGTGCATGGGCAAGCGTGCCGCCATCGACATACTCGAGCTCACCGCCGACCGGCACTCCGTGAGCGATGCGGCTGGCCCGGATGCTGTTGCGGCCGGCGATCTCTGCGACGAAATGCGCGGTGGCATCGCCTTCCACCGTGGGATTGGTCGCCAGGATCACTTCCCTGACTTCCCTTTCGCGCAGCAACACTTCCAGCTGTTCCAGGCCCAGCTCCTCCGGACCAATGCCATCGAGCGGCGACAAGTGGCCCATCAGCACGAAGTACCTGCCGCGATAACTGCCCGATTGCTCGACTGCTGCGACATCTGCCGGCGACTCGACGACGCACAGCAGTCCCGCATCTCGTGCCGGCGATTCACACACCGGACACAGCTCCCGTTCCGCAAACATGCGGCAACGCCGGCAACTCCCCACGCCCTTGACCGCCGCTTGCAGCGCGGCCGCGAGCAGGCCGGCGCCATTGCGGTTGTGCTCGAGCAGGTGAAATGCCATTCGCTGGGCCGACTTGGGACCGACGCCTGGCAGGCAACGCAGGGATTCGATCAGCTGCAGCAGTGATGGGGGATAGAGCTGCACGGCGCGTCAGGACCCGAACGGCAGCTTGAGCCCCGGCGGCAGGTTCATGCCGGCCATCAGGCCGCCCATTTTCTCCTGCGTCGTCCGCTCGACCTTGCGCACGGCGTCGTTGATCGCGGCGGCGATGAGATCTTCGAGCATGTCCTTGTCATCACCGAGCAGCGACGGGTCGATGACCACGCGGCTGACCTCATGCTTGCCGTTCATGGTCACCTTGACCATGCCACCGCCCGCCTCGCCGGCGATTTCCAGGTTCGCGATTTCAGCCTGCGCACGCTGCATGCTCGCCTGCATCGCCTGGGCCTGCTTCATCAGATTGCCGATTCCGCCTTTCATTGCATGTCACCTTTCCTTAAGGAGCCTACTGACCCAGCGGCTTCACCGACTCCGGTTGTACCACTGCGCCGAAAATGTCCCGCATCGCGCGAACGTTGGGATCGTCGTCGATGGCGCGCTTCGCCGACTGCAACCGGTCATCTGCTTCGCTTTGGCGCCGCCGCGCGGGCGTATCCGCAACCGCCTGCCCGACTTCAAAATCGATCCTGACCGGCTCGCCGAAGTACACCGACAGCGCCTGTGCCAGTTTCTCTTCGCGAACCGGGCGGCGATGCAGTTCGCCATCGCTATCCAGGAGCAGGTTCACGCGGTTGGCCTGCCTGCCACCCCAGGTGCAATGGCTTGCCAGCTGGCCGGTCGCTGCGTCCAGATCAAGCTGCGCAACGATCGTCGACCAGTCCGCAACCCCAGACCCCGGGGTGGGCGGCACCGCCCGGTTCGGAGCCACAGCCGCGATGCCTGATTGCGACACGGGGGCAGGACGAGTGGCAACCGGCGCGGACGCTGCCGAATGGGAGGCACCGGCTGGATGGAAAGCGAGCATGCGCAGCAGCGCCATCTCGAAGCCGGCACGCGCATCCGGTGCAAGCTCGAGGTCACGACGCCCGGTCAGGGCAATCTGGTAGCAGAGCTGCGTGTCTTCGGGTGTCAGCCCGACTGCCAGCGACTTGAGTGCCGCAAGGTCGTCTTCCTCGCCTGCATCCCAGTCCGGAACAGCCTGCAACACCGCGAGCCGCTGCAGCATTGCCGCGAGTTCATTCAGCGCCTCGCGATAGTCGGGCACGTGCTCGTCCATCACGCCGACCAGCTCCAGCAGACGTCGGCCGTCTTTGGCCGCCAGCGCCTCCAGCAATGCGAGGATCTGCGAACGATCGACCGTGCCCAGCATCGCGCGCGTATCGGCCGCACTCAGGCGGGCGCCACCGAAGGCTATCACCTGGTCGAGCAGGCTCAAGGCATCGCGCATGCTCCCGTCCGCGGATTTCGCCACCAACCGCAGCGCCTCGGGTTCGGCCTCTATCTGCTCGGCCTGCATGATGTCCGCCAGCCGCTTCATGATCAACGCGGGCGACAGTCGCTTGAGATTGAACTGCAGGCAGCGCGACAACACCGTGACCGGCAACTTCTGCGGATCGGTGGTCGCCAGGAGGAACTTCACGTGCGGTGGCGGCTCTTCCAGCGTTTTCAGCAACGCATTGAACGAATGCGTCGACAGCATGTGGACTTCATCGACCAGGTAGACCTTGTAGCGTCCCCGTGCCGGCAGGTATTGCACGTTGTCCAGCAACTCGCGGGTATCGTCGACCTTGGTCCGCG
Organism: Pseudomonadota bacterium; assembly: GCA_031398625.1. Taxonomy (GTDB): domain Bacteria; phylum Pseudomonadota; class Gammaproteobacteria; order Steroidobacterales; family Steroidobacteraceae; genus CAIUGU01. Next base: position 3,074 of record JANNNQ010000429.1, read on the forward strand.
AGGCGGCATCGACTTCGATGAGGTCGACGAACCGGCCTTCATCGATCTCGCGGCAGGCGCTGCACTTGCCACAGGGCCGGGCAGTGACGCCGGTCTCGCAGTTGAGTGATTTCGCCAGGATGCGGGCGATGGTGGTCTTGCCGACGCCCCGGGTCCCCGTGAACAGGAACGCATGGTGCACGCGGCCTGATTCGAGCGCGTTGACCAGCGCCCGGAGCACATGTTCCTGGCCGACCAGTTCGCTGAACGTGCGCGGACGCCATTTGCGGGCAAGAACCAGATAGCTCATAGGGCAATACGGAAAGCCGGCAACCGTCTCAAGGGGAGGCCACAAGACTACATGCGGCCCGCCCGTACTCTATCAGGGTGATGCAAAAGTCTGTCCTTGCCTTTTGCATCTGGAGTCGTCCCTGACTCGGGCTGGCAGGGGTGACTGAAAGCAGGAGGCGGCCCGTACCGGCACCCCTCCGGCGCCCGATATCACCGTTACCGTTGCTCCCTTCCGGGCCTGGCGGGGTTGGCGGTGCGATCGTCGCGGAGGAACCGGCACGAGCCACCATAAAAACGGGGCGTTCGCCGAGGGCGGCGGACTATAGCAGCAACGTTCAGGGCGGCTCCAGACGGCTGTCGGGCAGAGGCAGTAGGTCGTCCATGACCTGGTCCACCCGCTATCCCCGCCCCCGGTATGGCGGCACGCCTTGGTCGGGAATCCACACCCCGGGAGGCGGCCTGCCCGTCTGCCAGAACACATCGATGGGGAGGCCACCACGGGGATACCAGTACCCCCCGATCCGCAGCCACTGGGGCGACAGCAATCGCTCCAGCCGGTCCGCAATCGCCACCGTGCAGTCTTCGTGGAAAGCGCCGTGATTGCGGAAAGACCCCAGGTACAGCTTCAGCGACTTGCTTTCGACCAGCCAGCGTCCCGGTACATAGTCGATCACCAGGTGCGCGAAATCGGGCTGGCCCGTCATTGGGCACAGCGACGTGAATTCGGGTGCGGTAAACCGGGCCAGGTAGCGCTTGCGCGGATGGGGATTCGGCACTTTCTCAAGGGCTGCCTCTTCCGGGGAAGCTGGCAGCGTGGTCTGGTGGCCGAGCTGGGTGAGGGAGGGGGATTGCTTCCGGGGCATGGGCGGATTGTAGCCGGGAGAATGGTCATCGCTATCGTTCCCTACGATTCTGTCGAACCTTCCGGTTCGATCCCACCCTCGGCGATAAAACAAAAAGGCCCAGTGAGGACACTGGGCCTTTTTGTTTTATTGGCGGAGAGGGTGGGATTCGAACCCACGTACACCCGTGAAGATGTAACTGGAATTCCAGTCCAGCGCCTTCGACCACTCGGCCACCTCTCCGGATTCGTTGCCTGCGCGGGAGTGGGCCGCGCAAGGCGCGCGCAGGTTACACGCCCGCCCTGCCCCGGCGCAAACGGCTCACGCGAAAGCGATCCCGGCTTGGCCAAGTGCCTCGAGAACCGGCGCCTTGCAGTGCTCGGACAGCGGCGTCAACGGCAGGCGAACGGCATCCTCCATGAATCCCATACGCGCGAGCGCCCACTTGACCGGAACGGGATTCGATTCAATAAACAAGCTCTTATGAAGTCCTCTTAAGGTTGAATCTATCGCCCTTGCCCGGGCCTCATCGCCAGCAAGCGCAGCTACGCAGAGGTCGTGCATCGCCCGGGGAGCCACATTGGCCGTCACCGATATCACGCCCTTGAAGCCGGCCAGCAGGCTTTCGCAGGCGATATCGTCATCGCCCCCAAGCAGCAGGAGCCGCTTGCCAAGGCGGGCGACAAGTTCACGGTTGCGGTCGAGCGACCCGCTCGCTTCCTTGATGCCGATGATGTTCGGCACCTCGGCCAGCCGGGCCACGGTATCCGGCTTCATGTCGACACCCGTGCGCCCCGGTACGTTGTAGAGGATCTGCGGAATACCCACCGCGGCCGCAATCGCCTTGTAGTGCTGGTAAAGCCCTTCCTGCGTCGGCTTGTTGTAGTACGGCGTAACCAGCAGGCAGGCGGCAACGCCGATATCCCGGGCCAGCGCGGTCCATTCAATGGCTTCCCGGGTCGAATTCGCACCGGTCCCCGCGATCACCGGGATGCGCCCGGCGGCGCGGACCAGCACCCGTTTAATGACTGCCATGTGCTCTTCGACATCGAGTGTTGGCGACTCGCCTGTCGTCCCGACGGCCACGATGGCATCCGTGCCATGGGCAAGGTGGAAATCGACCAGCCGGTCGATCGCCGCGAAATCGACTGCACCGTCCGCCTGCATGGGCGTCACGAGTGCCGGAATGCTGCCGCTGAACATGGAAATACCGGTTACCTGCAAGGGGAAGCGATCCTACTGGTGCGCTCGGATGCTGCGCAAGCTCCTGATTGTGCACCGGCCGCGGCGCTCGCAGCCCGCCTGCGGGGTTTTTCTCACGTTTTCACCCCGGGGCGATGCCTGTACACTCTGCGCGCCTTCAGTTGCCTCCCAAGAATGAAACAACTCATCGTCATTTCTGCCATCGGCAGCGACCGCACCGGCCTCGTCTACGATCTCACCCGGGTAGTACTCGACTGCGGTGGCAACATCGTGGAGAGCCGCATGAGCGCCCTTGGCAACGAGTTCGCCATGGTGCTGCTCGTTGCCGGCAACTGGCACACCCTCGCCCGCCTCGAGTCCGAGGTCGCCAAGCTGGATGCCGCGGGCAACATGAATGTCACCATTCGGCGTACGGAAGCGAAAGCCGCCCGGACTGACGTCGTGACCTACACGGTCGACGTCGTGTGCCTCGACCAGCCGGGAATCGTGTTCCACCTGGCAGGCTTCTTCAGTTCGCGCGGTATCGACATCGCCGAAGTCAACACCCGCAGTTATGCTGCCGCCCACACGGGCGCGCCCATGTTTTCGGTACAGATGATCGTGCACATCCCGAGCCGCATCCACGTGGCTGCCCTGCGTGAGGAATTCATGGACTTCTGCGACCAGCAGAATCTCGATGCGATCCTCGAACCGATGAAATCCTGAAAGAGCCACGCACAGAAGACTTATGGCTGCCAGAAGCGTCGCTCTCGACAAGCCTGTCCCCGCTTTCCGGCTCCCGGCAACCGGCAAGGGCGGCACCTGGTCGCTTGCAGACGCCACCGGTTCGAAAGTCGTCGTCTACTTCTATCCCCGTGACAACACGCCGGGCTGCACGCAGGAAGGCAAGGACTTTGCCGCCCTCGTCCCCGCGCTCCGCAGGGCGGACACAACCCTTGTCGGGATCTCCACCGACAGCCTCGAATCGCACGAGAAGTTCAAGGCGAAAACGGGCTTGCCGTTCGAGCTGCTCAGCGATCCGGAGCAGGAGGTCTGCAAGCTCTTCGACGTCATCCGCGAGAAGAGCATGTACGGCAGGAAATTCCTCGGAGTCGAACGCAGCACCTTCCTCATCGACGGCAAGGGAGTGCTGCGCCAGGAATGGCGCAAGGTGAAGGTGGCCGGTCACGCGGCTGCCGTGCTTGCCGCCGCCAAGGCCCTCTGATCCCCCTTCCGCATCCACCTGCCAGGAGTCCGACACCGTTGACCAGGAAAACCCGGGCGGCCAAGCGCCGCATCTTCGTGCTGGACACCAACGTTCTCATGCACGATCCGGCGGCGATCTTCCGCTTCGAGGAACACGACATCTACATCCCGATGATCGTGCTCGAGGAACTCGACGCCGGCAAGAAAGGCGTGTCCGAAGCGGCGCGCAACGTCCGCCAGGTCAGCCGGTTTCTCGATGAACTGATGGGGGGGGCCACCAAGGCCGCCATCGACCTGGGCATCGAACTGCCGACGGCGAAATCCGGCAACGGCCACAAGAAGGCACCGAGCGGCAGGCTGTTCTTCCAGACGCGCAAGCTGGCGTCGGTGCTGCCGGACACCCTTCCTGGCCATGGCGCCGACAACGAAATCCTCGCGCAGACGCTCGCGCTGCAGAAGGAGTTTGCCACGGCCCGCGTGACCCTGGTGTCGAAGGACATCAACCTGCGCATCAAGGCGTCGATCATCGGGGTCCAGACCGAAGACTATTACAGCGACAAGACGATCGAGGATGCCGACCTGCTGTACAGGGGCATGCAGGAGCTGCCCGCCACTTTCTGGGAAAAGCACGGCAAGGGCATGCAGTCGTGGCAGGAACATGCGCGGACGTTCTATCGCATCAAGGGACCGCTGACACGCGACTGGCATGTCAACCAGTTCGTGTTCCAGCAGGAAGCGAACGGGCTCGAAGCCGTCGTCCACAAGCTTGACAACAGCGAAGCCGTGCTCGAGCTGGTGCGTGATTACCGCAGCGAGCGGCACAACATCTGGGGCATCACTGCCCGCAACCGCGAACAGAACTTCGCGCTCAACCTGCTCATGGATCCCGAGATCGACTTCGTCACGATCCTGGGTCCTGCCGGCACCGGCAAGACGCTGCTCACGCTGGCGGCGGGCCTCGCGCAAACGCTCGAGAGCAATCGCTTCTCCGAAATCATCATGACCCGCGTGACGATTCCCCTCGGCGAGGACATCGGCTTCCTGCCCGGTACCGAAGAGGAGAAGATGGAGCCGTGGATGGGTGCCCTCATGGACAACCTCGAGGTGCTGACCCAGAGCCAGGAGGGCGGCACGTGGGGACGGGCGGCGACCAACGACCTGCTGCGCAACCGCATCAAGATCCGTTCGCTGAATTTCATGCGCGGCCGCACGTTCCTGAACCGGTTCATCATTCTCGACGAAGCCCAGAACCTCACGCCGAAGCAGATGAAGGCCGTCATCACGCGCGCGGGCCCCGGCACCAAGCTGGTCTGCCTGGGGAACATCGCCCAGATCGACACGCCATACCTGACGGAAACCACGTCCGGCCTCACCTATGTGGTGAACCGCTTCCGCGGCTGGGAACACGGCGGCCACATCACGCTCATGCGCGGTGAGCGCTCGCGGCTGGCGGATTTCGCCTCGGAAACGCTGTAACGAATTGCAAAGGCCCGCGTTTCCGCACTTGCGGCCGCTTGCCCGGACGGGCGGTCACGCCCAGAATCGAACCTCGCTGCCGCTGCGGGGTCGAAAGCGTCGTCCAGGGGTTTGAAGGCAATCACCGTGAAGGCACTATTCAGCTGGCTGACTCTCACGTCCCTGGTGCTGAACCAGGGTCTGGCCGGCGTTGTCCACGCGGCCGAACTGCCGGACATGGGCAGCCCGGCGCAGGCCACCATCACGCTGGAAGACGAATATCGCATCGGCCGCATGATCGTGCGTGGCCTGCGGGACAGCGACCAGATTCTCGACGACCCCGAAGTCGCTGATTATATCCAGTCGCTGGGCACGCGGTTGTCCAGCCAGGCGCACGATGGCCGGCAGCGCTTCGATTTCTTCATCGTCAGGGAAAACGTCATCAATGCGTTTGCACTGCCTGGCGGCTTCATCGGCCTGAACACGGGCCTGCTCCTCGAGACCCACAACGAAGGCGAACTCGCGAGCGTGGTCGCCCACGAAATCGCGCACGTGACGCAGCGGCACATCGCACGCAGCCTCGCAGCCCAGAGCCGGTCCGGCCTCGTATCGACCGCCGCCATGCTGGCTGCAATCCTGCTTGGTGCCGCTGCCGGCGGGGGCGACATGGCCATGGCCGGCATGGCTGCGGCACAGAGCCTCGCCATCCAGCAGCAGATCAGCTTCACCCGCGAGAACGAGATCGAGGCCGATCGCGTGGGCATCGGCATCCTCGCGCAGTCCGGTTTTGACCCGAACACGATGCCTGCCTTCTTCGAAACCATCGGCCGGCGTGCCGGTGCCGGCGAAGGCATGATTCCCGAAATGCTCCGGACCCACCCCGTAAGCACCACCCGCATCTCGGAGTCGCGCAGTCGCGCGCAGCTCTACGACGATCCGGTCACGCCGGACACGCTCAGCTATTCGCTCACGAAAGAACGCCTGCGCGTGCTGTCGACTCCTGCAGGCAGGAACGCCCTTGACTACTACACGGCGACCATCAGCAATGAAGCCGATGCCACGCCGGCCGAACGCTACGGCAAGGCGCTGGCCCTGATGGCTGCAGGCCGTGCCGATGAAGCTGTCCCCTTGTTCGAGGCCCTCCTGCGTGGGGATCAGACCGTCATCCAGTACCACACGGCGCTTGGCCAGGCGCAACTGCAGGCAGGCAAGGAGCGGGCCGCGCTGACGACACTGGAAAGTGCCCGCGACCTCTTTCCCCGCAACATACCGGTAACCATCCGGTATGCGGAGGCGCTGATGCAGAGAGGCGATGCAGGACGCGCGCACCAGATCCTGCTCGACCTGTTCAACACGGTACCCCCCACGCCCGAGCAGGCCCGCCTGATCGCGCGCGCGGCGAACTCGGCCGGCGATGTCGGCGATTCCTACTACTACATGGCCGAGTACCACCTGATGGGCGGCGACCTGCCCCTCGCCATCAACCAGCTCAAGATGGCCCTCGATGTCCCCGATCTCACCCCAGTCCAGCGGGCGCGCTTCCGGGCACGCATGGAGGAAATCCAGGCTGCCCTGCCCAAACGGCAGCGGGGACGCCAGAACGAAGGTGGCGGTAGCGATCGACAGGGACGGCATACGGCCGCAAGCTGGTAGAATCCACCGCGGCTGCCCTCCCGAGAGGGAGTACGGCCTGTCTGCTCCCGCAACGCTGAATGGAACCTGACACTCGCATGACACCCCTGCTGTGGGATCGCCTGCGCGCGATCGGTCTTGTCACCCTTGCCTTGAGTCTCGCGGGCTGCGCCACGGCGCCTGGGCGCACCTCTGCCGACGATCCCTGGGAAGGCTTCAATCGAGGCGTCTACCGCTTCAATGATTTCGCGGACCGCAATGCCCTGAAGCCGGTGGCTCGCGGCTACGAGGCCGTGACGCCCGGCTGGTTCCGCACGGGCGTAGGCAACTTCTTCTCGAATCTCGCCTACCCGACCACCATCGTGAACCAGCTCCTGCAGGGCAAGCCGGCGATGGCGGGCAAAGACACCGGCCGGTTCGTGATCAACAGCGTGCTGGGTCTGGGGGGGCTGTTCGACGTGGCCGTGCACGCCGGCCTGCCGGACAACGACGAGGATTTCGGGCAGACCCTCGCGGTGTGGGGCGTGCCCTCGGGGCCCTTCCTCACCATTCCGCTATTCGGTCCATCGACGGTCCGCGATACCCCTTCGCGGATTGCAGACTACTTCTCCGGGGTCACCCGTTACGTGGACCTGCACTGGGAGGAGGAATGGACCGCGCTGGGCCTTGAAGTCGTCAATGACCGGGCCGAGCTGCTGCCCCTCGAACGGGAGCACACCGACCGGGATCTCCTGACCGAGCGCACGCGCTC
>JANNNQ010000439.1:0-2862 GCA_031398625.1 Pseudomonadota bacterium
TCATTCGCTGCTTGGCCAGAGTGACCGCAACCCGAGAGGTATCGGCAGTGATCCAACGCCGGCCCCATTTTTCGGCAACAAATGCGGTGGTGCCCGAGCCGCAAGTGGGGTCGAGTACGAGATCGCCAGGGTCCGTGGTCATGAGGAGGCAGCGTTCGATAACCTTTGTTGTGGTCTGAACAACGTAAACCTTCTCCGCATTAAATCCTCCGGACTGTGTATCGAGCCAAACATTCCCGAGACTCTTCGCTGGATTGAAATCCCAGTAGAGCTTGAAGGCGACATCGTTGCCAATTTGGAATACGTGTCCCGATCTAGCGACTCGCGGTAGATCCGTTTCTGGATCGACGGTCCAGTGACGATTGACGTTACAGGGAAAATCTTTTCCTTGAAAGTGGAATCGTTTTGGGTTGCTCGAAGGCCCATCTGAATTGAGCGGGCCATGCCTGAAAATCCGACCCAGTTCTTCTGTGGTCGCCGGATCGGAAGACTCTGATTCGGTCAGAAATCTCCAGCCGCCCGACTTTAACTGAAGGCGACGGTAGTACTTATCTCCCGGCTCCGGGTAGTTAGTGTGATCTCGGATGTCGCGATACTTGATCGAGTCTTTGCTCTTCGCGTACCAAACAACGTAGTCTTCAATGAGGGATAGCGTCTTCTTCGTGAACCCACCTGTTTTCTGGATGACGATCTGACCTATGAAGTTATCGAGCCCGAAAACCTCATCCAGTAGCTCCCGCACGTGATGCAGATTCTCATCCGAAATCTGCACAAACACGCTCCCCGACTCGTGTAGCAGTTCCTTCGCCAGCAAGAGCCGGTCGCGCAGGTAGGTGAGGTAGGAGTGAATGCCCAGTTCCCAGGTATCCCGGAAGGCCTTGATCATCTCCGGTTCCTGGGTCAGGTCTTCGTCCTTACGGTCCTTGACGTCGCGCTTGTTGACGAAGGGCTGGAAGTTGGAGCCGTACTTGATGCCGTAGGGCGGGTCAATGTAGATCATCTGCACCTGCCCGGCCATGCCTTCCTTCTGCAGCAGCGAGTTCATGACCAGCAGCGAATCGCCGGCGATCAGGCGGTTAGCCCAGCCGCGCTCGTGCTTGTAGAAGTCGATGGCATCGCGCAGCGGCAAATTCTCGAACGGCGCGGCGAACAGATCCGGCTGTTTCCAGCGGTCCTGCTCCTTGCCCCTCGCGTCCTTTATGCGCTTGCGCACCGCGGCAAGAATGCTGGCCGGATCGATGCGCTCGTGGACATGCAGTGAGACCGTATCGACTTCGAAGCTGGTGCGTTCGGCCTTGCCGGCCCAGTTTAGGTAAGGCCCGGCCTGACGTTTGAGTTGCTCCAGCGCGGCGCGCATGGTTGCCTCGTCACCGCTCGCCAGCGACTCATCAATGAGTTTCTCGACCTGCGCCCGGCCGCTGTCGAACTGCAGCGCCGGATCGATGTGCGGGTCGTAGGCCCAGGTGGTCTTCGGGGTTTCGGGGTCGGTGTCCGGCGTCACCATCCCGACTTCGGGATTGTTCCTGCGCTTGTTGGCGTGGCGGTAGCTGAGAACCTGGGGATCTCCCGCCTTCGCGGCGCGGGCCTTTGCGGAAGACTTGGCTTTCCTCGCGCCTTTCCCGGCCGGGGCCTGCTTCTCCTCCAGTTCGAACCCGTCGTCGTTGTTCTTCTTGGAAGCCACCTCATCCCCCTGATTGGCCGTTGCCTTGCAAGTGCCCTGTGCGCGGGCAAGAGTAACGGTTTCCGGGACTTGCGCCAAGCAGGAGGGGCTACGGGCCCAGGGTAAACGCTAGTGGTCGGAATTCACTTCCAACGCCGGCCCGGCAAGGGTCACCCCTCTACCGAGGTGTCCCGTCTCCCGCCGCACATCATGACCGCAACACGATCCCGGCAGAAGCGCCCACCAGTTCCCCGTCCGCATAAGTCGTAGTTCCATTCACGATGATGTACCGAACCCACCCGAAGGCATGACCGTACGCGGTTGCTGGACATCACCGGTGTGCCATCCTCCGGCACCGGCACATCGAAGATCACCATGCGCCGCACCGCCTCGCGAAGCTGCGCGGCCAGCCGAGCAGGAGGACGACGGCGGGGCCTTCCCCAGAGATCACATAGTGAAGCCGAACGTCGCCCAGTTCGGCATAGTCATGACTCAGCGAATCTTTCATCGAAATGGACTTCAGGCGGGAAGCGGGGAGAATCTGGAGGCCATGACCTGGCAGCGCTTCATGAGCCTGTGTTCCGTCGGTCCGTAGTCGGCAACCGCCTGGTGGATGCAGCGGAAGTTGTCCCAGACCAGCACATCCCCGACCGTCCAGTGGAATGTGTAGCGGTACTTGTCCTGCGTCTGGTGCGCGGAGAGATATTTGAGCAAACGTTCGCTCTCTTCCTCGGGCAATTCGTTGACGCGGATCGCGTAGCCCGGATTGGCGTATAGCGCCTTGCGCTTCGAGACCGGATGCGTGATGACCATCGGGTGCGAGACGGGCGGCTTGGTCCTGCGCTGCACTTCTGAAAGCGGCGGGCGGTTGCTCCCCGGCCGCAGGCGCATCATGTCGTAGAACTTCGCGAAGTCGTGCAGCGCGGTCTTGTCCTCGAGCTGGTGCTTGATGTCATCCGGCAGCCCATCCCAGGCCGCACACATGTCGCAAAACTGCGTCGCGCCCAGCGGCTTCCCATCGCGCTGCGGCACCTCCAGCGCATACAACACGTTCGCGAACGCGATCGTTTTGCTGTACGACATGTCCGTGTGCCAGCCCTGCCCCGCATCGGGCAGCCCGATCTGCTTGCCGTCTTTGACGACATTGGAGAGGATCATCACCTCCGGCAGACCGGGCTCCTGGTGCGTCCCGATCACGTTGA
>JANNNQ010000442.1:0-2425 GCA_031398625.1 Pseudomonadota bacterium
CGATGACACCGGCGAGCGGGATGCGGGGATGGTCGGTCATCTGGCGATCATGCCCCGAGTTCCGGCCCAAGCCAACAGCGGTAACAACGGCAGGCCAAGAATGGTGAAGTGGTCGCCGGAAATCGCCGAGAACAGGCGGACGCCCTCTTCCTCGATCTTGTAGCCCCCGACCGAGTGGCGGATGCTGTCCCAATTCCGGGCGACATAGTCGTCAAGGTAGCTGTCGGAACTCTGGTGCATGGTCAGGCGGGCCTCAGCTGTGTGGCGCCAGACGGGCTGGGCATTCTCGTAGGCTACGACGGCCGAGTGAAGCCTGTGTGTCTTGCCACGAAGCTGGTGCAGGTGGTCGCAGGCTTCAGCCGGGGTTTGGGGCTTGGAGAAGATCTGACCGTCAAGAGAAAGGACCTGGTCGCAGCCAAGGACAAGGTCCGAAGGTCGCTTATCGGACACTTTGCGGGCCTTCATCTCGGCCAGTGCGTCGGCGATGTCGCGGGGCTGCGCGCCTTCGGCCACCATCGCGTCGCGGATGGCAGCTTCGTCAACGCGGGGGGCGATGGCTTCGACGGACAGGCCCGCAGCTGTCAGCATCTGAAGCCGGATCGGCGAGGTGGAGGCAAGAATGAAAGCCATGGGTAAAGCTGTGAGTATCCTTGGTTTGTTCCTGAGGGCGGCACGGGGTGGATTGGCAGTTCAGCGGGAGACCGGGGACAACCGGCCAGTTTGCCGCGACCCCTGCCAGAGATATCCCGCTGTGCGCCGATTTGTCACGCGGGGCGGGAGAATTTCGCCATGCAAAGACCCTTCACGATTGGCCTGTGGGTAAACGGCAGGCCTGAGTTTCGATAACTTGTTGAAATATATATGCTATTAGTCTTGTCGCGTTCTGCCGGCAACCTTATCCCGAAGTTACTCACAGCGCGCAGGCTGTGGACAGTGTGGTGGGCGGTTCGGCCAATCCCGTTCTGCACAGGCCCTACATCATCATCATTTCTTCTATAGATTCTTTTCAATAGAAGAAGGGGGCTGCACGGGGTGAGCGGGACAAGTGCGATGATCGCGGGATTTCTGGCCGACTGGTATCTGGTGACCAAGTCACTGCATGTGATCTCGGTCATCTCGTGGATGGCGGGAATTTTTTACCTGCCGCGTCTCTTCGTCTACCACGTCGAACAGGTTGAAGCAGGCAGCAAGACCGACGCGATGTTTCAGGTCATGGAGCGTCGGCTTCTGCGCGGGATCATGAACCCGGCGATGATTGGAACCTGGGTATTCGGACTGGCGCTGGTCTTTACGCCGGGGGTCGTGGACTGGTCGGAACCCTGGCCTTGGGTCAAGGCGGCCTGCGTCATTGTGATGAGCTGGTTTCACCACTGGCTGGGTCTTAGGCGCAAGGACTTTGTCACCGGGGTCAATACGCGAAGTGGGCGCACTTACCGCCTGATGAACGAAGTGCCGACCGTTATGCTGATCGTCATCGTCTTTGCGGTGATCACCCGGTTCTGATCGGTTGACTTTTCGTGCCCTTCGTCGTATCCGCCGCGGTGCAGGGCCGTCCGGCCCAGGCGCTTCCCGTCCCAAACTTGCAATGATCCGCCCAAAGCAGGGGTCGATCAGCCAAAGGTATTCCATGACTGTCGAACGTTTGAACCTCGCTGACCTCAAGGCCAAGACCCCGGCCGATCTTTTGGCTATGGCCGAGGAATGGGAGATCGAGAATGCGCCAAGCATGCGCAAGGGCGAGATGATGTTCTCGCTTCTGAAAGAGCATGCCGAAGAGGGCTGGGAGATCGGTGGCGACGGCGTGTTGGAGGTGTTGCAGGACGGGTTCGGCTTCCTGCGCAGCCCGAGTGCCAACTACCTGTCGGGCCCCGATGATATCTACGTCTCGCCCGATATCCTGCGGCAGTTTTCCTTGCGCACCGGAGACACCATTGTCGGCGTGATCGCAGCGCCGAAGGAAAACGAGAAATACTTCTGCATGACCAAAGTCACGCAGATCAATTTCGATGATCCGGAGAAAGCCCGGCACAAGGTTCACTTCGATAACCTGACCCCGCTTTACCCCGACGAGCGGCTGAAGATGGAGGTGGACGATCCGACGATCAAGGATCGCTCGGCGCGAATCATCGACCTGGTGGTGCCGCTGGGCAAAGGGCAGCGCGCGCTGATCGTGGCGCAGCCTCGTACCGGCAAGACGGTGCTGCTGCAGAACATCGCCCATTCGATCGCGACCAATCACCCGGAATGCTTCCTGATCGTGCTGCTGATCGACGAGCGGCCGGAGGAGGTCACTGACATGCAACGCTCGGTCAAGGGCGAGGTGATCAGCTCGACCTTCGACGAACCGGCGAGCCGCCACGTCGCCGTCGCCGAAATGGTGATCGAAAAGGCCAAGCGCCTGGTCGAGCACAAGAAGGACGTTGTG
>JANNNQ010000443.1:0-2517 GCA_031398625.1 Pseudomonadota bacterium
TTCACCGGGCAATACGTGCACGAAGGGCGAAGCCCTCAAGATCCTTGCCACGCTGAAACAAAAGGCAAGGACGGAGCCCGTCGCCCCTTCCGACTTCGCGCGAGTCCATCTGGGCTTGGGAAACAAGGATCAGACCTTGTACTGGCTCGAGAAGGCTTACGAAGAACGCTCCGGTGTCTGGGTTTTGGTCTGGGCAAAACAGTTCCCGTTCTTCGACAGCTTGCGTGACGAACCAAGGTTCAAGGCGCTACTGATAAAGATCGGGCTGGAAAAGTAGCCTTACGATCTGGATCGGCTGCCTGGATCTGCACAAACGATGGGTTCTGGCTGAGCCCAATTTCTGTCAATCCGGGATTTCCGGATCCACCAGGTTCGCCAGCTGGGTCAGGGACTCCTGCCAGCCGAGATAGCACATCTCTGGGGGAATGACGTCGGGTACGCCGTCTTGCACGACCGTCAGCTCGGTTCCGCACGCGACTTTCTTCATGGTAACGGTCACCTGCATTTCCCCGGGCAGGTTCGGGTCGTCGAACTTGTCCGTGTAGCGGATGAGCTCGTTCGGCTTGATCTCGAGATACTTCCCGCCGAACGAGTGGCTCTTCCCGCTGGTCATGTTGGTGAACGATATTTTATGCGTGCCGCCCACCTTCGCATCGATGTGGTGGACCTTCCCGGTGAAACCGTACGGCGGCAGCCACTTGGCCATGGCATCGGGATCGGTGAAGGCGCGGAAGATCCGCTGGGGCGTGCCCCGAAGGACGCGGTGAAGACGGATGGTGCTGGGCATGTCGACTCCTTATCAGTTGGAAATGTGCTTCTACTTCTAGTCGAATGGCGCCTGGTCAAATCGACATCAAGGGTTACTTCCGCTTGTACGCCTCGCCCTCCACGCTGATGAGCGTGACGGGCTCGCCCTTCCCTGCGACGAACAGGGTTCGACGCGATTCGGATCCATCCGCAAAATTGAGCATCAGGGTCAGGCCCTGGACCTGGTACCGCCCCGGGGCACCGGGTTTTTGCCCCGTGCCGAACGTGAAACTGCCGCCACGCTCGAACCGGTAGACGTTGGAGGAGGCGTTCCCGGTGTCTCCGGCCCCGGTCCATTCGCCGACCAGCGCTGCCTCGGTCATGTGACGGGCGGGCCTGAACAGCGTTCCGTCAAGGGTCATGCCTTCGGACGTGGCGGCGTATGCCCACCGGTCCACGCGCCCATTGTCCCAGCGAACCGACAGGGCACCCGCTTCGAGCTGGTAGCTTCCACACATATCCGGATTGCAGCGCGAGCGGTCGAAAGCATTGCCGCCGCCGTAGGGGAACGTGCGGGTGATCCGGTTCCCGGGAAGGAAGAGCCAGGTCTTTGCCTCGTAGCGCGCGCCGCTTTGCATGTTGACCTCCATGCGATAGAACAGCCCGACCGGCCGGTTGTTGTCAAAGCCCGCCGGCGCGATCGGGACGCGCCCATCATTCGATGTTGAACTGCGCGCCGCCGCGCCAGGTTCCGTGGCTCGTTTCGGCGTGCCGCCCGTCGCCGCAGCAGGCGGGGTGCCGGTCACGCTGGCACGAAATTCGAGCTGCTTGAAGAACTGATCGACCGCGGCAACCTGTTCCTGCCCCGCAAAGTGGACCACGATGCTCATCATCCGATCGAATCCCGTTGCGGTGACCAACAGTACGACGAGGCTTGCACCCTGGCGCGAAACATTGGCGGCCCCACTCACCGCCGTCCAGCCGTCGGGGGTCTGTTCGGTATTGAGTTGCGGCACCGGGACGGGCCCCAACGGAGCGGTCACCAGCCGGGCCCATTCGGCCTCGAAGTTTGCGCGCGGACTTCCCGCACTGGGCTGGCTGGGAAAGAGGAAGATCTGTGCCGCGCCGTATTGGTTCGACGGCGTTCGGAAAGACAGCAGCCCCGGCAACGCCACCCGCTCCCAACCCGGCGGAGCGGTGAACGTCGCAATGTCGAAAGTCTCCTTGCCAGCAGCGGCCGCGGGCTGGAAGCAGAAACTCGCCAGCACAGGAAGCAGCAAAGCGTTCAGGACGGTTTTCAAGATAGCCTCCACACAGTAACAAGGGACAGCGCAGCGTGCAGTCAAGGCCTGGATGAATGCATTGCCCGCAGACGCTGCCGGTCGATCTTGTCGGTGCCGGTCTTTGGCAGTTCGTCCAGATACTCGATCGTGCGCGGATACTTGAACGGCACAAGGGCTTTCTTGACGAAGTCCTGCAGCGTCCTTGTCGTGCCCGGATCCGCGACATGCCCCGGGCGCAGTGCCACGTAAGCTCGAAGCGTCATCAGCCGGTTTTCGTCCTCCAGCGCGAGCACCGCGCATTCCCGGATAGAGGGATGCTCCGCAAGCGCGCGCTCGACTTCCATCGGATGCACCCACTGCCCGCTGACCTTCACCAGGTCGTCGGCACGCCCTTCGAACCAGTAGTAGCCGTCGGCATCCTCGCGAAAGCGGTCCCCGGTATAAATCCAGCCCTGCCGCATGGTCTCACGCGTCTTGTCCGGCCGGT
>JANNNQ010000447.1:0-93476 GCA_031398625.1 Pseudomonadota bacterium
CCAACGTGAAGGCGCCCGTTGCGTAAGTGTGCCCTGGGCCGGTTCCAAACCAGGTATGAGTGCGCCACGCCTCGGCGGCGTACTCGTAGGCAAGTGAACGCTGACCGTATGACAGGTCCGCTTGACCGTCCCCGTTGAGGACCGTTACGGCCGAGCGAACGCGGGAGTCGAACCACGCTGGGTCATCGACAGCCACCGCGACCAGGCGGGGGACGAGAACGAATAGTGCGCCACCGACCGTGACGGCGATGAGAATGGCGCGACCCGGACCGATACGGCCATTGCGGCGGCTGCCAATGGCTCCGATCAGGGCTGCCCCGAAAGCCACGATGGACCGCGCACCGCTTGTGATCATGACGGCCGGGATGATGACGCCTGTCGATGCCCACCGCACGGCATGTTGCCCGGCGGCGACTTTGGCTAGGGCCATGCTCATTCCGAGGGCGGCTAAGCACCCGGATCCGAGCAGGACGCGCCCGAACGGGAGCGATGAGACTCCTCGCCGTTCCAGCCAGTCGGCGGCGAACCCGATGGCCGCGAGGACACCGCAGAGGGCGATGAGTCTGGCGATGGAGGTTTCGCTAATCTCGTGTGCGGCGTCAAGAGCGATGATCGGAGCCATGGTGAGCAGGAGGTACGGGAACGCGTCTCTAATCCAGTTCATCGACGTGGTCTCGCCGGACGTTGCCACGAGGAATGAGGTGGCAAGAAGCGCGATCAAGGCCACCGTTGCGGGGATCACGGGCCGGAAGACATGCAACCACGGCGCGTCTGATTGCCCAACTCTGACCATCGAAAGGGCTGTCACGAGGGCCGCGCCAGCAAGATAGATGAGCTTTGGACCTCCAACGGAGTCGCTCTGCTGGAAGACGAGCATCCCGCCGACGACGAACCAGCCGAGGCGCAGCTTCGCGGACGCGATGAACGCAACGAGGGGCATCGCGATAAGTGGGGCGACGACGACGAGGACGCCGAGAGCTGCGACTGTCGCGAAACTTAAGGTCATTGCGGGCGGCTGCCTTTGGGTCGCTCTGCGGTTTGATCGGGCATTCGGTTCCCCTCGGGCTCGGCCGTCGTCGTTCGGCACACCTGAACACGGATCGCTACCTCAGCGCCACGCAATGTGCATGGAACGAGGCGTACGGGGACTTCCGTGCTGGTCACCATCCGGTGATGTAGTCGTCGAACTCCTCAAGGCAGGGCTCGCTGTGGAAGAAGTACCGTCCGCGCCGCCATCTCGTGCCCGCGAATGAGCATCCGCATTGGTGACATTTCCTGAGAGTGTCCGGGTTGGGCGTTCTTGGCTTCAGGAGGTTGGCCAGGGTGGCAAGCATCCGGCGAGTCTGCCGTGGGTCGGGGTTGCATGCGGCAGTTACTGGCGGTTCACGACCGAACTGCTGATCCCGCCCGCAGGGGAATGTCGCCGACTTGCTGCCGTCCGTCCCGCTTGCGTCGCCGCGTTAGCCTCGTCCGTATGGATACCGAACTGACCACTGAACAGCGCTTGGCCGCGATCGAAGCCCGCCAACGCCGTTACCGCCAGCACGATGATTCGTGCGCCGTTCTCCCGGAGGGGACGTCTCTGGTGTTACGGAACGAGGACTGTGATTGCTGGTTGAGTCGGGAACCTGCAACGGCCTGACGGCCCGCAGCCTGTCGTGTCAGCCTTGGGTGCCCCGCTCCGGGATCGAGGGAGCGGGGCACTGTCGGGAACACGGAGGGACCATGGCCGGCATCGACCACGAACTCGCCGAAACCCTGATCGAGGGGCTGATGGACAGGGAGGGGTTGACCGGCGAGGCGCGGGATGCGCGTCGTGCGGAACTGTGGGCCACCCAGTGGGTGAATGACGCCATGCCGTACATGGCTGAACTGGTCGCGACAGGATCGATAGTGCTGCCGCATGGTCGTGTCGACGTGGACCCGGTCACGGGTCAGAGGTCGTGGCACCCGTACGAGGACTCCCAGTAGTCGCGGGGCTACTTCACACCTGCTCTGCGGACTTCACGTCCCCGGGAACACGGCATCAAGCCGTGCCGTCCTGACCATCTCCAGCACCAGGGCTTGCGTGTGCACCACCTGCGCCCTAGCCGCTGGCACTGACCCGAGGTCGAGGTAGATCCGGACCTCCCCCAGCTGCCGGGCGATGTCCCCAAGGGCGGCGAGGTTGGGTGTGAACGGCCCGGTTGCGGCCCGGGTGGTGTAGGTGTCGGTACTTTCCATTGGGGGCCTCCGTGGGGCTCCTGGCCCGTCCCGGGGTACGACCCGGGGCGGGCTTCTGCATTGACCCACCTTGCATCGGGATCGGGGCGGCAGGGCTTGAGGAGAAAGTGCCACGGATCGTAGATCGGAGCGCCACGGGCGGTAGACTTCGGGGAGCAAAGAAAAGACGGCCGAGACCTTGGGGGGCCCCGACCGTCGAATCGAAACCCGCACCGACCAAGGACCCGGGTTCCGACTACGTGATGGTCTCATCTTGCCACACGCAGTCGGTTCCGGTCCGGATAGGACCAGGAACACATGCAGATCGTCCGGGCCCCACGCCCCGAAACCAACTGGACCAGCTTCGACAACGCCGTGCTTCGCGATGTCGACCTCAGCATGAAAGCTCTCGGCCTCCTGGTCAGACTCCTCAGCTACCCCAACGGGTGGCGGACCGACTACCGCACGCTTGCGAAGCAGTACCGCAAGGACGGGGAGACGGCGTTCCGCTCGGCGTTCAAAGAGCTGAAGGCTGAGGGCTACCTCGTGCAGCAGAAGATCAGGGGCGAAGACGGCCGCTGGTCGACCACCTCCACGATCTACGACCAGCCCCAGAAGGAAACCGAGTCTTCGCAGGTCAACGCCTGCGGTGATTTTCCACGCCGGAAAACCCACGGCGGAGAACCGCCGCTTATAAGAAGTACCGAGAAGAAGAACTTAGAAGAAGGTAGTGAATTGCATAGCCCCGCCGCTGGCGCGTCGGGTGCGCATGAAGATCCTCCGATTCCAGAGCGGGACGCCGACGACACCGGGCCCACCTTCGTGGACTGGCGGCCGGGCGATCAAGAACTCTTCGCCGAGATCATCGGAACCACCCACATCACCAGCGATGGGACCAGCAAGTGGGACGAAGGCCGGTGGACTGTCGCAGCTTGGTATGGAGCGTTTAGGAAGCTCAAGCGTAAGGGGAAGTCAATGAATTGGCCGGGCCGGTACTTCGATGCGCTTGAGGGTGATCGGGCCGTGGAGGACTTCCTGGCATCGCTGGGACTCGAAGCAGTTGACGACGAAGCGGATGCTGATCCGTGGGCCACAACCAAAAGCGCTTAGGAGACAACGAAATGGCAGTCTGCGACCACTGTGACCAGGAGATGACCGTCTCCGTCGCCTGCACCTGGAAGCCCACCGTCGAAGTTGAAGGCGTCCCACGGGAGCGCATCTCGTACCCGCCGGATGGCGACACCTCCTACCCAGTCGAGTGCCGCGACTGTGGCACCCCTCAGGGTGGCCTCCATCATCCGGGGTGCCATGCCGAACGGTGCCCCGGTTGCGGTGGTCAGGCGATCGGCTGTGGCTGCCACTGGGAAGGCGACGAGGACGAGGAGGAGGGTGACGGTTGTTCAGCGGTGATCGAACTGGTCAGCGGGTTCCCGATGTCCTGCGGTCAGCCCAGCGGCCACGATGGGCCGCACGAGCACGGCGAGGCCGGAGTGGTTGGGGTGGCTTATGCCCGGTGGCGTGACAATCCCGACGGGTCTGTGAGTAACGAGTTCATGCAGCTTCCATGACCTGCACCCGAAACCATCTAGGAGTAACGACATGCCCAAGTATCGAATCACCGTCGACACCGTGATCGTCGTTGACGCCGACAGCGAGGACGAAGCATTGGAACGCTTCTACGGCGAGGTGTACGAAGTGGACCGCCACGGGCGCACGAGGGTTGAGGTGGTGGAGCCGTGACCGCCACGCGCCAACCTCGCCTCCAGGTGTACTCGACGGGGTTCATCGTCCGCGACGTCCCGGGTCACACCTGGATCAGAGCCTTCGTCAGCTTCACGGGGAAGTGCCAGCCCGGACATCGCTGGCTCTACAACGGCCTGGTCCGCAGGGATGCGTGGGTGATCCGAGGTGTGGGCTTCGGGTTGATACGAATGCCGAGGCGACACTCCACCCCCACAACCAAAAGCGCCTAGGAGGAGCAAGATGAACGAGAACGTCCGCACCGCCGCCCCCGAACGGATCATCACCCCCGTTGGCCGTGACCTCGACTTGCTCCTCAGTCTGGTCCAGCGCCTTGGTGAGCGCCGCAGCAACCTCGTTTCCGCCGCGATCATTCAGCGCGTCCACCGGGTTGGGTGGGTCAAGGCGCGCGTCCTCCTGGCGCACCTGTACGGCCGGAACATGGTCGGGCCGCCCAACCATCTCGATCAGCACCAACTCCAGTTCGACAAGACGGAGACTCATGGGGCGAGGACGGCGACGCCACCATGAGAATCTACGACGAGGGCGGCCACAACACCCGCGACGCGGCGCACATCGTGGCGTGGCAGCCCTCCCGGGTCCTGGCTGAGATCGCAGCGAAGCGGGCGATCATCTCCTTCCACGAGGACTGCGGCACCGGAAGTGGGTACTGCGACGACATCGGGCACCCCGGCGACGGGGAAAACTGCGTCACCGTGCTGTTCCTCGCTCAGCCCCTCGCGGGCCGTCCCGGCTTCGACGAAAGGTGGACGGTGTGACCCTCACCGAGTTCATGGCCGCCCAACTTGACGAGGACGAAGCCAAAGCAGAAGACCTCATCAAGCAACTGACGGCGCTGCGAGGAACGCTTCAGTCGCCGAAGTCCCTGGGGCGGATCACCCCCGGGTGGCATTCACCGACCGAGGCGATTGCGATGTGCACCCAGGCTCTGGCCGACATCGCGGCGAAGAGGGCGATCATCGACTGCCATGAGCCGCGACACCACCCCGACCAAGGTCAGGGCTTCCCCGCTTGGGACGAGTGCATGGGCTGTGGCGGTGACGGGAAAGGTGACTGGCCGTGCGAAACCGTGCTGATCGTCGCCTCCGTGTACCGGGGTCGGCCTGGGTGGCAGACCGCATGGGAGGTGAAGGCCTGATGGGCTACCAAGTCGTGAAGCAACCAGACGGACTCCTCGCCATCGTCTCCTCAGGCACCGACACCATCGTCATGTGGGACGCCGAACGCTCCGACATCGTCGACTGGTTCGTCGACATTGAAGCCAAGCGGGCACGGGAAAGCGCCGAACGGACCGTAGACGCGGTGCTCGACGGTCGACCCCGCGACGTCTACGCCCAATTCGCGCTCACCTGGAACGAAGCCGTCGAGATGGACCGGGAACACCAAGGGGCATTCAGCACGGGGGAAGGCGTGGGAGAGTGACCGCCTCCGGTGGTTCGATCCCACGCCGCGAACCGAACGACGACGGCGTGCTGATCAAAATCAGCCCAGCCATGTACTCCCTCGACAACGGCGACACCTGGCACGAGGGCGACATCTACGACCTTCCCATCCCATGGATGCCGATCAGGTACTGGCTGAAGCCGAAGAACTGGCCAGGGGAAGCGTCCTGCTGGCTCGCACAACACGGGTGGACGAACTACTGCCACGTGCA
Source organism: Pseudomonadota bacterium (assembly GCA_031398625.1). Lineage (GTDB taxonomy): Bacteria > Pseudomonadota > Gammaproteobacteria > Steroidobacterales > Steroidobacteraceae > CAIUGU01. The sequence continues at coordinate 5,618 of JANNNQ010000447.1, forward strand.
CGACCGCATTCACCGGCGGTGGACGCACCGGGGATGCTGCGGGAAGCAGAGGTCGGCCGCGCTGTCGGCGCTCCGAAAGGCGGGCTTCCTGCGCTGACCGCCAACGAGAGCTATCGATCGTAGACGTCAGCGCTACGATGTAGCGGGGTCGGGATTGCCAGCACGTCAGGCGTCCCGAGGAGTCACCGCAATGCCAGCACAAGACGCTCCACTGAGGGCGTTAGGTGGCATGTCCTCAAACATCGGTTCGGGCTTCGGGTGGGGCGTCCCCGGCGACGAAACCGAACATGTGCCAGATCTCGTCTGGCCGGCGTCGGTGGCCACGCTTTCGCGGATGAGGACCGACGGGGTCATCTCATCGATTCTGGCCGCCTACACCAGCCCTCTGCTTGCCGCTGACTGGCGAATCGACCCCAGGGGCGCCGATCCCCTCGCGGTCAAAATCTGCGCCGATTCTCTCGGGCTACCCATCCTCGGCGAGAAGGTCGACGACATCGGACCCGCCCGGAGGCAGGGCGTCAAGTTCCTCGAACACGTGCGGCTCGCAGCGCTGCACCTGGTCTGGGGTCATTTCGCGTTCGAGGACGTCTACGAGATCCGCCCGGATGGGCTGACATATCTCGCCGCCCTCCCGGAGCGGATGCCCTCGACCATCGTCGAGATCCGGGTCAACCCTGACGGCACCCTCAAGTCGATCGTTCAGGAGGGGATGCAGGGGCAGGGAACGAATTCCTTCAACGGGGTGGAGATCCCGGCGAAGCAACTGCTCTGGTACTGCCATTCCAGAGAGGGCGCCAACTATGTTGGTAGGTCGTTGCTCCGCGCGGCGTACTCCTATTGGCTTCTGAAAATAGAAGGAATGCGGGCGAATGCCGTAGGGTTGAGCCGGTTTTCGGCAGGCACTCCGGTAGCTGAACCGCTCCCCGGCACCAACCCGACCCAGGTACAGATCACCGAAGCGCAGCGGATGGTGTCGTCCATTCGGGTTGGGCAACAAGGCGGCGCCGTCCCAGTCGGTTTCAAGCTGCGAATCATCGGCATCGAGGGGACGCTGCCAGATGCGCTAGCGACCCTCCGCTACTACGACGAGCAGGTCGCGCGCAGCACCCTCACATCCATCCTCGACCTCGGGTCCACGGCCAACGGAAGCCGGGCATTAGGGGACAACTTCGCAGATTTACTCCAGCGATCCTTGCAGTCAATAGCAAATCAAATGGCGGAGACCGCATCTCAGCTATGCGTTCGACTCACCCGGTACAACTTCGGCGACGATGCCGTGGCCCCCGTCATCACGGCTGGGGACGTCGGAGCCAGTAAGGCAACGATCGCCCAGTCCATCACCGGCCTCATTCAGGCTGGGGCAATCACCCCCGACCCCGCCCTCGAGAGCTTCGTGCGCGAGGCCTACCACCTCCCCGCAGCCGTCCCTGTCACCGCACCGAAGGAGGGGCCCACCGACGGAACCGAGGCACTCAAGGGCAGCAAGACCGCAGCCTCCCGAGTGTGGCCGCCCCCGGGGGCGTTCAAGCTCACGGACGAGGTGGCCATCAGTGGCCCCCGCATCGTAAACGCCGCTGACGCGAAGACGTACCGGGATCCCACGGAAGCCGAGCAAGCCGCGGGCATCGACCCCCAAGCGATCGACGCCGAACACGACACGCTCGTAGCCGAAGGGCTCGCCCTGTTCGCTGCCGTGGTCATCGCGTGGGGTGCGGCATTAGCTGCTCAGATCATGGCGGCCCTCGTCGCCGGTTCCCTCGTCGCTCTCGCCCGCCTGAAACTGAAGACTGCGGATGCGGTTGAGGCCCTGCAGTTGGTCATGCATGAAGCCGCAGCAACGGGTGTGCGTCAGGTACTCGACGAAACGGGACGGGCCGGAGCCGACCACGGGCTCGCCCCCGACGACGTCACCGTCAACACCGCCGAACTCGACGAACTCGCCGAAGCGTTGGCCGAGCACACCGCGTCCGTCGTCGCAGGCACTGCCGGCCGAGAAGCGCAGCGTCTCGGGACAGCCCTTGACGAAGCTGAAGTGGACGCGGTCATCGCGCAGGTACTGACCCCGGGTCCGGTTCCGCAGATGGTGTCCGAGGCTGTCGCGCGGGCCATGGCTGGGGGGCGAGTGGAAGCGATGGAAGCGGTCATCGCGGCTACCCCGGGGATCGAGTGGGAGATATCGGCGTCGGCGGTGAGGGACCCGGGGACCTGCGACCGGTGCGAGGAGAACGACGGGCACGTCTACCCCGACCTCGCTACCGGCAGAGCCGACTTCCCACTCGGCCTCTACAAGGCGTGCCTCGGACGCACCAGGTGCAGATGTCTTCTCATCGCCAGGCCCAAGGCCCCGCAGTGAGGCTCACTCTCGACTTCCTCGGCCTCTGCCTCGACATCCACTTCGGGCCCATCGGTGGCCCCGAGACGACCAATCCCGAGCCAATGGGGTCCACCTGCGGGGTCCTCGAACGCACCCCTTCGTGGGACCACGACCAGCGGGTGCCCCTTGGGTTCGCCCGCCCAACCATGGAGTCCTGATGCGCACCTTTCAGCTTCACCGTGATGTCGACGTCACGGGCGTTTCGGGGACGGGCATCGTCGCTGATGGTGTCGTCTGGCCCGACGGCACCGCTTCTGTCCGCTGGCGAGGCGACCGCCAGTCCGTCGTCCACTGGGACAACGCCGAATCCATCGAAGCAATCCACGGCCACGGCGGCGCCACCCGCATCGTGTGGATGCGCCCCGAAGGCGTCCCCGCCGATCTCGCCGCGATCCAGTCCCGGGCCATGGACTGCGCCCAAGGCGAGATCGAGCACTGGGGCAAGGGTCCGATGTTCGAGGCGCTGGACGCGTCACAGCGGGACGTCGGACCACTAATGGATGAAGTCCGCCGGCTTCGGGCGATCGTGGGGGAGTCCTGAATGCGGCTACGGTGTCCAGCCCATTGCGCGCCACCGCGTCTCCCGTGCCTTCTGCACAGCGCGGGCTTTCCGCTTCCGTGCGTTGCGGCAGATCTTGCACTGGCGTTCCTCGGTCTCAACTCCTGCCCGAATCGCCTTCGTCCAGTATGTCGTCTCAGGTGTCCACGGATGCCCGTTGCCGCAAGCCAGGGTGCTTGGGCGTCCGCCACGGGAGCCAGAACGACCAGGCACGAAACGCATGTGAGCGATGTTCAGGCACATCTTGTCCGTCAAGCAGCGGGCCAGCACGCCAGTACTCGCATCACCGCCGGTCAAGGCCTCCCAAGCTACGACTGGAGAGTCGCGGAACCTGCCGAGCCGGGGGCACATCACCGTTGGCCTGACGTATCCGGTGACGAGGGGGTGGCACCCGTTCGCGTCCACGACCGGGTCGGCCAAGAAGTTGAGCAGGTCCGCGAACGCCCGGTTGGTCACCGGAAAAGTCTTGTCCCCCAACACCAAAAGCTGCATACCTCAAACACTACCCAACCCGGGGAGTCCTGATGCCACCCGTCACCGCTCTCGTTACCCGCCCTGCGGTAGAGATCGCCGCCGTCGGCTCGTGGGGTGCGATCTCCGAAGACGGTTCCGCGTGGGTTGTCACCGAGCAGTCCATCACCGATGCCGTCAATGCCTCCCGTGATCCAGCGTTCCGGACCCCAGTCATCAAGCTCGGCCACTCCGACCCGTTCTTCACCGCCGGGGAGGATCCACAGTTCGGCCGTGACGGCATCCCTTCCGTCGGGCGACTGACGAACCTTCGGGCCAGCCCGGACGGCCAATCCCTCCTCGCCGACCTCACTGGGATGCCGAAGTGGTTGGACGAGGTCATGGCGTCCGCGTACCCGTCCCGGTCCACAGAGTCCCTGAATGGTGTCGTTCCCGGACGAAACGGCGTGTATTCCATGGTGGTTACGGGCTTGGCTCTCCTCGGGGAAACCGTCCCCGCCATCGAATCCCTCGCCGACGTCGCCGACCTCTTCGGCGTCGACACCGACATCAGCACCTGGGCAGCGGCACGTCGCGTTGCTGCCGCAGCCGTCACCACCCCACTCAAGGAGCAAGCCGTGCCCGAGCCAACGAAAGTGACCGCGTCCGCGCGGATCGAGGATCTGTACCAGGCCGCCGAAGCGTGGGCGAAGGGACAGGACTCGGTGCCGTCCGAGGCATGGCCGCGCGAGATTTACACCGACTATCTGATTCTCTGCGACTACGACGGTCGGCTGTGGAAGACCACCTGGACCGAGTCCAGCGGTGAATTCAGCTTCGGTGAGGCGTCCCGGGTGCAGATCACGTACACCCCACTGGCGGACACCGTGTCGGCGGCAGCGGCTCACGCGATGCACTCACCTGTCTCGTATCGCAGACAACAGACTGGTACGGTAAGCGCGGGGTCGGGGTCGCCATCAGGTCGATCCCTTGGAGAAACATCAGTGAGCATCGCGCCAGCATTGCGCGCTGCCGTCGGCATGGAAGATTCCGCTGACGAGGCGGCCGTCGAAGCGGCCATCCTCGCCAAGCTGAACGCTCCGGTCGTCGAGCCTGCGCCCACCATCACCCCGGAGGCCACGGTCACACCGTCCGCCCCCGTCAACACCGCACCGGCCACCACGGTCATTCCTGCTGCCCAGAGTGAGCACGATCCGTCGACATCTGAAACACGGATCGTAGATGTTCGGCCGGATCTGGCACAGCAGGTTGCTGCCGCCGTCTCCGCCGCACTCCCCGCCGCCGTGTCCGCGCACATCGCGCCACTCGCGGCGAGCAACGAGGCGCTGCGCGCCGACCTCGGTCGGGTCACCGCCGAACTGGCCACGGCGAAGCAGACCGAGGCTGAGAAGGTCCGCTCCGCGGTCATCAACTCGGCCATCGCCGCCGGGAAGATCCGCACCGCCGACCGGGAGCGGTTCCTGAAGCTCTACGACAAGGCGCCCGCCGAGACCCTCGAGCACCTCGACTCGATCGCCCCCGGTACCGCCGTCCCGATCAGCGCCGCCGGCTACGCGGGCGAAGAAGCGCAGGACGCGGACGAGTTCAAGACCTTCGAAGAGCAGTTCGGATGGGGTGTTTCGAATGGCTGATTACGTCCCGAACCACCTCCCCGGCCAGAACGTCACCTACATCGCTGGTGGCACCATCGCGGGCGGTCAGGTCGTGGTCCTGTCCGCGACCGGTCGTGTCGTGACCGTCGCTGGTGCGGGTGCCCGCAACACGGTCGGTATCGCCTGCCACAGCGTGGTCTCCGGCCAGGCAGTCACCGTCACCCGGGGTGGTGAGCAGCGGCCCATCGCGGCCGGTGCGATCACCGCCGGTGTTCTGGTGAAGTCCGCCGCCGCTGGTGCGGTCGCCGCGTTCGTTCCCGGTACCGACGCGATCGATCTGATCCTCGGTGTCGCCCTCAACACCGTCGCGGATACCGCTCCGGTCGACGTTGCTTGGAGGGCCTGATGCCCACGTACCCCGTCTCTCCTCCGTCGTTGACGGATCCAGTTCTCACGATCAACCGGTTCCTGCAGTCCCCGACCGCCGTTGCGCGTCGGATCCGGGACATCACGAGCCAGCAGTTCATTGCGGAACGGCTCTTGGGTGCGGACAAGGTGAAGGCCTCCGGTGGCGCCGTGATCTACGGTGTTTCCGAGTCCATCTACACCGACCGTGACCCGCGTCTCGTCAACGCTGGTGCCGAGTACCCGCGGGCTATCAGCCCGGACGGTACGTCTGCTCTGGCGCTCACGTCGAAGTATGGCCAGGACGTGGAGTTGACCGACGAGAAGATCTCGCGGGAGCAGAACCGGTCCCTGAACCAGGCTTTGGTGAAGGCGGCGAACCGGTCCGTCGCGTACGTCGATGGCGTGGTTCTGAACGTGATCAACACGGCGGTCACTCAGACTCAGGCCGCGGTTGCCGCGTGGACGAACTCGGCCACCAGTGACCCGCTGAAGGACGTCAACCTCGCCATTGCGCAGGTGAGCGATCTCGGTGAGGACTACATGCCGGACATCCTCGTGACCAGCTACGCGAACGCCGCGCTGCTCAAGTCGAACCAGAAGATCATCTCGGGGATGCCCCGCGAGGACACCTCGAACCTGACGACCAAGGCGGACTTTGGGATGGTCGCGGGCCTGCACATCTGGGCGGTTCCGGCCGCGCGGATGCCTTCGGGTGTCGGTGCTTTCATCGCCGACTCCAACAGCCTCGGGTTCATGGCATGGGAAGACATCCAGTCCCCCGAGTACGCGGGTGACCCGTCGGGCATCCAGACCTGGACCCGCCGCAACCCGGCAGCGACCGACTCGTGGTTGATCCGGACCCGGCGCATCTTCGCCCCGGCCATCAGTGACCCGGCTGCCGCGATCAAGATCACGGGGGTCTGAGGATGGCTGACGACACCAAGGCCGACGAGACCAAGGACGACAAGGACGCTTCGGCCGACAAGCCGAAGCCCCGCGCGAAGCCCCGCACCCGGACCCAGATCGCCCGGGACAAGGCCGCTTCCGAGGCGAAGGCCCGCGAGGCGAGCATCCTTGAGACGTCGCCCCTGTGGCAGGTCATCTACCCGACCGGGATCAGCATCAACCGGCCCGATGACGACGAGATCATCGTCGACGTCAACGGCATCGACACCGACGTCGAGGTCATCAACGGTTTCGCGCACATCCCCATGAACGGGCGGGTCCGTGCGGGCTCGCTCGACGAACTGTCGAACTTCAGTGACCTTGCCGGGCAGGGAATGCTCCGCCAGGTCCTGGAGTCGGCCTCCTGATCCCTCCCTCGCGCGGGTGCCTGCACTCCCGACCCCAATCGAAAGATTGCAGGTGCCCGCGCGGGGAAGGTACGACCCCCAACCACACCCTCTCTGGAGGTCCGTAATGCGTGCCTCCACCGAGGACTGATCGATGGCGTACACACCGCCCTACCCCGACGGGTGGCGTGACCTCCCGAACGAGTCGACGGAGATCGACGCCCGCGCCCTCGACATCATGGACAAGGGCATCGCTGATGCCCATGCCGCGATCGGATCAGGTGGCGCCTCCACCGGGGCAACCGGAATCCTGTTCGTGTTCTTCAACGAGGTCAGCAAGAATTGGCCGGCCCGGTCCTCCGTCACATCATCCCCGTTGCAGATCGTCGAGTGGGTCGGCAACGCGCAACCCCCCACGGATGCGGTCGGTGGCGTCGACCGGTGGTTCGGTCCTCTCGCCGGCTCTGGTGTGACCCCCGAGGATTCCACCCCGCCCCCGGTGTTCCCTGACCCGGTCACTGGTGTGTCGATGACCGCCCCCTCGGGGTCGGTTTCTGGCTCGGTGATATCCCTATCGGCGAGTCTGACGACCACCTCATCAACGACTTTCGCCTTCGCTCAGATCGCGGTCCGTGGACCTGCCGGACAGAAGATCGACACCTCGTTCCACCCCAACGTGACCGTCGATGGCACCCTCGTCATGACGGGTTCCATCACCGCGACCGCCCCCGGGACATGGACCGCATTCGCCACGCACAACATCACCGGCGGCGCAGATCAAGCTTCGTGGGTGGACGGGCCAGCAACGACGTTCACCGTCACCGCCCCGACCCCGACACCCACCACCCCCGGCGGTGTTCCCCTTATCGGAATCAGCGGCCTGGCATGGAATTCGGGGACGTTCCAGGGCGGCAGGTCAGCCAGCGACATGACCTCCTTTGGCACGTGGCGCGGCAGGCCCTTGGACGCGTTCCTGACGTTCAGCGACAGGTGGTCGTGGGCGGGGATGTTCGAAATCCAAGCCGACTGGCCGGCCTGGCCCGGGGTGATCATCATCAGCACCCCGCCCCAACCGGACGGGCAGAACTGTGCGGCGACCGCAGCCGGCACGAATGACCAGCGGTGGCGGGACTACGGTTCCGCGCTGACGGCGGCCGGACTGAACACCGACAAATTCATCGTCCGGGTGTGGGAAGTCAACGGCAGCTGGTACTCGTGGTCGCTGACCAACAACTCCGAGGCCACGTTCATCGCCGCCATGAAACGCATGTCTACGGCGTTGAAAAGCACTGCCCCGAACGTCAAAATCAGCTTGAACTGGAACCGCGGCTATTCCGGTTGGGGTGGCAGCTGGGAGAACGTCACCGAGGCGCTCATCGGGTCCGGCCCATCCGGGCGGTACATCGACGTCGTGGGTATCGACTCCTACGACTGGTACCCGGCCCAAAACAACTTGAGCAATTGGAACAACGCGCAAGGTCAGTACCCGTCGATGAGCGCTATGGCCACGTGGGTGCGGGCCCGGGGCCTGCAGATGTCCCTCGAAGAGTGGGCACTCATCAGTGCCTCGGGTGGTTCTGGCGGTGGCGCGGTCGGTGATGACCCCTACTACATCGGCAAGATGTGGGACTTCTTCGTCGACAATGCCGACGTCATCGCGTACGAGGGGTACTACAACCACGATGGCGCACCATCGACCCTGCAGCACGTCATCACATCCGGGGTCTACCCGAATGCCGCTGCGGCATACCGGTCTTCGACTAGGTGGGGGTCGTAGTGGTAACGGTCGCGACATCGAACCCGTGGGTTTCCCACCGAATCCGCCCGTCGGGCGCGGTCGAAATCCCCATAGAACTCGACTCGGATGCGATCCTCGGCTTGGTCCTCGACGGTGTCACGGACGACGGGCCAGCCATCAACGCCGCCCTTGACGCGGTCGAGGATGGGGAGCGTGGCGCGCACCTCCTGATCCATGGTGCCGCCGGCCAGATCTGCTACATCAACTCGATTGTGCAGATGAAGGCCAGTAACTGCATCTTGGACACGGATGTGCCCATCCTGTTCGGGCCGCTGGGGAAGGTGCAGATTTTCGGGGAGGCCGAGGAAACCCCGACCCTCTACTCAGACAAGCCCGCCCTGACGGCGGATGCCCCGTCGGGGTCGACGGTGCTGCACCTCGACAGCGTTTCGTACTTCACGGCAGGGAATTACATCGGCCTGCGGGGTCACAGGGACGCGAACGGGAAGCCGACGCAGACGTTCTTCAGCTACATCACGGCGGTGAACGTCGGGGCGTTGACGATCACCTTGGAAACCCCGCTCGACGAGACATACAAAGCCTTGAACGTCACGACGTGGAGCAACAAGGAATCTCAGGTCACCAGGGTTGAGCAGTCGGCCCTGACCGGCACCCCCGACCGTGGTGACGTGGTCATCAACGTCGGTTCCTCAGCGGTGTTCTCGGTGGGCGACATCGTGCAGATCATCGACGACACCCCCACCACTGATGGGGACCTGACGGAGCAGCCAGGGAACTACGTCCACAAGGAACTGACCTTCATCGTGGCCATCCCCAACGGCACATCGATTCAGCTATCCCACGGCCTCTACCACTCGTACAACCCTGCAAGGGATGGGCGGGTCGTGCGGATTCGCTGTGTCAACAACTCCGAGGTGCGGAACTTCGTCTGCCGGTGGACGTCGACATCCACCGCTTCCTCGCACGCTTTCGAGCTCCGGTACGGGTACGGCAGCGGGTTCAGGAACTGCCGGGCCAAGGGCGTACCCGGGGCCAGCTGGACTACGCAGGCTTTCCGGTTGACCGACTCCTACGCCTCCTGGGTGAAGGACTGCCGAGCGTCGGGTGCGGACGACGTCACGCCGGGCCGCGGGTACGGTGCGACGTTCTACGGGTCAACTGAGTGCTTGATCGAAGGCGGACTCTACGAAAGCTGCCGCCACTCCGTGCTTTGGTACAACGGGGCGACCGCGTGCACGGCGATTGGGGTCAAGTCCAACGACGCCCGGATCAGTGACTTCGACTGGCACGGCGCGGACTGCAACTACAACCAGGCCATCGGCTGCACCGCGACCGGTGGAGACCAGAACACCGGCGACTCGTCGATCCGGACGGCCTTCAAGGTCGGGAACCCGAGCCACGTTCTTCCGGGCGACCACTTCAACACGGTCATCGGGTGCAAGGTCGTCAACTACCAAGGGGTGGCGTTCGAAGTCATCCCCGACGCGCAGGAGAACGTCTTTCGGGACTGCGAAGTCCACGGCGCAGAGGTGGGCATCAAGTCCGGGCCCATCGTCGAGACACCAACCCTCCTGTCCATGGGGACAGTAGTCAGCGGCGTCCGGTTCTACGACGTGCCCGTCCCGTTCCAGTTGGACGGAGGCGGAAGCAAGATCCTCACCAAGTGGGTCATCGAAAACAACACGTGGACGAGGTGCGGGCCCTTCGTCGTAGACAACGCGCCAAAGTTTCGGTTCACCCGGAACCGGATCATCGACCCGGCGATGGGCTCCAACTACTCATTCACCGCAACGGGATGCACCGGAATCCAGGTGAAGGGCAACGACTTCTCCGATGCCCCAAAGGGCTTCGCGTTCGGGACCTGCCCGGACTTCCGGGTGACCCAGAACGACCTCCACGACCTCACCGCCTCCACCATCGTGTTCCGCGACAACGGCGGCAACGCGGGCTACCTGTTCAGAGACAACGACTACATCGGGTACACCCCCACCTCGTCGATCGGGACGGCATCGGTCGGGACCATCGAACTCCTCCGCCCTTCCGCTGGCGGTGGGGGAACGTACCCGCCCGCCGGTGGCGTCCCGTTCGCGGACCTCGACGCGTCCTTGCAGGGCGTCGTCTCCGGCGCCTACGTGTTCCCCGGCGGGGGCATCCCCGAAACGGACCTCGCCGCGGCTGTGTCGACATCGCTCGGCAAGGCCGACACCGCGTACCAGAAACCGGGCGGCGGGATCCCCGATACCGACCTCGCCACCCCTGGTGGTGGCGGTTACTCGGCGGACACTCCGGCCGATCACGGCTACGACGAATGGGCGTACGACCCGACCATCGCCCAATCGTCCGCTGTCGCAACGGCAGGCCGCCTGGAGATGATCCGTGTCCGGGTCGAGTCGACCGGGACCTCGACGGGCTTGGTGTTCAGCGTTGCCACGGCTGGCACTGGCCTCACCGCGGCGTACGGGGTCATCTACGACGCCGCCGGCAACCAGTTGGCAATCACCGGGGACATCTCGTCCAGCTTCACCAGTACCGGGGTTAAGTCGGTCGCGACGGGCGCGAACTACTCCCGGACGGCGGGAGCGGACTTGTACGTGGCCCTGCTGCAGGTCGGCGGCACCCCTGCCGCGCTGCATCGTGCGGTCACGTCCGCAGGGCTGAGCAACGCGGGCCTCAACGCTGCGGCCGGCTACCGGTTCATGTCGTCCGGGACCGGCCTCACCACACCTCCTGCGACGGTCACCATCTCCGGTGGGACGTCGTCGTCCAATACGTACTGGGTGGCCATACGGTGAGCATCGACCTGAGCACGATCCCGTGGGCGCCGACGCTGGCGAAGGTCGGCGCTCACATCCAGTCGAGGACCCGGCACGTGGAAACCAACATCGCGCTAGGGACGTTCACGGCGAACACGTACCCCACCGATGTGCAGGTGAGCGAGGTCATCCGGTCGGCAGTAAGCATGGTGCAGGGGAAAGTCGGGACACCGATCGTCGCGGCGGCCTACGACCTGTGCGAGACAGCGGCGGCGCTTTGGTCGGCGTATTGGACCGAGTTGACTTTCCCAGAGCGGGATTCTGATGTCACCGTGTACCTGCAGCTCCGGGCCGATGCGCTGTTGTTGATGGAGCAAGCCGAAGCGGTGAACATCGGGGCGGGCGGCGGAACTCAGGACCCGCCTGACGAGGACGGGTTGGCGAACAACGAGCTGTCCAGCTACTACTTCCCTGCCGCCCCTGGGGAGTACGTCCTCTGACGAGAACCGGGCCGTTCGCTATTCTCGACTCCGGCGCCAGTCATCTAGTGGCCTAGGACGTCGCCGGGAGTAGGGATCGAGGCCCAGCGCTTCGGCGATAAGTGGCACCCCCGGCGAGAACGCGGGTTCGGATCCCGCCTGGCGTTGGTGCTCTGCCGTGGGAAGCCACGGCACCCGTTGCTCAGCGGCATAGCGCACCGGTGGACGGCCTGCCGCTTCGAGGCTTGCGCGCCTCGGGGTCGCGGGCCGTTCGCTTGTTCGCTCCAACGCAACGGCCGATTCGTTGGATGGGGGTCCCGCAGATCCACCGGGAGTTGTATCCCCTTTGCAGGTCCTTCTTAAGTGCTGACCCCTGACGAATCCCCCAGATCTATGTGGTGACGTGTGTCACGGCGCGCACCGACTACGATTCGTGGCAGACAGCGCTACGAATCATGGAGGCTCTCATGCCCGTCAGGCCCGAACCCACCCAGCCCAACGTCCCCTCGTTCGCGGAAGACCTCACCCCCGTGGCCGCACCGAAGGGTGCACCGACCCCGGCGGACTACGCGAAGGAGTGGGGCAGCTACCGGGCGCTCCATGACCTCATGGTCAACGGCTCTCTCGCCGTCACCACCGGCAACCCCGTCCCTGCCAGCCACCCGATGCTCCGCGACTCTCACGAGGTCGACGAGAACGGCCGCGGCGGTTGGGGCGACGGCTGGGTGACCTCGAAGGCCGTGGAGCTCACCGGGGACTACCCGGCCCCAGACGACCTGCGCTGATGTTCCGCGCTCTCGGCTCGGTCGTTCTTGGCGCGCTCTCCTTCGGGGTCGGCACGCTCATCGGCTATCGCATGGCTCGGCCGATCCGATGAGCGTTGTCGTCGTCCTCGACGATGCAGGAATCGACAGCCTCTTCGGGCCAGCCGGCCCCGTCGCCGAGTTTCACGCCGACGTCGTCACGACGGTGTACGCGCGGGCTCTGGCGAAAGCGCCAATCGGTTCACCGTCGAAAACCCCGGAAGGCCACCCGGCTGGTTGGTTGCGCAGCCAGATGCATTGGGAGTTCGCGGGGGAACTGACGGCATGGGTTGTCACCGAAGCCGTCTTGTCCAAAGCCAGCGGACGACCCGGGGATCCCTACGCAAGGTGGATCGAACGACCCCAAGAACGGCCATGGAAACCACCGCCGTTCGCCCGTGACGACCGGCCATACCTTGTGCCGGCGCTCGACGAGATCTTCCAGGAATTGGGACTGACATGAGCCTTGGCGCGGTTGGCGGTACCCGGATCACGATCCTGGGTCGCGACTACTTCATGTACCCGAACGAGAGTGGCGTGGGTTGCTACGTCCAGCCGGTGCCAGTGTTCCCGACCCTGCGGACGAACCTCTGGGACAACCCGGAGCATGATGTCGTCGGCGATCTCGTCTTGGCGATGACCAAGTGAGCGACCTGAGCGACAGCGACCGGGAGGCACTCAAGGCGTACGCCGCTGCCTACCGAGACTTCAATGGCGTCGGGTGGATGTTCGCGGTCCTCGTGTTCCCGATAGTCGCCTTGTACTTGGCTGGTTGGGTCGCGGGCATATTGAGGTTCGTGGTTCCGGGAGGGGTGCAGTGACGATCTCCGGTCCCACCTTCGACGTCGAACGTCTAGCCCAGACCTGGGCGAAGGAGTTCCCCGGCCTCGTCGGTACCAGTGCGCCCCTGATTGGCGTGCACCTCGTGGACGATGCGCGCTCCCCCCAGCGGGGCGCCATTGCGTCTCTGGCGGCACGTGGCACCCGGGTTGTGGACATGGAGGGCCTCGGTGATTCGGCGCGGATCTCGTGGGAGGTCAAGGCGGTCGGCGGTTCGACGGGGGCGAAGAATGAGGCGAAGCGCGGGGCCAATGCTCTGGCGTCCGCACTCCGCACCCTGGTTGGGACCCCCGTGATCGTGACGTCGCCGGGACCGGACGGGGAGACAGCGAGGCTCAGCAATGCGGAGAACGTGAACGGGCCGACGTGGGTGGGGAGTCCGGGTGGTCAGGCTACGTACCGGGTGGACGCGACGATGGTGTGGCAGCTTCCTTGAAGCCGCGGCAAAGGCAGTAGAAATCCGCGGAGATGTCGTCCAGTCCGTGCCAGCATTCATCGCCCTCCGCAGGCGTGGCGTGTTCGCTTCGGGGATGACCGCAGGTGCAGGGCGCGTAGTGGTTCAGCAGGACGTCGATGGTGTCGCACGGCCAACCGGGGCGTTCTGCTTCGTAGCCGCCGAACTCGTCGCCCCTGCACTCAGGCCACGGCCACCCCTTGCTCGGGTGATGTAGTTCCACGATGGCCCGAAGCGCAGGGTGGTCGACTTTCGCGAGGAGTTGGCGGTGCTGCTCCTCGGCCGCAGCGAAGCGGGCTGCCTCTTCCTCGGCGATGCTCACTCTTCCCCACCTCCCGGTAGAGGGCCTAAGGCCCGTTTGAGATTCGCCATGGCCGGCCCAGGGCAGACGGCCCCTTCCCAGGTGTTCTTGTGCGCGATGAGCACCCCGTAGCTGGTCTGCTGCTTGCCGCACCAGCGGCAGTCCGTGTGCGGCTCAGCGTGACGCATCCCGTCCAAGATGAACTGAGGGATCGGCGGGTCGGTGCGGCTCATCGCCACCGGGACCAAGAGATCAGGCCCGGGTCTGGCTGGAGTGGTGGTGCATCGGCTGGCACCTCTGAATGCGTATGCCTGGCCAGAAACCGTTCGCCAGCGGCCTCGACTGCAGCCTCGTCGAGTCCTGACACTTCCAGCCACTCACCGCAGTAACACCGCAGGGTTCGGCCGTAGCGAGTCGTCGTCTGTGGCGTGAGCCAGCGGCCAAGGATTCCTGAGCCTCGCGTCATCATTCCCCACCTCCTCTCAGTGCGGTCTCGATCCGGAGCGCCAGCAGGACCGCCTCACCCATGGCGCTGTTGTGGTCCTCGGCCGGCCCGGGGTGCGCGATGCCGTCGAGTGCCTTGAGCGCGCTCTCCAGCGCCGCCTTGTACCGGTCCCGTTCGGCAACCAGAGCGGACTCTCGCTTGCGGCTCAAGGCCATCAAGCGCTCTCGTTCGGCCAAGAATTCGGCTTGACTGATCACGACCCACCTGCGCTTTCGGCGGCGGCATGGTGGAGGTCGCGCGCTTCCCGCCAGAGGTCTTTCAAGAACTCCTTGGAGGAGATGCGTAGTGCGTCAGCGTGCTGGTGACCCTTCGACCACGGAGTGCCAGGCTGCGCGGGTTTCCCTGCCGGACCGCAGCGGACGCACGGTGTTGCGTGGAGGCGTCCGACGGTGGCGTCCCTGCGGGCGTCGTACTTTTCCCGATATGGGCCGCCTGCCTTGAGGCAGGACACGGCGATCAGCCAGGCGCGCATTTTCGCGTCGGCCGACCAGTTGGCTTTGGTGCCCTTCTTGCGGCGAGCAGCGACCCAAGCGACCGATTGATGGTCATCGCGATGCAATTGGCTCGGGTCGCTGCCGCCAGTCTGACCCCCGCCAGCGGATCGACATTGGGTATCGAATTCGCATTGGCTGGCGGGGAGTGTGTGGAGCCCGCAGTACGCCCAAAGTTGGGACACGGTGCGGGGCTTCTGGGTGTTGACGTTGATGTACGGGTCGCCGATGGCGGCGAGCAGTCTGGCGGCCTGCTTCTCGCCGACGCCTTTGCTCCGAGCCACGAAAGGCCCGAGAGGGTGAGCGCGCATGGACCGCTTGAGCGCCAACTATGGCCGAGTCGCGCTGGTCTTCAGTATCGAGCATGGCGGTCATTCCGCTTCACCCCAACATGCGGCGGCATCTTCCTCGCTGAGGTCGCTGGCCTTGTCGAGACCCTTGTCTCGCAGCTTCTTCGCCAGCCGTGACAGGCGATCGGCGACCACGGTCAGTTCGCTGGCCTGCTTATGGCGGGACGCCGCCAACTGCTCTATCTGGTCGACCGCGAGATCGGCCAGGCGCCACACGACGCCATCAAGGTTGTACTGCGTCTTGAGGGTCTGGTCCCACCACGTTGCCCGCTGGGCAACTCGTGGGGAAGCGTGGGTGCCGCGCTGCGGGGGAGCCGTGGGCTGCGCATCCGAGACTCCCGAAGCCCCGACTGGAGTTACCTCTGGCTCGCGAGGGGGTGGAACCGATGTAGCCGCTCGATCCTGCGTCATCACGTTCTGCACGAACTGCCGCAACAGCATCTGGAACACCTGGTCGCGCTGGTCGCGGGTCAGATCCTTGCCCACTCGATCCGACACGTCATCGACACTCACCCCGGACTGAGCCTGCTGGAGTCGCTGGCGAACGAACTGGAGAAGCGAAAACGTCTCGGTCTTCACGACGCCACCCGCAGCGAGTCGACGAAAGCCTGCAACTCGTCGACCGGAACCATCAGCGGGCGGTCCGCCACTGGGGGAAGGATCGATTCCACGGGCACCCCGTAGAACCCGGCCAGTCCGTACAGGGCATCGATGCCGACCCTGCGGTACCCGAGTTCGTAGGAGGCGAGAACGTTCTTGCGGATCTTGCGGTCGGAGAGTTGCTCGACGTCGGCGAGGGACATCTTCCGGGCTTTGCGGACGCGCCGCATTCTCGCCCCGAGGTCGACGTAGAAGGGCGAGACCGTTCGTCTCCGTGCCCGAGAGGGGGTTTCACCCACGGTGGCTGTGTCCATACCGAGAGTGTTGCACATGGATCGTAGCGCGAACAACCACGGATCGTAGATCTTGTGAGATGATCAGCCTGGGGTTGGGTCAGAAGCTGACCAGTTGGGATCACGTCCGGAGTAGCTCCGGACGGGGGTCGCACCCGAGCCTCCCGGAGGCCAACCTCATGCCTGCCATCGTCGTCCCCCACGCCATCGCCAAAGGGCCTGGTTATCTTTACCGGTTCGTCATCGGCACCGCCCTCCCCGGCACCGGCAACACCGGCGGCGACGTCGTCGGCTCCAAATTCACCGATGCGTTCGGTGTCGCCTACATTCCCGTCGGCGTCACCCGCGACGGCTCCCAGTTCAGCTACGAGGTGTCCACCGAGGACACCATCGTCGCCGAATACCTCGACCCGCTCGACACCGACGAAACCGCCCGGAACATCGGCGTCGCTTTCGATTTGGCGCACATCACCAACCGCAGTTACATGATGGCGATGAACGGCGGCACGTCCGCCACCGTTTCCGGTGCCACCACCACCCTCCTCACCAAGGTTTCGCCGCCGGTCCTCGGGGCCAGCGTGAAGACCGGCCTCGCATGGGAGTCGCAGGACGGTACCCAGCGGACCTTCTTCTACGAGACCCTCCAGTCCGGCAACATCCAGTGGAGCAATAGCAAGGCCCCGAACTTCCAGAGCCTCCCGCTCACGTTCAAGGTCGTCCAGCCTGCCACCGGCAACCCGTTCGACATCTTCCTCGCCGGCGCCTCGCGCGTCGTGGCTGCCTAATGGCTAACGTCGGAGACTTCACCCCAACCGAAACCACCGACCCCACCGCTGAAGCCGACGAGTTCACCTTCTGCGGCCAGACCTTCGAGATCCCCGCCACCGTCGGCACCGCCCGCGCCCTACGGTTCGCCTGGAACCTGAAACAAGCACAAGGCCAAGCCGGTCGCGGAGAACAGAACCTCCGCAAAGCGATCACCGACGAAGCGAAAACGAAAGCCCGCGTCGACATCATCGAAGCGGACCTGACCGCGTCGGCCGCTATCTACGACCTCCTCCTCGCCTGCCTCGGCGAAGGGCAGATCGACAGTTTCATCAGCGTGGGCGACGCTTTCGGAGTCGACAACGCCGGGTACATGAGTGTCTGCGACGAAATTCAGCAGGTCATCGCCGGTCGCCCTACCAAGCGGTCCGCCGACTCCTCGGATGGGCCATCGACCAATGGGCAGACCTCAACGGAAAGTGGATCTGGCTTCACGGGGCTGAGCCCGAGGGACCAGCAGGTCGCCATGATCGAGGCTGCCTCGACCTCACTGGTGGACTCGCCCGCCTGAGCCTGCCCAGGTTCTGCGACGTCGTCTACGCGGCGCTGATGGAGGGGCTTCCCGGGGACGAACGTGCCCGCCTCGATGAGGAGCTTCTCCTCCCGCTTGGGGTCACAGCGGACCTCATTGAGGCACGCCGTAAAGCCGTGCTCGAACAACACGGGTGGACATGAGGGAGGGGGTGAAGTATGGCCGGTGACCAAGCCCGGGTGGCCCAAGCGTACGTGGAGATCGCCGCACGCAAGGCCCGCGATTTTGATTCTGATGCACGAAAGATGGGTCAGGAAGCCGGCAAGGAGTATCGCAAGGCCTTCGACCGTGCTGCCGACGAGTCATCCGCGCAGTCCCGGGGTCGTCATGCCGCCGAAGGCCGGCGTATCGGCACCCAGGTCGGTGACGCCGCCGGGCGGGAAGCGGGCCGGCGGACTTCCAACGGCATCACGGAAAGCCTGGTCCGTTCCCGTTCACGACGGGTCAGGGAAGGCGAGGTCATCGGGGCGGCGGTCGGCACTGGTGCTGAGAGGTCTTTCCGGACCAAGTTCCTGGCCGGGGTCCGCGCTACCAGTGACCGGGCCAGCAGCATCCTCGAGAGCGGCGTGTACCAAGGTATAAACCGTGGTTTCAAGCGGGGCTTGATCGGTGCGGCCGGAATTGGCCTGCTGGCGTCTTCGGCCAGCGGCTTGACTGCCGTCATCGCGGGGACCGTCGGCGCGGTCTCCGACCTGTCGGGGGTGCTTGGTCTTCTCCCCGGCATCCTCGTGTCGGCCGGTATCGCAGCAGGCACCCTGAAGCTTGGGCTGCATGGAGTTGGGGACGCCATCAAAAACAGTGGCGACCCGAAGGCGTACGCGCAGGCCATCGAGAAACTGTCCCCCGCCGCCAAGGGCTTCACCGACGCCATCGTGAAGATGCGCCCCCAACTGAAGGCCCTGCAGCAGTCCGTCCAGCAGGGACTGTTCAAGGGCGCGGGGAAAGAAATCGAGTCTCTCGGTGCCCGGTACCTGCCGCTCCTGAAACGCGGGCTCACCGAAACGTCTGAGGCTTTCGGTCGGGGTCGGGCGGCTGTCGCCAGCTACCTCGACACGGCGAAAACCGCTGGGGTGGTCTCCGGGATCCTCGACGACACCAGCCTGTCCGCTGATGGGCTGTCCCGGGCCTTCAAGCCGTTCGTTTCCAGCCTCCTCGACATTGCTTCCGTCGGCACCACATTCCTGCCCGCCCTGTCCTCCGGGCTAGCTGATGCCGCGGTCCGGTTCGCCGCGTTCACCACCCGCACGAAGGACAGCGGGCAGATGCGGGACTTTTTTCAAGGCGGCATCGACGCCGTGGGGGACCTCGGCAGTGCCGTGAAGGGTGTCGCCCGGATCATCGGCGGGATTTTCAAAGCGGGCGGCGCTGCCAACACGTCACCGCTGGAGGCCTTCGCGAAGCTCCTCCACGACATCGCCGACACCGTCAACAAGCCCGCGTTCCAGGCTGGGCTGAGCAACTTCTTTGACGCGGTCGCCACTGCCGGCGAAGGGCTCGGCGAGAAGATGGGCAGCCTTGGCGATGCCCTCGTTGCCCTGGAGCCAACCATTTCCCGGATTGTCGCCGGGTCCGGTGTGGCTCTCCCGTCGATCCTGGACAGCATCGCCAAGGCCGCAACATCGCTGGCTCCGACGCTGAATTTCCTTGGCGCCACGTTCGAGGCCATCGCCCCACATGCCGGTCCGATCGTGATTGCCTTGCTGGCGGTCAAGGGTGCGCTGCTGGCACTCAGTGTGGGGTCGAAAGTGGTGGCCGGGCTTGCCGCGATCCAAGCGCGGATCCTGACGGTCGGGACAGCCGCTGTCGCTACCCGATTGCGTCTTCTCGGTATGGCTACGTCCCTGCGGACTTTGGGGTTCTCGGCTCTCGCTGCCCGGTTGGAACTCCTGGCCTTCACCAGTGCGCTGAAGCTCGTCGGAATCGCCGGTGCCGTTGTCGGGGTCGGGGTTGCCGCCGGTTACATCGGCGAATTCATCGGCAAGGCACAGGTCGCGAAGGTGTCCGCGAATGACCTTGCCGCGAGCCTCAAGGCCGCTGGTCAGGGCGGGGAACTCGGCAGGAGTGGGCTGCACCTCTTCTCCGAGGGGATGGGTCCGTTCCGCAGGGACGCGAAGGACAGCGCTGAAGCGTTGGACCGGTTCGGCGTTGCTGCCGGTGCTGCGTTCGGTGACAGCCTCTCGGACCGGATTGACCGGATGTCTGACTTCGGGCAGTCCCTCAGCCGCGTGAAGGAAATCGCCAGCCAACTTGACCCGGCCCTGGCGAGCCTGGCGAAGTCCGGACAAGGCGAAGCAGCGAGTTCGTTCTTCGACAAACTCATCGAGTCGGGTGTCAAGGGTGGGGCGTCGGTGAAGGAACTCACCGCCCTGTTTCCTCAGTTCGGTGCAGCGATTGCCGCGTCTGGGCAGGGTGTTGACGCCACCTCGGGGAAGGTTCGTACTCTCACCGAGAGTATCGATGCGCTGATCTCCAAGACCGAGCAGTATGCGAACAGGGCGCTTGGCGCTCAGGGTGCAGCGAGCAACTACCAAGCGGCCTTGGATGCGGCCACGGCAGCCTTGAAACGGAACGGCGAAGGGCTATCTCTCACCAGCGCCAAGGGCCGAGAGAACGCCCAAACGTTGCGTGATATCGCGAGCACCGGACTCGCGTCGGCCAAGTTCTTCGCCGGGGAAGGGCCCAACTCGCAGGCCCGGTTCCGGGACTCACTGCTCTCGACTCGCAAGCAACTCATCCAGGCCGCGCATGGTTTCGGCCTCAGCGACACGGCGGCCAAGAGGTACGCCGACAGGATCCTCAGGATCCCTTCGAAGGCATCCACGGGGGTGTTCACGCCCGGCATGGCGCAGGCCATCGCGAACGCCCAGTACCTCAAGAACAAAATGAACAACCTCCCCGACTCGAAGGTCATCAACGTCAAGATTGTGACCACCGAAATCCAGCGGTTGCTGAGGGATCCCGGGTACGTCGATCACCGGCGGGGTGAGCGGCAGGCCACGGGTGGGCTGGTCCAGAAGCGTGCCATCGGTGGTCTGGTCGACCCGCGGCTTGGTGCCCCACGGCAGGACAACGTGCCTCTGCTGGTCAGCGGGGGTGAGTTCGTGATGAACGCGTTCGCGACGTCCCAGCCCGGGGTGTTGGCGCTCTTGCGGAAAATCAATGCGTCGAACCAGATGCCGCAGAAGCTTGCCTCTGGTGGGCAGGTTCGCCGTGCGTCGGCAGGGTTCGGCGACATCACCGCTTCCACCCCGGCACGGTTGACCCGCATCGAAAATGTCCGGGCCGCTGAGTCCGCACCGGCAGGGGTAAGCAGGATGCACCCTGACGACATCACCGCCATCACTCAAGGATTCGCCGTAGCTATCCGGCAGCAGCGGATCATTCTCGACTCCGGGGCTATCGCTGGGGCCGTGGAAAGAGAAGGAGGGCGGCGCTGGTGACCGCTACATTGCAGATCGTTGATGCCCTCGGTGGGGCGCTTGTGATGGACCTCAACGGGAACACTGCTGGGGTTGGTGGGTACGCCAAGCGGGGCATGAACCTCAGCGAGGGGCAGCTGTCGGGGTTCGGTGCAGACGTCGAATGGTCGCCTCTCGCCGGACCGTCAGGGCTTGGGCGTAGGCGGGCGACGATCCCGTTCCTGTTGCGTGGGTCGTCCGCTGACGATGTGGGCGCGAAAGTCGCGAAACTCATGGCCTCCGTGCAGGGCCCGTGGTGGCTGAAGGTCCGGCGGCACGGCGCTACCGCCGACTGCTGGCTCCAATGCTTCGGGTGCGTCCCACAGGTCGAGTCCCAGGTCACCACTTCCCGGACGGCGCACATCGCGCAGGGTGTCATCGTCTGCGAAACCGCACCCCATGCCCTCGGCGCCAGGGTTGACGGCAGTGTCGCCGTGGGCCAGAACCCCAACTCGAGCGCGTGGGCCATCGACATCAACGGTGTCACCGGGGACACCGCGACCCCGCTCCTCCTGCGGATGAACGACTCCAGCGTGTTCGGTCTCGGCGCGTTCGGCGCGTTCATCAGCGTGCGCCGCCGGCAGACCCCAGCCAACCTCACGGCGCTGATGCTGACCCGTCAGGCCGAGTTCGGCAGCAACACCCTCTCCGGTGGGACGGGCCTGACCCTGACGACCCTCACCGGGGACGCCGCACTGTCCGGCTCCAGCGGGGTTCGGGCGACGTTCTCCAGCGCGTACGGGGCGTTGACGGGCGGCCAGATCAGTTTCACGGCACCCGACCTCACGGGGGTGGACGTGCCAGGGGTCTACAGAATGTTTGTCAGGCTCCGCAGAAACTCGACGGCGAACACCCAGCAACTCGTCCTCAAAGCATTCGTCAATGGCGCGCTGATCGTCCCGGAGGACATCACGGTCCCGGTCGGTGGGTCGGCGACGAGACTCGTCGATTTGGGGTTGGTGCAGTGGCCTGCGGGGGCTCCCGCGTCCATGTCTGCCCCCGTCCCGATAGCGTCGGGTGCAACACCAACGCGGGTCGTGTTGCAGTTCTGGCGCAAGAACGCTGGGGCTTCCATCGTCGATTTTGATTACCTCGCATGGATTCCCGCCGATGATGACGCCGGGTACCTGCACGTCGATAAGGCCCTCAATAGTCCGTCGGCGCAGTACGTCGTGGTTGATGGGTACCAAAACCTGGGGATGGTCACCACGGGTGACCCGACGGGCGCGCACACCATTGTCGGGCAGTCATACGGGGGGACGACCCCGACGGTGGACTGGACCGGAGGCGCACCCAGAGTGCGACCCGGAACGAACCGGGTGTTCGTCGTCGCCGGGACCGGTGGGGCGTTCACTCATCCGCTGGCGCTGAACGTGAACGTGGGCTACTCGTACTGGCCCCGCTTCACCTGGCTCAGATAGTGGCGTGGCCGGGGGAAGAGACGTTCCCCGGGGAAGAGACATTCCCCGGGCACATCGAAGACGTCGCCGTCGTCGAAGGACTCAACGAGGCACACTGCGCACCGCAAGGGGTTTCACCCCGGGACGCGCTGCTGGTGAAATTCACCCCACCCACGGGGAAAAGCGGTGCGGTGGTACGCGAATGCCCACAAGATCTGATCTTCGACAACACCGCCCCAGGTGGGCACGGATCAATGTCCTGCACCATTGATTGGCCCGACGGGCACCCGCCACCCGATGCTCTCGTGACCGCTGCCACAGCTCAGGTCATCGACCGCAGGAACGGGAACATCATCTGGCACGGGCACGTCGTCGACCCCGGGTACACGAAAACGGGCACCGGGGCGAGTCATCAGGTGTCGAGTCTCGGCTATTTCACCATCCTCGACACCCAAGCCGCGAGCCTGGCCTACGTGGACCGGGACCTCGGGGCGTGGTTGTCTCTCAACGACTACCCGGGCGGTTCCGCGCAGGTCGTCGACGACATCAGCTTGCCGCAGCACACGGGCGACTGGGTGGAGCCCACCACCTCAGTGATCGAGCAGGTTTTCCCGAACGGGTCACGCCTGGACCAGTCGACCCCATCGCACATGACGATGCAGTACCTCCCAGCGAAATACGCCTCCGCCGGTCAGGACATTGTGATGATCCTCGGGACTGTCGCGAGCAAGGGGATGGGCGGCGGGTTCCGGGTCCGGGTCCGGGTCCGCAACACCTCTGGACTCACCACCCAAACAGTGATGAGCGAGTTCTACGCCGACGTCGACGTCCCGAAGCACTTCATCGCGTTCGAAGGTGCGGCCGGTTGGACCATGGGAGACGCGAAGGTCGGCGAACTGTATTTCACCTACAACTCAACGGATTCCACGGCGATCCGTGACTGGTGGTTGAGGTGGGGAAACCTGGCGGTCGTCTATCAGCGGGTCAACCGGGAGGGCGTGGCCACACCCAGCACCACCACTCACGTCGCGGCCTGGCACATCGTCGACGACGTCATCGGCCGACTGCTTGCCCCCCACTTGGACATCTCGTCGGCGATCGCCAGTCCTCTGGTCAAAGTGGAGCAGGCGGCCTGGTTCGGTGGGATCACCGCTGCGGAGGTTTTCGACTTCATCGAAGACTTGGCCCCGAACCATTATTGGGCAGTGTGGGAGCCGCAGGCGGACCCGAGGCAGGCCAGGTTTGAGTACTTGCCGTGGTTGGTTCACCCGAGGTATCTGATCCCCCGGGAGTCCTGCCGGATGAACCTCGCCGGGGGTGGGGATGAGCTCGCGAACCGGGCTGTCGTGAGCTACCAAACGTCGTCTGGTGTCCCGGCGTCCGTGATTGTCACTGGCGTCGCTCCGGAACTCTCGGCTGCTGGCGTGACCCGGACGATGGTCGTGGACCTCACCGGGGAGGGTGCCCTTTCCCGCAACAGCGCGATCAGCAAGGGCGAAGATGCTCTCGCCACGGCGAACATCCAACGTTCCTCAGGGACGGCAACAGTGTTCGGGCCTGTCTACGACGTCAAAGCGGGTCGGATGATCGAGCCGTGGGAGATCCGCGCGGGCTGGCCGGTGGTTCTTTCGGGTGGGGTGTTGCGGGCTGACGGCGGGGTCGCGTACAGCATGAACGGTGGCCGGGATGGGCGGTCAACGTTCCGACTGACTGAGGCGCAGTACTCGGCATCGTCGGCGTCCATGGAACTCACACTGGACGGTGGTGGGCGAAACCTGTTTAACCGGGTCAAAAAGTCCAAGCCGAAGCTTCGGAAGGCCATCAAGCACCGTGGGCCGAAGCCCAAGCTCGGCGACGCCATCGGGCA
Organism: Pseudomonadota bacterium; assembly: GCA_031398625.1. Taxonomy (GTDB): domain Bacteria; phylum Pseudomonadota; class Gammaproteobacteria; order Steroidobacterales; family Steroidobacteraceae; genus CAIUGU01. The sequence goes on from JANNNQ010000447.1 coordinate 30,024, forward strand.
CCGGAAATGACGGTCGCCGGTGTCCCGGTCGCGTGCCGTCCGAAGAACGACTGGGGCGGCTCGTTCCTCTCCGATCTGTCAGAATGGACTGGGGTCGGGTGCCATCCGCTAAGCGCGGCTGCACACGTGGTGGGGACGAGCCTGATGGCTTGGAGAGTGGCGCGGGCGCTAGACGTCCTGCTTGCCGAGATCAATGCGATGGCCCCCCAGCGGGCGAAAGCCGCCGACGGGTCGATCGGGGATGCTGCTCATTCGTCCCGGGCCTCGGATCACAATCCGAATGTCGCCGGCGTGGTGTGCGCCCGCGATTTCACCCACGACCCCGCGCATGGCTGTGACGCCCCAGCCATCGCCGAATACGTCCGGCGACTCGGCAAATCCGGTGACCGCCGCGTCAAATACGTCATCAGTAACGCCCGTATCGCCTCGTGGATCGGGGACTGGGCATGGCGCCCGTACACGGGCATCAACGCGCACCGCCACCACGTGCACGTCTCCGTCTCAACCGAACCCCGCCACTACGACAGCACCGCCCCTTGGGGCATCGACCAGGAGGACGAAGTGAAGGACGCCGACATCAAGGCCATCGCCGCCGAGGTCGTCAAGCTGATGAACGCGGCGCGGACGGTCCCGAATCAGAAGCTCCACCCTGGCGACAAACCGGCCGCGAACTTTACCCAGCCCGGGGTCCTGTCCAACATCGAACTGAACCAGGACCAGGAAGCCGAACGGGACCTGGCGGAGATCAAGCTAGATACGGTCACTCGCCGGCTTGTGTCCGAGATCCATGCCGCCGTGGTGAAGCCCGGGGCGAAAGCCACGTGACCCACGCTGCCGCGTCCGCCCCCGCGGAAGGGATAACGCAGACCTTCCTGCAGTTCGGGGTACTGGGTGCGGTGGCCCTGCTGGGCCTGTGGTTCGTCCTGACTGCCTACAGGCGGGAAGTGGCACGCGGCGACGCAGCCGAGAAGTCCCTGTCCGAACTGAACCGAGAGATGCGGGACAAGGTCATCCCCGCCCTGACGGAAGCGACTGGTGCCTTGGTCGAGTGCGCGCACATTCTGCGAGACCGGCGGTGATGGCCGTGGCCGAGCAGCCCGACACCGAGCAGACAAAAGCCGACGTCACCAAGTGGGTAACGAACCTCGACCGAGCAATCGCGGATCTACGGGCGGAGATCGCCCGCCAGCAAGGAGCGAAATGATCACCACGCCGACGACTTTGACCGACCTCACCGAAGCCGTGGACCGTCTCACCGATGAAGCGAAAGACCTGCGTTCGCAGTTGCGGTCACGGACCACTGCCCTGTGGGTCGCGATCACCGTCGGTGGAGTGATCCTCCTTGTCGTCATCGCCGCTGCGTACTCGGTGAGCCTGAACAACCGGGACGCCATTGCGGCCAACAACCTCAGGTGGTGCCCGGTTGTCGAACCTCTCGCGCCAAGGGCTGGCGATCCGCCGCCTGCTGGCAGCCCGGAGCAGGTGGAGCGGGCCATTCGGATTCGGAAGGCGTTCTCCAAGCTTGTCGACGATTTCGGGTGCCGATGAGACACGCCACCGCCAACTTTTACCCATCAGAGTCACGCCACAAGGAGATCAAGACCGTGAGTACCGTTACCGTGCAGGCGCAAGTCGTCAGCCAAGCCCGAGATGCTCTGTCCCGGGCCACTCGCCAGGCCATCCAGGCACTCATCCCCACCCTCCTCGTCATCGCAGGCGGCTCCACCGTCGGCATCAACATCGAAGCGGTCCTGATGCTGGCCGGGGTCGCCGCCCTCGTATCGGTCCTGAAATCCGCCGTCGGAGTTAAGCTTCCCGCCTCCGCGCCGACATGGGCACGGATCGGCGAACGCGCACTCACTGCAGCCGCAGGAACCGCACTGGGCTTGGTCACCACTGACGGCCTCGTTGGGTCGGTGTCTATTCACTGGGAGACGGTGCTGACCGCTTCGGTGGGTGCGGCGCTGACCGCCGTGGCGATGTTCTGGACCAACCCGCCCGTGGTGGCGTCGGACGACGTCGACGACTTTGGGGATAGCTCCTTCGCCGAGTACCCGAAGATCGACGGCGACCCGTTCCCCCGGCAGCGCGACAGCGGCAACCTCGACGTCCTCCTGGTCGTCGGCATCGCCATCCTCATCGTCGTCCTGCTGCTCCTGTTCGGCGTCCGCCTCGGATGAGCCTCGGCCGAACCCTCAAGCACCTGCTCTGCCGCCCCGGCAAGCGGGAACTACTGATCCGCATCTCGGATCGACTCACCAATTTGGAGGCCCTCGTGTCCCAGCTCGACAGCACCACTGACGAAATCGTTGCCGCTCTCGACGACCTGATCACCGCCGTGGGCACCGGTCCGGCCGACCTGGCTACCGCCCTGGCTGATATCCAGGTGAAGAACGCGGAGATCGCCGCGCTGACTGCCGACGACAACGCGGACACCGCAGAGATCGCGAGCCTCACTGCGGACCGGGACCAGCTCGTGACGGACGCGGCGGAGAACGTGGCTCGGCTGCAGGAGGCCACCGCTCGTGCCCGTGAGGTTGTGCCGGCCGCACCGGTTACCCCGGTCGATCCCGAGCCGACCGACGGCGACGACCTGTGATCCCCACCGTCGGCCGCATCGTCCACTACACGCTCTCCGAGCAGGACGCAGAGACGATCAACAAGCGCCGGGATGACGCCGCGGCGAGGCGGAAAAATGGCGATGTCGATCCCCTGGGATCGGATTGCATCGGCAACAAGGCCGAGGTCGGTCAGATCTTCCCGCTGATGATCGTCCGGGTTTGGTCCGAGGGTTGCGTCAACGGTCAGCTGATCCTCGACGGCAACGACACGCTGTGGAAGACCAGCGCGAGCAAGGCAACCGAGGAATCGATCGAGCAGGCGCAGGGCGGTCCCGTCGTGGGTACCTGGTCCTGGCCTCCGCGCGTCTGATGCCCGCCTACCCGCCGCCGGATGCCCCTGCTCTGGTCGCTCCGCCGGAACCGGACATGGCTATGCCGACGGTGATCCCTCCGGATCAGATGCCGGACTGGCCGAAGCCGCCGCCTCCGGTGGAGGGCTAACGATGTCCTGCCACTGCGGGATGCACTCGTACCGGGCCCGCGCTCTCGACAGAGAGTGGCGGGTCGCGTACAAGCGGACGGGCCGAAGACTGATGGCACTGTTCGGTGTCGTCCTGGCTGCGTGGATTACTGCGTCGTGGTGGGCGATCATCTGGACCGTCGAGCACGTGCTGCCGCACTGATCGTCGGTGCCACCGCCACGGGTAATCGACCGTGGTAGCTGCACCTGTAGCTGCAATGCCCCCTCTCAGTGATCTTGAGAGGGGGCATTTTGCCTGGTCAAACGGGTGGGCCCCCGGGGGATCGAACCCCGAACCCGCGGATTAAAAGATGCCCGGAGTGCAACGCACTGAGGTTTTGTGAGCGCATTTTGGCTGGTCAGACGCCCTTTGTATCAACCATTGAGCGCAGTGAGTGCTTGTGAACGCAGTCCCGTAGCTGCAACCGTAGCTGCAACGCACCCGATCAAGACGCCTCGGCCCGGACAACGGGCGTCGGGGCGGAAAGCAGCGGATCTGGAATCCGCGGCGAGGGGGTCGACCTGCCCCCCGGAACGCAAAGGACTGCCCCATCTCCCTCGACCGAGAGATGGGGCAGTCCGGTTCGCAGCTACTCGCCGATGGCCTTGCCGAGGAAGAGGGCCGACATCTCCTCGGCAGCTTTCCGCAGCTCTGCGTTCGGGGACCTGGCGTACAGGTTCATCGTCGTCTGAATGTCGGCGTGCCGCAGGAGGGTCATCGCGATCCGGGGGTGGATCTCGAGGGCAACCATCATCGTCGCCGCCCAATGCCTCGCGGCGTGGGGGCGGATGTGCTCGGCCCCTGCCTCTTCGAGGATGCTCACCCATTCGTCCCAGTCGTCGCGGGGGTCGATCGGCCGGCCGTTGCGCTGAGAGAACAAAAGCAGCACCTGCTCCCCGTTGATCTCCCAGCCCTTCCACCGGGGCCCTTCCTCGATCCGCTCCCGCTTCTGCGCTGTCAACCGCGCCTTGAGAAGGTCAGCGATCTGCTTCGGCATCGGCAAAGGCGCGTCGGAGGCTTTCGTCTTCACGGGCAGCAGGACCAGCCCTCCACCGTCAGAGTTCGGACACCTCGCGGCCTGAGCCTTCCCGCACGGCCACGCGGGACGCTCCACCCCACCACCGACGACCACCTTGGGGCACTGCTTCGCCTGACGTTTCCCGCAGGGGAACAGCTTCGGCGGGCGCACCAACTCCGGTGGTTCCTTGTAGCGGTCCGCGTCCGAGCGGAGAGTCGCGGTTCCCGTTGGCTCCCCGCACCCGTGCGCGTACGTCAGTCGCGACCTCTCCGTTCCTACAGGGTCACCGCACCCATGCCCGTCGGGGCGGTCCCGCTGGAGTTGCCAGCGAACGTTCAAGACTCCCGCGTCGAAGTCCAGCGCCGGGACGGTGAACCCCAGCGTCTCCCCCTGGCGCAGGCCGTACACGATCCGTAGCACCCACTTCGCGCCCAGCCGGCGCTTCTTGGCGACTTCGAGGACGCGGAGCATTTCGTCGAGTTCGACGTCGCGGTCTTCCTTGGGCTGCGCACCGGCGGGGAGCATGGTGAGGTCGGCGATGTTGCGGGGCATCCGGTTGCGTCGCCAGGCGATGTCGAACGCTACTTTCATCATCGCGTCGACTTGGTGGATAGAACTGGCGGCCATCCCCGCGTCGGCCATGGCTTGGTAACAGGCTTCGAGGTCTTCGGCTTTGACGGCGTCCATTCGTTTCTTGCCGATGCGGGGGTAGACGTGGTTTTTCGCGTACCCCTTGTAGGTGGCGAGAGTGGACCTGCGGTTGCCCTTGCGACCCTTGATGGGTTTCTTCGGGGCGAGGACGGTGAGGTAGTGCTCCATCCATTCCTGCACCGTGAGGGCTTTCGTGGTGGTGAGGGTTCCCGCGTCGCGGGCGTTGATCAGGTCCCGGAGGTTCTTGTTCGCTTCGGCTTTCGTGGGTGCGGACTTGGAGTATTTCTTCTCCTGTTTGCCACCGACGATGTCGAGGGTGATGTAGCCGCGCCAGGAGACGGTCTCGACGACGGTCCCGTCTACCCGGGTTTTCTTCCGGACGGTCCGGTAGACGCTGCCTTCACCGTTGGATTTGGTTCTCTTGCGGGGCTTCTGGTCCCCGCCCATCACAGGGCCGGGGAACCGACGAGGAATAGCCCGGAGTGGCGGACAATCGGGATCGCACCGATCCGAGCATCGAGGGTATTCGGGTCCACTTGGAGCATCTCGGCTGCCTCCCGGCGGTCCCTCCCGAAACCCAGTGCCCACGCGAGCATGGTGTCGGTGATGAGCTTCACTGCCGCCCAACGGTCGGCTTCCACTTCCATCGCTTCGTCCACGGCCGGATCTCCCGTTGGGGCGTGGCCGAGTTCAATGTGACGCAGCTCGTGCATGAGCGTGCACCGCTGTTCCACTGGTGTCCCAATGTTGATTCGGATGCGGCGGGTCAGGAGGTCGCAGTCGCCTGCAATGTTGCCTAGGTCGCAGATTTCGTAAGTGGCGTCGAGGCGGTATAGCTCGGCTTGGACGATTGGATCCTGCACGTGCAGCCCCCTCTCAGCCAGGCCGCCCGGGGAATATCCCGGCCCTTTGCTACGACCTGTGCTCGAATGTTGACCGTACGTGCATCTTCTTGATCGATCTAGAACCGACCGGTAGATATGACCGAACAGATGATCAATCACCTAGTCCTTGCCCCTCCCCTCGGGCCTCGGGACTCCGTTCCTGTCGTCTTTCGTGCTGCTCTGAGCTGACGGACAGGCTTTTCGGCTGCTGCTTCTGCTGCTTGCTCCTGCATCTCAGCGAGGGCCACCTGCAGGTCGACGAACTCGGCGATGAGCTCGAGCAGCAGGTTCTGCTGTCTCTGGCTGAGGGCCGACGTCCGGGCGACCATGCGGGCGAGAAATGGCGATGACCCCGTGTCGACATCCAGGCCCATCTCGCGGCCGATGGCCAGCCAGATCCGGCGCTGAGGGACGCGCAGGACACGGGACATGGTGATGACGGTCTCGGGTTTGGGGACCGTGTTCAAGGCGAAGTTAGGGTCGCCGAGTTGCCGCCAGCGGGACCATCCGAGGCCTTCCCCGGCTTCCGCACCTAGGTCCCGGTAGGACCGGCGGCCCTTGAACAGTCTGATGAGGGTTGCGAGGGTCTCGACCTCGTCGTCGTTCGGGGCGTCTGTCAACGGAGTCCATTCCTGGCGGGGTACCTCCCAAGCCCCACGATCGCCGGGCGCGGCGGTCGGGGCGGTACCTAATCGACATTGTGAACCACGATCCGTGGCTCGCAGTAGGGGTGTGTCGCGCTGATAACGGTGTCTGGAGCGGTGTTCTGACGGCATAGCAACTACGAATCGTAGACGTTATGACTACGGATCGTGTTAGAGTTTAGATCATCGCAATGAGCTGCCCCCCAGCGGGAACGATGCAGCATATGCGCGGTTTGCCCTGCCCGAACTGGCGATGATCCATAGCCGAAAGGACTACGATCCATGGCACTTGAACTAGTCCCCGACGACGACACGGAACGTCTCTGGACTGTCCCCGAACTCGCAAAAAGTCTCCGCATGTCGCGAGGCAAAGTGACCGCCCTCATCGACGCCGGACGCTTCGGCCCTTACCAGGACGTCGCCGAGACCGGGCAACGGGTACAGCGCCGCGTCCCCGAGTCCGGGCGTCTCGCGTACCTCGAATCGGTCACCATCCACCCCCGCCGCAGCGCCTGAGGAGAACGACGTGACCGACCAGATCCAGCACGGGACGCCGACGATGCGCGGCGAGTACTGCACCGAGAAGGGGGAGAACAACGAGACCTGCATCTTCGGGCGCAACCACTCCGTGAACTACCACCTCCGACCGGACGGAAGCCGCTGGGGGACCGACCCCAAGTCGACCGCGCTCCCCGCCGAAATCCTCGGAGCGTTCTCCGACCTCATCGCGGCAGTGACCGACGCCTACGTTGCCCCGGCCGAGGACATGGACCCGCGTGAACGCTGGTCAAAGCTGAGCCTCGCTCACCAGCGGGCGGAGATCTACCTGCAGGTCATGGGCATCACGGCCCTTGACGCCGCGCACCGAGCAAGCGGGCGGACCTCATGACCGCCCTCGACACCGCTCCCGCTGGTTTCCTCTCCCGCGAGGCCGCCCAAGGCGCACGACGCGCGAGACTCGCCGAGATCGACCTGTTCTTCGCTGACATCGCCGACGACATTCGCACCCAGCACGCCCTCGGCTGGGCTGCCGCCATGGTCGCTTCCTGTAAGCGGATCGAGGCCATCACCGCCCGGGTCAATGTCACCGACACCGGGGTCCTCGTCGGGTCCTGCCTCCTCGTCCAGATCGCCGTCAAGCACCTCATGGCCGAGTGGGAGAACGTCGCCATCCAACGCATCCGGTTGGACCACGTCCGGGACACGGCGTTGGAGGACATGGAAGTGCTGCGGCTGGAACGGCGAAGGACGTTCGACTTTGGCCTGGTGACGTCGTGAGAGTCCCCACCTAGGAGACCGAGATCTACCCCTGCCCCACCGCGATTGCCCTCGGCATCGCACCCGATCCGACCAAGGAGAACTGACCATGGCCACGACCTTCACCTTCACCAAGGCCACGAAGAAGGCTTCCAAGGCGCGAGTCGCCTTCGAAGGCCCGTCCGGCAGCGGCAAGACTTACACAGCCCTGACTACGGCCTGTGCCCTCGGCCAGCGCGTCGCACTCATCGACACCGAGCACCGTTCGGCGAGTCTCTACGCCGACGAATTCGACTTCGACACCCTCGAACTCGACAGCTACGACCCACAATTGCTCACCGAAGCCCTCGCGGCAGCCGCAATGGCGGGCTACGACGCGCTGGTCATCGACAGCCTGTCGCACTTCTGGATGGGCACAGACGGAATGCTGGAGCAGGTCGACCGGGCGGCGCGCCGTTCCGCCGGAGGGAACACGTTCGGCGGATGGAAGGAGATGCGGCCGACAGAGCGGCGCATGATCGAAGCGATGCTGGCGTACCCCGGTCACCTCATCGCGACGCTGCGCACGAAGACCGAGTGGGTGGTCGAGGAGAACGACAGGGGCAAGAAGGTCCCGAAGAAGATCGGCTTGAAGGCCGAGCAGCGCGAGGGCCTGGAGTACGAGTTCACCCTCGTTGGGACGATGGACCTGGACAACACCCTGGTCGTCACGAAGTCCCGGTGCAAGGCGCTGTCCGGTGCCGTGATCAACCGGCCGGACGCAGGGTTCGGGCGGACGCTCGGCGACTGGCTGCAGGACGGCGAGGCCGGTCCTACTGCCGAGGAGATCCGCGACGAGGTCCTGGCCGCCCCGGAAGCCACGTACGACGAACTGATCGAGGTGTACCGGAAGGCGGAGCGGCACGGCCTGCTGATGGCCGCGATCGTCACGGGCGACGGTGCCAGCGCCGGGTTGGGTGATTTCATTCGGGCGCGTGGTCTGGAGGCGAAGGAGCGGGCTGCGCGTTCAGTGCCGGCGCCGCGGGTTGAGGACCAGATCGCCGACGAATTGGCGGAGCGTCAGGCCGCTGCGGGGGTGGCTTCGTGACCGCCTTGGCTGACGTCCCCGACATCGACACAGAGGACTACGAAGTCCCCGACGCCGAGGAAGCCCGCGAGGCTTGGTCTATCGACAGCTTGGGCCAGGCTGCTTGGGCGATGGCGAAGAACCGGGAACTCGCGTTGCGGCAGGCCGAGATTCGTCGGATCGCGGACGACAAGATCGCCCGGTGGGTGGCATGGCGGGACCGGGAGGTTGCGGCTCTGCAGAACGGTCGCACAGGCCGGGATTTCTTCGAAGCTCACCTCGCGGCGTACGCGCTGAGGCGACGGGCTGAGGACGAGAAGCGGAACAAGACCCTCACTCTTCCGTTCGGGACGGTGTCCACCAAGGACACGTCGAAGACCCCGAAGTGGGAGGTGGACGAGGAGACGCTGATTCCGTGGCTAAAGGAGCGGTTCCCGAAGCTGGTGGTCTCAACGACGACGGAGAAGGTGGATCTGAAGGCGGCGAAGACCACGTTCCCATCCTCAGGCGGTGAGGCGTGGGTTGGGGATTCCGGGGAGACGGTTCCGGGGATCACGGTGACTCCTGGTGGGGTGTCGGCCAGCATCAGCCTCGACCTGGGTGGGAAGTCGTGACCGGCATGATCCCGGTCCTCGCCCACCACCGTGTGGATGTGTGCCTCGAATGCCTCTGCGGTCAGACGGAGCGACCGTTGGCCTCGGAGTGCATCCTCGTCCTCCGAAGCGGTCTCCCGTGGGTGTCGTTCCGCTGCACCGATGGACGGCCGATGGCTCTCCCGTTGAACGATCGAACCCTCGCCCTGATGCTCACCACGCCCGCGGTCCGCTCCCCGGACTTCATGGACTGGTGCGACAACCGAAAGGCCGCACTGTGACCACCGAACGCAAGCCCCTCCTGTCGCCGTCCAACGCCGACACCCTCCACCATTTGCGGGCCCTGGCGAAGGACGGGACCGCCCCAACGTTGCAGGAGTTGGCGAAGGCGTGCGGGGTCGGTTACTCCACCGCCCGCTACCACCTGCTGGAGCTGGAGAAGAAGGGCGCGATCCGACGCATCCCCGGGCAGGCGCGAGGTATCGAGATTGTCGAGTCGGCATGAGGGCCCGGAAAGAGCGGGCGGTAGCTCACCGGTCCCTGCGGACTCTCTCGGCGCTGACTGCTGCCGCTGGCACCCGGTTGAGTCCGTCGATGCATGATCACCTCAGGGCGGCGTTGGAGTTCACTGCCCCTCGGCGCTGGTGGCGATTCTGGTGACTGCCACCGAACTGGACTCCGAGCTGGTTCTGTCGCTGAGGGTTGTTGGTGTTCCGACAACCCAGGGCAGCAAGAACGGGTTCGTGGTCAAGACGAAGACCGGGAAGCTCCGCGCTCTCGTGGTCGATGTGAAGCGGAAGGAGCTCCGGTCGTGGCGGGAGGCGATCCGCTCCGATGCTGTTGCTGAACTGGGGGAGGACTGGGTGCCGTTGTCTGGGCCGATCCGGGTGACGTTGCATTTCACGTTGCCGAAGCCGGCCAGCGCCCCGAAGCGTCGGCGTACGTGGCCGATCGGTGCCAGGTCCGGGGATATCGACAAGTTAGAGCGTGCCGCTTTGGATGCCCTCACGGATGCTGCCCTGTGGCGGGATGACGGCCAGGTGGTGGACCTGCATGGGACGAAGGACTACCCGGATCTCAAGGTGACATGCCCTGGTGTTCTGATCCGCGTCTACCGGGTGGATGTCCTGGCGGTCTGAGGTTCTTTTGCCATGCCCAACATGACTACGATTCATAGTCATTGCATCTATGGATCGTGTACTGTCTAAACATTCGCTCGCCCCCCGACGGGGAAGAGGTCGGGGGGCTTCGAGCAGCGGACTCCAGACGCCCCATAGGGAGGCATCCAATGGACGAGAGTACGCCCACCGTCGACCGCACCACGGCAGTCCTGTCCATCCGGCCCGTCTACGCCGACCGCATCCTCGACGGGACAAAGACAATCGAGTTCCGACGCAAGCCGCTCCCCAAGACCGTTGAAACGGTGCTGGTCTGGCGCACTGGCAAGGGCGGCGGGGTGATTGGGCAGTTCAACGTCGTCCGCCAGGTCGACGGCATCGTCAACGACTTCGTCATCCAGGACTTCGGTGGCACTCTGCGGACGGTCACCGGATCTGGCATCGGATTCAATGCGCTCTACGCCTACGCAGGACACAAGGGTCGGCTGGCAGGCATCTACATCGGGAACGTCACCCCGACCATCAAGGCCGAACGGTTCGGGTGGAGCGCAGGGCCCCAGGCGTTCCGGTATGCCCCGCTCGGGTGGCGTGAGGTGGTCTGGTGATCCGCTCCATCCTCCGAGTCCTCTTCGCCCCACACCACGACGGGCCGAACGAGTGCGGTCGCGGCCGATGCGATGTGAACGGCTGCGGAGCCAAGCGTTCGACGTGCTGCCCTCATTGCCCTGTGGCCTACCGACGGAGGCAGGGGTGAGCACTGACATCCCAGACCGGACCCGGAAGCTCATCCAGTCCCGCGCCGACAACGCATGCGAGATCTGCCGCAAACCGATGACCGACATCCACCATCGGCAACGCAAAGGCATGGGCGGGACATCGTCTCTGGTGATCCACAACCCGGAGAACCTCATCGGCCTCTGCCGCTGGCATCACGGGTGGACGCACGCTAACCCCGCCCACGCTGTCCTCGGGGGCTGGATCGTCCCCACGACCGTCGACCCCGAGTTCTTCCCCGTCTGGGCTCAGAACGTGAACTACGGCTACTCGGCCTGGTTTTCCTTGCTGCCTGATGGATGTGTCCGCTGGGTCAACGACCTCCACGAACCGCTGAATCTTCCGCCGGGGATGCCCTCCCTGAGCGCCGCTTGAAATGGAGAACCTCGTGTCCCTCACCACAGTCATGTCCGGACCCACGGCGGACCATGCGCCAGTCGTCCACGAAAAGCCACCCGTCACCCTCTACCCCGTCCTCCCCATCGCCGCCGTCTCCATGCCTACCGCGTGGGCACCGTCCGATGACGAGTACTGCATGGACGAGAACCACCACGGGGGAACCCTGTTCCACTGCACGAGGCGATCAGGCCACTCCGGAAGACATGCCCAGATTTGGTGGTGGACGGCCCGTCTCCAGTCCCTCCCACGTGCCCTGGTCCGGGCAGTGTGGGGACAGAAGGCGGTTCCGGTGCCAACCTGGAACTGCCGCTGCGGTCACCACGTCCGCGTCCGGCCTGGGACGTCGGCGGGGTTCCACAACCTTCCCTGCCCGAACTGCTCAGGCGTCACGATGGTCCTCGTCGACCAGGCGGTGTCGGCATGACCAAGACACGCACCGCGCAGCACCGCCCCGCCACCAAGCAGCGCAGATTCCAGCACGACGACCTGATCGCCGTCGACCTCTTCAGCGGCTTTGGTGGCCTAACCCAAGGCATCGAGCGTGCCGGGTTCACAACGATTCTCGCCGCGAACCACAGCCAGTACAAGACCGAGGTCCACGAGACGAACCACCCGGAAGCCGAGCACTGGATCGCCGACCTGGTCGACCCGGAATCAGGCGACTATCACGACGTCCGCGACCTCCCTGCCGGCGACCTGCTCAGTGCGGGCGTGAGCTGCGTCAACCACTCCCCGGCAAACTCGCTGAAGGCCTACGAGGAGCGAGGGACTCTCTTCGACAGGCAGGACGACGAGTACGAGGCCAGGGTCACCCGATCCGAACGCGACCGCGCGACGGCGAACTGCGTCCTCCACTACGCCGCGACGCACCATCCGCGGCTGATCCTTGTCGAGTGCACGACGCAGCTGCTGTCGTGGGGGCCGTTGATCCCCGGCAGCAAAAAGGTCGGCGACGGAACCACGTACCGGTGGTGGCTGAAGCAATTCGACATCATCGGTTACGACCACAAGGTGCTCTATCTGAACTCGCAGTTCTTCGGCGTCGGCCAGTCCCGGAACCGGGGGTACTGGTGCTTCTGGAAGAAGGGCATCCCAGCACCTGATCTGGAGCACCGACCGGAAACCTGGTGCGACCGCTGCCAGACGATCGTGCAGGCCCGGCAGTCCTGGAAGACGGGCATCCCGCCAACCGGGACCGTCGACTACGGCAGGCAGTATCACTACACGTGCCTGTCCTGCCGCCGCGAGGTCATCCCGACGTTCACCCCGTCGTTGTCCGCGCTTGACCTGACGAACCTCGGCACCAAGATCGGCGATAGGCCGAACAAGATCCAGCAGGACGGTTCGTTCGGGCCTCTCGCTCTCTCGACCATGGCCAGGGCCGAGAGGTGCCGGCAGAGGTTCGGCGACTTCCCGGCCATCCTGATGCCGGCCAAGGCCGAGCGTGGCTCGGAACGTCACTTGTGGCAGCCGATGTCCACCCAGACGAGCCAGCAAGAGACCGCGCTGCTGGCGGCATCGGGGGCGCTCTCGCTGGCGGTCGACAACTACCAGGGCGCGCCGCGCGGGGTCGATGTCCCGTTCCCCACTCAGGTGGGTTCCGAGACGCTCGGGATCGTCTCCACGGGGGTCATGCCGTTCCGGAAGCACACCATCCCGACTATGCACGCCGAGCCGATGCCGACGGTCACGGCAGATCAGATCCCGGCCCTGGTCACGGCAACCGGCTCCGTCAGCGGCGCCGGCCTCCCGGCGGAGATCGCCGCGGAGTGGCGGAAGATGCTCTCCAATACCCCACTGCTGGAGTGCTACCTGCGGATGCTCGGTTCGCACGAGATCGGCCGCGGTTGCGGGTTCGATCCCGACTTCGGCGACCACAAGGGGACGTTCAAGGTCTGGGGCAGTGAACGCGATCGGGTCGACGGCTACGGCAACGCTGTCTCACCGCCGGTCGGTGAGTGGATCAGCGACCGGTTGCGGCGTGCCATTCATGGCGAGGCTGCAGCATGACCGCCGTCCGCCCGTACTCCACGCGTCCCCATAACGAGGACGCCGTCGTCGATCTCCTCGCCGGGGGCCGACCGGTTCTGACTCCGGCGGACCGGCATGAGGCGATCCGCCGGCTGTTTGCCAGGGGGTGTCGCGAGGAGTCGATCGCAGCCCGGGTGGGGTGTTCGGTGGCGACGGTGCAGCGTGCGGTGAAGGCGGTTCCGGCTGCGCGGGTGCGGGAACTGCGGGACCTGCCGTGATCACCCAGACGGATCTGACTCCTGATGAGGCGAGGTGGGCCCGGTATCGGGTGGAGCTCCCGGAGATTGTCGCGTCCCGTTTTCCTAGGCCAGTGCCGCCCGAAACGAAGTTCATCCTCGGCTGCCAGATGCGCGGTGATGACCGTGCCGTACATGGCGAACCCGAGCACGCAGTCGGTGGTTGACGCTATGTCCGCCGGGCGACTGGGCTGCATCCTCACCCCGAAGCAGGGGAACCGTGTTCCCGAAGACCCCTCGATCATGGTCTGTTTGGACAACGGGTGTGGTCCGGGGAAGGACGGGAAGCCGGGCAAGGGATGGCCTAGTGAGGGCAAGTTTCTGGTTTGGCTTCAGAAGATGGAGCAGTACGGACGGCACGGGGAGGATCGGGTCCTGTTCGCTGTCGCCCCCGACGTTGTTGGTGATGCGGTGGCGACCTTGGAGCGTGCGGTCGAGTGGTTGCCGATCATCCGTGACCTCGGCTTCCCGACTGCTCTAGCCGCACAGGACGGACTCGAGCACCTCGATATCCCATGGGATGACTTCGACGTGCTGTTCGTCGGTGGCAGCACTGAATGGAAGCTAGGCCCTGCCGCCCGACGAATCGTGTTGCAGGCCAAGCAGCATGGCAAGCACGTGCACATGGGCCGGGTCAACTCAGCCAAGCGCCTGGAGTACGCCACCGCTATCGGATGCGACACCGCAGACGGAACCAAAATCACGTTCGGACCTGACATCAACCTGCCCCTCGTCCTCAGCTGGAACCGGGGCTCTTCACTCTCGCCCAGGAGGCGTCATGAATCTCACCACCGTCCCGGACTCCGGCGAATGCGTCATGGTCACCGCTTCGAGCGACATCGAACACCGGTGCCCGCACGTCGATGAGGTGGACAAGGGAACGGTCACCATCTCGTGGATGGTGACGGAATGCACGATCGAACTGCACTCCCTGGCCGAGTACATCCGTGGCTGGAAGGACGTCCGCGTCTCCCATGAGGAACTGACGGCCACGATCCAGCGGGACGTCCTCCGCGCCGGGGTTGAAGAGGTTCAGGTGCGGGCGATGTGGCAAACCGCTGGCATGTCCATCGCGACTGACACGAGGTGCCCGTCATGACCGTCACCACACCAACGTCCTTTCAGGACGCGGGTTTACAGGAGCTGGGGGATGTGGCCCGCATGATGCTCGCCAACCGGGAGGCAGAGCGGGAGGCGTTTCGGGCGGCGATGAAGAAGGCGAAGGAGCGACTGGTCGACCCGCACGAGGTGGCGGACATCTTCACCGCAGAAGGCGTCGACCTGTGTTCGCTGATGGCGGTTCTCGGACCGTGAACCAGAGCGTATGCCCTTGGGGCCACCCGTATGCGGGGAAGAACCTCGGCGCCAACCGACGCAATGGAGCACCGTTCTGCAAGCACTGCCGGAAGGTCTCCTCGCGCGGTACGAGGCGTGGCGGGATGACGCTGGCGGAGTGCTACCTGATCTACCCCGAGTGGCTGGGCATGGCCGCCGGACCACTACTACGAGGGAGGACATCGTGAGCGAAGTGAAGCTGACACCCGCTGAGGATCTGCTGATCGAGGTGCTGATCGCACGTCATCGCTTGGGAGAGCCGTTCTGGACGTTCGACTACTGCCAGCGGCCAGTTCTCAAGCGCCTGGAGGCGAAGGGACTCGTAACCACCAAGGCCGCCCCGCCGCCTCATATTCAAGCCCGCTTGACCCTCACGGCGGTTCGGGCGTTCATGTCGAACCCGTACACGCCACAGGGCGCAAAGGTCGAGTGGGCGGTCCAGGCAGCCGACGACGCCAAGCCGATCCACTACGCGATCCGGTCGCACAGCCCGGCCGTGTCGGAGGAGTACCACCGCAAATACGCGGCCCGCCATGACGGGGACCTGTACCGGCGGTGCGTGGTGGAGATGCCGTGGCAGCTTGTTCCGGAGGAGAAGTCGTGAGCATTCCTGAGGTCATCATCGAACCGTGGACGTACCGGGTGTCACCGTTCCCAGCGGACTCCGAACCCGGCCGGTTCTGGTCGACGTGGATCAAGGCGACTGGCGATGGCCGTTGGTACGCGATGGACGGCTACAACTCGATGCCCGAGTCGTTCTTGACGGTTCACGGGGAGTGGACGATGGACCGGGAGGCGTCGATCTGTTTCGTGGACTTCGAGGAGGCGAAACGGATTGCGACGGAGGCAATCCACGACATCACGGTCAACTGGGATCACGTTCGAGCAGGCAGCCGCGCGGTTCAGCCGGAAGGAGCGGCTATGAGCCCGCAGCGAGTGAAGGTCGAGGGCGACCTGTTCCACGGCCGAGTTCCGGAGGGCGCGGTGTACGTGGGTCGCGCTGCTCCGGGGCTGAAGGCAAGCGAGTACGCGAACCCGTACCGGATTGGCCACCGGACGACGGACCCGGCAACCGGATACGAAACCATCCCGCTCAACCGCTCGGATGTCGTTGCCCTCTATGCGGCCTTGCTGGTTGCGAGAGAGAGGACAGCGCCCCAGTGGGTGGCGGAACTGAGGGCTGCGCTCCAAGGCTGGAACCTGGCCTGCTGGTGCAAACCGGCCGAGCCGTGCCATGCGGATGTCCTGCTGGACTTCGCCTCATCCTGAGCTGCAGGCGGGCAGGCGGGCGGGCGTGGGGTGTGTCCCTGCGCCCGCTTTCGCTGCTTGGTGGGGTCGCGACTCGAACAGCAATGACTATGGATCGTAGACGTTACGACTACGGATCGTGCTAATATTTGATCCAGTCGTCCAGGTAGAACAGCGAGGCCCCCGGCGTCTTCAGCGCCAGGGGCCTCCACCGATCGGCTCCTGACCACTGCAACCCAGGAGGTACGACCAGCATGGGCAACAAGCCCGAAACCAGTGTAGGCGAAGGCACTAAACGCACCCTTCGACCACGCCAATTCAGCGACGCCATGACCACTCCGGTGCCGATCCTCACCGACGACGACCCGCGACACGGGACCATCAACGGTCGGGTCAACTTCAAATGCAAGTGCCCGCCCTGCTACGCCGCTGGTTGCGCCTATTGGGCTGGCCGCCGGGCCAAGGGCAAGGGGGATGCGGCATGAGCGCCCCGAGGAAAGACCGCGACCCCAAGGCGACCGAACGCGAGATGCTCGACCTCCTCGAACGGTCCCTTGCGAAGCACGGCAACGGCGGCTCCGGGGAGTACGCGTTCATGCGGCAAGTCCGCAACTCGTCAGGCTTCAACGCCAACCGCACCTTCGACGGTGTAGCCGTCGGACTCTGGCCATCGCGTGGACACGACATCCACGTCTACGAGGTGAAGGTCTCGCGATCCGACTGGCTGCACGAACTCCGTCAGCCGAAGAAGGCCGACGATGCCGCTCGGGTCGCTGACCGGTTCTCCATCGTCGCCCCCCGCGATGTCGTCGACCTCGCCGAAGTCCCAGCCACGTGGGGTCTCATTCACGCCACGGGTGGCACCGAGATCACTGAGGAAGCCGAGCCGCTATTCCCTGGCGAACTGCCGCGCACAATCTCACGGGTCGAGGGTCGCAAGCTGCGCACCGTCCGCGCTGCCCCACTGCTGCGTCCTGCCGAGGATTGCCGGGGGCCGATTCCCCGAGAGTTCATGGTGCCTCTACTGCGGGCCGCAGGTGCTGTTCCCGATCCGACGCCACCTCATCAGCGGCTGATCGACGAAGCCGTGGCGAAGGCGGTGGCAGCAGAACGGCGGCACCACGAGGAGAAGGGCGACAAGCGGCTTGCCCAAGCCGAAGCCAGAGACGTCATGTGGTCGGCGTTTACCCGCGCGTCCGGCGTCTTCGTCACCAAGAGCACGGCGGAGGAGCGCGGCCATGCGGTTCGCCTGGCCATGGCCGCGAACGAGGGACCAGCCTTCGCCCGCAACTACATGCGGCGTGCCTTGCAGGAGCTGGAAAGGACCTGCGAGAACTTGCGGTTCCAGTTGGAGCGCGTTGATGTCGCTGATGCTGAGGACGGTGCGGCATGACCGCGCTCCATGCAGTCGAAAGCCTCGGCCTCGTCTCCGATGTGGTGGGTCTGCGCACCCAACTCAGGGGAATGCTGAGCGACCTCGAGAACGCATCGCCGCTACCCGGACCTACCCGCTACGCCACCGATCACCTCCCTGGTGCTTACTGGGAGACCGGAGTCTCCATCGTCAACTGGTCCGCGTCGAAGCCCCTCACGGTCATAGCCCTGGCCGAGGACGTGGGCATGATTGATGCCCCGATCTACCTCACCGATCCGGCTTTCCCTAGAGACATCCTGTGCCTGACGGCAGAACAGGCGAGGACCGTTGCCCGATCCCTGCTCGCCGCTGCCGACATGGCCGGCAGTCCGCTGATCGCCCGTAGGTGCGGGGGCATCCGATGACCGACTCCCTGTTCGACATGGAAACTACGCCCCGGAGGGCCGTCTGATGGCAGACACGGAAATCGGCTGGACCGAGAAGGTCTGGAACCCAACCACTGGCTGCGATCGCGTATCGCCAGGGTGCGACAACTGCTATGCCCTGACTATGGCCAAGCGCCTGAAGGGGATGGGGTCAGCCAAGTATCAGACCAATGGCGACCCTCGGACCTCTGGCCCTGGCTTCGGTCTCGCTCTACACCCGGACGCCCTCGACCTCCCGAAGTCGTGGCGCAAGGGTCGCAAGATATTCGTGAACTCGATGAGCGACCTGTTTCACGCCCGCGTCCCGCTTTCGTTCCAGCAGGACGTGTTTCAGGTGATGGCGGAGACGCCACAGCACACCTACCAGGTGCTGACCAAGCGGTCGCTCCTCCTCCGGCGCCGGGCCGAACATCTGGTTTGGCCGTCGAACGTGTGGATGGGCGTCTCGGTCGAAACTGAGGAGTATCTCGGGCGCATCGACCACCTCCGCGATGTCCCGGCTGCCGTCCGGTTCGTCTCCGCCGAGCCGCTACTTGGTGGCTTACCCGGCCTGAACCTCGACGGCATCCATTGGGTCATCACCGGTGGCGAGTCCGGTCCTGGTGCCCGACCCGTTGAGCAGAACTGGGTTCGGGGAATCCGGGACGCCTGCATCTCCTCCGAGGTGGCGTTCTTCCACAAACAATGGGGAGGCGTCAGGCCGAAAGCCAACGGGCGGACGCTCGACGGGCGGACATGGGATGAGTACCCGGGCGATCGCCGATGACCACCGCCATCCTCGAGCCGCCCTTGTCCCGTTCCGGCCCCAGCTTCCTCGCATCGGACCGAACCAGGGTTGCCCTCACCCACGGCCCCCTGCTGCTCCGGACCCGGGGTATGGGCCGCTGGCACCGCCCCCGCTCCGGATCGTCGTGGACGTCGGGTTACGACGGCGAGGAAATCACCTCCTACTACCTCTGGTGCGGGCAGCAGGTTGGCAGCGGCAACAAGACCACGACCGGAGAGAAGGGATTTATCACCGCGGCTTCCCTTCCCGACGACGGCGTCCCGATCTGCGGGACCTGCGAAGGCCGCGCCATCGGTGCCGGATATCAGGGGATCGCCGCGACCGTGCATTCGCCGGCCGGGCTCCTGTTCCAACCTGAACGGCTTGTCCCGCCGAAGGTGTGCCCCGGGACCGCGCTGCGGCTCTACGACGTCCTGGCGGGCAACCGGGCCGCGCTGTGCCTTGCGTGCGGGAACACAGAGCCGCTGCGTGGGTACTCCAACGCGGGCGGGGGATGGGAGAACTTGCAGAGGCATCCACCGGGGCCCCGGCTCGTCCCGCCGTGTGGATTTCATGGCTGGAGAGGGATGGCCCGGATCGGGGACGCGGTGCGGTGCGAATGCACGGCCGGACCGTCCGAACCCGAGTCCTGATCTGCCCGTGGCGTCTACGATCCATCAACCTGATGACCACGAGTCGTAGTAGTCTCGAACATGACGCACCCCCGAACTTCGATCGGGGGTGCGGACGAAAAGCGAAGAGGCCAGCTCGGCAAAAGCTGACCTCTTCATTCACCACCCCAGAACACCGGAAGGGGGTGGGTCCGTCGTGGCCCATTCTGTCATAAGCACTACCCCTCGTGGCCAATCCGAGAGCGCAGCACTAGAAAATCCCCAGGTTCAGGTGGCGACCCGATGACCATCAGCGCCCCGGGCCACCTCTCCGCCGACGCCAAACCGAACGCCGTCTATCGGTACTTCGACCACCTCGGGCGGCTAGTTTTCGTCGGCATTGCCATTCGGCACGGGCGACACCACGGCCAGGTCGATCCGCAGCGTCCCGAATGGCTTCAGTACGCCGAGCGATATGACATCGAGGTGTGTCGGGATAGGGATGCCGCCTTCCGCTGCAAACGCGAAATGGTCGAGGAATTCCGCCCTCCCTTCAACAAGGTCTACAACGCGAACTGGCAGGAGATCCGATCTGCCTACCTGTCGCTGCGTGCCGCTGAGGATCTCCTGGCGTCCATACAGGCAGGCGGCCCCGAGCCCGCGCCTAGCGAAGACGCCGCCCCACAATGTCGCAGCTCGCCGAGGATCGCCGCGCCTGAGACGGCATCGACGCCCGAGTCTTTCGAGTCGATGCTGGCCAACCTGTTCAAGGGTGGTCGGAGCTGATGGGCCACCTCGTGGCCGACCTCGCTGTGGGGGTGCAGTGCCAATGAGCATGGACCCAATCCTGTGGGCCATGAAGGACGCACCGATTGCGGACGCTGAGGAGTGGGCAATCCTTGTCTGCCTCGCAGAGCGCGCCGACGAAGACGGGTGCTCATCCTTCCCATCGCAGGCCACGATCGCCAAGCGGATCAAGATGGCCGACCGCACGGTCCGCCGCCGCCTGGAGGCAATGGAATCCCGGGGTCTCATCAGTCGCGGCGACCAGTCCGCAGCGGCCTACCTCAAGGACAAGGCCCCGGTCGTCTGGGACCTTCTGATCCCTCTCTCGTGGTTCCCGAACCTGGATCGGATTCAGGAGTTCAGGGAACGCAAGGGGCGCGGACCGCTGTCGGTGGCGGATCGGCCCGACATCAGCGCCTCCCCGGACAAGCTGCGTCGTGTCGACTTTGGGGTACCTCGCCCCCCGGACTGGGGGACCGGGCGGACTTCAAGTCCGGGGGGACTCTCTGACCGGGCGGACTCTGGGACCAAAGCGACCGGACTTGAAGTCCAAAGCGACCGGACTACAAGTCCGACAACCCTCAAAGAACTAACCCTCCCCATTAACCCTCCTCTAGTCGGAGCCGAGACGGCACCGACGACAGAGGTTAAGCCGAAGCGGAAGCGTCGGACGGAAGCCGAACTGAACACCGACCGTCCCGAGCTTGGTCGGCTCTGCGATCACCTCGCAGAGCGCGTTGAGGGACATGGCTTCACTCGGCCCGTTGTGTCTCAGGACTGGCTCACCACCGCCCGCCGGATGCTCGACATCGACGGGTATACCGAGGATCAGATCCACCGAGCCATCGAGTGGTGTCAGGACAGCGACTTCTGGTACCCGAATGTCCGCTCGATGGACAAGCTCCGCGAGCAGTACGAGACCTTGCGAGATCGCGCCATGTCCGAGCAGCGCAAGAAGGCGAAGGCCAAACCGCGCCCGGCCGACGGCAACCAAGACCACTGGAACAACCCCAATGCCAGCTTCGGCCTACCCGCCTAACCGAAGGATCACCATGACCACGCGCGACCAGTTCGAAGCACGTCTCCTCGCCAGCCTCGATGACATCGTCGCCGGTTACGAGGACGCCTACCGCAGCGATAACCCCAATGGACTCTGGGAGTCGTGGGCGGAGTCGGAGAAGTACCGGCTGCGATCCTGCATCCAGCGCTGGGTGGGCTACGTCCCGCCCGTGTTCCGTTCGGCAGACCTCGCCAAGCTCGGGCCCGAGCAGCACGGGGATGCCCTCCGCGGCTACCTGACGGGGACCACCCGAAACCTGATGCTTGCCGGGCCGATCGGCACCGGGAAGTCGTTCGCCGCTTGGGCTGTCGCCAATGAGGCTGCGGCCCGAGGCTGGCGCCCCCGGGCGTGGTCGACGCCTCGCCTGCTTCTGGACATGCGCCCCGAGGGCGACCCGCAGGCGTTCACCAACGCCTGCCTCGCGGACCTGCTGATCCTCGACGACCTCGGGGCCGCCCGACCGACAGATTGGGCGACGGAGCAGATCTACTCGATCGCGGAGGAGCGCTGCAACCAGCAACTGCGCACAATTGTCACCACCAACTCGACGTTCGATCAGCTCACCGCCATCTGGGGTGCGCCGACGATGGACCGTCTTCGGCACGCCGGCACGAGTCTCGTCTTCAAGGGCGATTCCCGCCGGGGCCCGGTATGAGCGCCGCACTGGAGGCCGTCCCGGACGATGGTGGACGTCACGCGCCGCCGAACGACGTCGAGGCCGAGCGGTGCGTACTGGGGTCGCTGATGCTGTCCGCATCCGTGCTCGACGACGTCGCCCCGCTGATCTCGGGCAGGGACTTCTACCGCCCAGCCCACGAGACCATTTGGGAGGCGATCACCGGGCTTGCCAGCGAAGGGAACCCCTTCGACGCCGTAGCTGTGGCCGACCGACTCGACGCCAACGGTGACCTGTTGCGTATCGGTGGACCGGTGTACGTCCACACTCTCCTCAGCAGTGTCCCAACGGCTGCCAGTGGCGGCTACTACGCCCGGATCGTCGCCGACAAGGCCGTCCGCCGCCGGGTCATCGACGCGGGAACCCGGATTGCCAGACTCGGCTACACCAGCACGGGCGACGAGGCCCTGAACCTCATGGAGGCCGAGGTGCTGGCCGCGAACGATCGCACCTCCACCGAGGACTACCGGGCGATCGGAATGCTGCTTGACGAGACCTTCGACGAGATCGAAGCCGCCGGGAAGCGCGAGCAGGGCGTGACCGGGGTGCCCACCGGGTTCATCGACCTCGACAAGCTCACCAGCGGCCTCCACGCGGGTCAGTTGATCCTCGTGGCGGGTAGGCCAGCGATGGGCAAGAGCTGCCTCGGAATGGACCTTTGCAGGTCGGCGTCCATCCACCATGGCCTGACGTCGGTGATGTTCAGTCTCGAGATGGGCCGATCCGACATCACGACGCGGCTCCTGTCGGCCGAGGCGAAGGTGCAGCTTCAGAACATCCGCAAGGGCAACGTCGACGAAATCGAGTGGGCGGCTCTGGCTCGCGCCCGGACCAGACTCGACGACGCCCCGTTCTTCATCGACGACAGCCCGAACCTGACCCTCGCGGACATTCGCAGCAAGGTTCGCCGGCTGAAGCAGAAGAACGACCTGAGGCTGGTTGTCATCGACTACCTCCAGCTAATGACCAGCGGGAAGAAGGTCGAGTCGCGCCAGCAGGAGGTGAGCGAATTCTCCCGGGCGCTGAAGCTTTTGGCGAAGGAAGTGGAGGTGCCGATCGTTGCGCTGTCTCAGCTGAACCGAGGGCCGGAGCAGCGGCAAGATAAGACACCGCAAGCATCGGACCTGAGGGAATCGGGATGCCTGACGCGGGAGACGACCTTGCTCAGAGCGGATACGGGCGCCCCAGTTAGCTTCGGGGAGCTCATGGACAAGGGGTGGGAAGGCGTCTCCGTCTGGTCACTGGACGACGACCGGAAGATTGTCGCTGCACCCATAACCAACGTCTTCCCCTCTGGGGTCAAGCAGACGTTCAAAATGCTGATGGCCTCTGGCCGAACAGTGACCGCCACCGACACCCACAAATTCAGGACGCTCCACGGTTGGACGGCGCTGGGTGATCTCGTCCCCGGATCGCGGCTTGCCATTCCCCGCGCAATCCCGGCGCCGATGACCGGTGGACTGGGGTGGTCAACCTACAGGCTCGGACTGTTGGCCCATCTCCTGGGAGATGGCTGCGTACTGACGAAGCAGCCAGTCCACTACACCAGCGAGGACGAGGAGAACATTCGGTTCGTCACCGAGGCAGCGGCCGAGTTCGGCATTACTCCCCGTCGCGTGGCCCAAGGGAACTGGTGGCATGTCTATCTCCCCGCTCCAGCCGCCGGTCGCAATCCGATCAGCAACTGGTTCCGAGAGATGGGCATTGGCAACCTCCGCAGCCACGAGAAGCACCTGCCAGCAGAGCTGTTCGGAATGACGAACGCTGAAGTGTGCACCTTTCTTCGCCACCTGTGGGCGACTGACGGCAGAGTGGCCGAGCCCTCGAGCATGGCCAGTGGCATCGCAATCATTTCCTACGCCACAACCAGTCGACGCCTCGCGGACGACGTGGCGCTCCTCCTGGCCCGCCTCGGAATCGTGGCGAGGATCAAGGTGGTCCCGGAGGAGCGCGGGAGGGTTGGCTACCGAGTCACTATCGCTGACGCCGGTTCGATGCGGATCTTCTGCGAATCCATTGGAGTGCATGGCGCCAGAGGGGTCAGGGCCGACCGTCTTCTCTCCGAGCTGGTGGGCAAGAGGCTCAACCCGAACAAGGGCGCCATCCCACGTGAGATGTGGGACGAGATCAGGTCGCTCCGGGCCGAGGCCGGCATGACGGAGCGCGCGTTCCAGAGTCGGCTCGAAACCAGTTACTGCGGGACCACGCTCTACAAGACGGGGCTGTCGCGTGAGCGGATGGGGAGAGCGGCAGAAATCCTCAACTCGGATGACCTCCGGGGCTTCGCCAGCGATGACGTGTTCTGGGACGAGGTTGTTTCGATCATCCCTGCGGCTGTCGTCCCGGTCTTCGACGCGACAGTCAAGGGCACGCACAGCTTCATCGCGGACGGGATCGTCGCGCACAACAGCCTCGAGCAGGACGCCGATCTGATCATCTTGCTGCACCGTCCAGACGTGTACGAGAAGGAGTCTCCTCGGGCGGGTGAGGCGGACCTCATCGTTGCCAAGCACCGCAACGGGCCGACGGAAACGCTCAAGATGGTCTTCCAAGGCCACTACTCGCGTTTCGCCGACATGGCCGACGACTGGACCCCTCCGGAGCGTGCCTCGTGACCCGCGAAGCCCTGGCCGCGGAACTGGCCCTACCTCTCACCAATGACGACGGCTGGGGTGACGACCACGTCCTCGTTCGCCGGAAGACGTTGGCCGCGTACCTGGAACTGGCGGAGGCCGAGTCGTGAGCGTCCTCAACTTCAGGGCCCTCAACCATCCTCAGCAGGTCGCCACCCGTGGCGCTCTGGATGAGGTGGATGACCGGGGAACGGATCCCGCGTTCGTTGCTGAGCTGGCTGCCCGGTTCGGTGGCGACTTCACTCTCGATGTGGCTGCGGCGGCGCATAACGCGAAGTGCGCGCGGTTCTACACGCGCGCCGATGATGGCCTCTCGCAGCCGTGGCCGGGAAGGGTCTGGTGCAACGCCCCGTATTCGCATCCGAATCTTGCTCTGTGGGTGCGGAAGGCGTGGGTGGAGTGGCAGTCGGGCCGTCCGGAGCTGATTGTGATGCTTCTGCCGGCGAACCGGGTGGAGCAGGCGTGGTGGCAGGAGTTGGTGGAGCCGTTCCGGGACCGGTCGGGGAGCCCGTTGCGGATCGAGTTCCTGCCGGGTCGGTTGCGATTCGTAAAGCCGGGGCAGACGCATATCGGGCCGAATGAGCGGCCTCCGTTCGGGTGCTGCCTGGCGATCTGGGAGCGGGTGGGTCCGAAGCCGCCTTCGGTGCTGGACATGCTCGACTTCGGGGAGGCCCTGTGAGCCCCTCTCCCTCCCCCGCTGCCCCTGAGTGCCGGGTGCGTCATGCGAGCCCGTCAGCGCCCCACCAGCGGTCTGCGGTGCCCGGTTCCCCGTCATCCCTCGCCGTCCCGTTGGCGTCTTCGCCCACCCGCTCCCTTCTCCTATCCCCAACACGTCCACGATTCGTAGTCACTTGACACACGGATCGTAGACAACTAACTTCATCTCATGAACACAACGCAGATGGTCACCGCCCCCACCGAGCAGATCCAGCCGAACCCGATGGTGGCCATCTGCAACACCTGCGAGTGGAGAGGCAACCGGTTCACCGCCGGTCTCCACGAGAGCGACATCCCCGGCCACCGGGTCAGCGCGTGGGTAACCCTCGGCAGCGAAACCGTCCCGGGGGAGATCTACCCGCGCTTCCTGTGGGATGTCCGGTCGACCTTCCCCCGGGCGTCCTGAGCGCCACCCTCATCTCTTTGGAGTTCTGACATGGGCTACAGCACAAGCCTCTCCGGAGGTCTCACCTTCGACCCGCCGCTGTCCGCACTGGAGTACGCCAACAGCCCGTACCTGTCGTTCGGCGACGCTGGTTCGTGGTCGTTCAAGCTCGACCAGCCGAACACCATCGTCGTGGACGACGAAAGCGCCAAGCACTACGACCTCGAAGAGGAGCTGCAGGAGTTCATCGACTCCATGCCCGGGGCGACTTTCACCGGGTGCATCGAAGGTGACGGCGAGGAGAGCGGTGACATGTGGCGGCTGTACGTCGTCGACGGTCGCGTCGTCAAGGTCAAGCCGGAACTCGTCTGGCCGGACGCGCCTGTCGGTGGCATCTGATGCCCACCCTCGACCGTCCCCGCCTTGAGTCTCTCGCCGCCCACCTGCTGGCGAACGCTGACCGTCACGATCAGGAGCAGTTCGCCGCCCGGACAGCGTGCGGTACCTGGTACTGCGCTGCCGGTTGGACGCCCATCCTCGACGGCGGGTACGACATCAACTGGTGCGAGTACGACGGTGAGGACAGCACGGACGAGATCGCGGGCCGTCCGATGACCGCCATCGCGAACACGGCGTACGACCGCCGGGCGCAGCGTTTCGTCGACATCGACGAGGCCGCGACTGAGCTCCTCGGGCTCGACGTCAGCCAGCGGGGACGCCTGTTCTACAACTTCGGCGGGACGGACGAGATCGTCTCCGTCATCAAAGGCTTCCTCGACGAAGCCGCATGAACCGCTGCGTCTGGTGCCACACCCAGTACGACGGCCCCGACCCCGAATTCTGCACACCCGAACACCGGGAAGCAGACCGGGTTGAGGCCGACCAATTCGATGCGATGGAAGAGGTTCGGGCATGAACGCCTACTACCTGGCCGCACCTGACGGGCGGTTCTACTACCCGCTCCCCGAGGACAACGAGTTCGACCGGCGCAGCAGCGGGACATGGGACGGTGAGCTCATCGGCGACCCTTCAGCACCCCGATACAGGCCCATCCCGGCATGGCTTGCCGTTCCCGAACCCACCGACAGTCTTATCTTCCGGCCGGCCCCGCGTAGCGAAACTGTCGGCTACCGGCTGAAGGATCAGAGCGCCGCCTCGGAGAAGTACCCAGCCGAGATCGTGCCGGACCTTTTCAAGGAGCTGGACCAGGAACTGCGGTACGGCTTGTACGACGCGGTTCAGGTTGACGTTCCGGTCGCCCCGATCATCTACGACGTTTCAGCGATGGTGGAGATGCCCGGGGAGCCGGACCCGCGTCCCGGCATTGGGTGGGAGCCAAGCAAGGCGCACGTCCTGGTCTACGGGGCAACCGTCGGGCACCTCCTGCCAGGGGTGCTGACGGGAGTAAGGGCCGAGGTCGGGGCGAGAATCGAAGCCCAATTCGGTGACCGGCACAAGGTGTACACCCACGACTCGTCGAAGATCAGCGTCCATCTGAGCTTCGACTATGACGTCCCCGTTTTCACCACCCGGCAGAACACTTCGCGGGCCACCGGGAAACCGCTCCGGGGGACGACGAAGGTTCGTATCAAGGTCACCTCCATGGTCGACATTCACCCGCCGTGGACGATCGAGGCCCCCACCAAGGCTGAAGCAGTGGCGAAGCTCGACGCGCTATGCGCGGAGTACGTGGACCTCCTGAACTCCTACCAGCCGGTTGCCTGCTCGCACTGCAAGGGCAACGGGTACGTCGCCGAGCGGGAGGTGCAGTCGTGACTGATCTGGTCAACCGAGTCGCCCTGACCGCCGCGAACGCCATTGCCTGGCCTTATCAGGACGACCCGAAGTCGAACATCGACGACGAGGACGACCTACAGCGGGTCCTCGAAGCCGCAGCCCCGCACATCATCGGCCCCGTCCTGGCAGCCCTTCATGAGCGAATGGTCAAGCTCAACACCGAACTGGTCGCAGGCGGCGACAACGACGCGTTCCCTGATTCATGGAGATTGCATCTGCGTTCCGTGGCTAAGGGTGTCCGCGATTGCATCGGCTGCGTCGACGAGACCATCCGAGGGCTGTCGTGAACCCGCTCTGGTCCTGGGCACTGACCGCCGTCGGCGTCCTCGGCATCTACCTCGCGGGGAAGAAGAACAAGGCTGGGTGGGCCGTAGGTATCGGCGCCCAAGGGCTGTGGCTGGTCTACGCCATCACGACCCGACAGTGGGGCTTCGTCGTCTCCGTGGCCGTTTACGGCTCCGTGTATTGCCGGAACTGGCTCGCCTGGCGCCGCGACGAGCAGGAGGCGGCCAAGTGATCCTCGCCCTCCTTCTCTGGCTGGCCTTTCTCGCCGGCGCCTGCCTCATCGGTGGACTACTCACCGACAGCACCAACCTCGGGGCGGGTCTCGCAGCCGGGGTCAAGGGACGGCCTTTCGTCCCCATCGACACACAGGAGTGAACATGGAAATCATCGTGAACGGGCAGCGAATCACCGTCGCCGACGGGGCCAACGTCGTCATTGGCAATGGAGGGTCGATGACCTCCGTCTTCGGATCGGGTGGGTCATCGACCGTCACCATCGGCAAGAGCGAGCCGCCCCGCAAGCACGGGAACGGTGGGGGGCTAGTCGGAGACAACGCGACCGTCGCCGCAGGCGCTTATATCGGCCCCGACGCCTCGGTCACGGGGAACGCCACCGTTGGTCCGAACGCCCGCGTCGAGTCCGGTGGCCGGGTTTCGGGCAACGCCTCGGTGACTGGTCATGCCGTCGTCTCGGGCAGCGTCTCCGGGAACGCCCAGATTTCGGGCCACGCCGTGATTGCTGGTTCCGTCAGTGGCAATGCCAGCGTCTCGGGCAATGCTCAGGTCGGGGTGGGGAGTTCGCTCTCCGGGAACTCGCGGCTGTCATGACCGCCAAGGTGATCGAGCTTCACCCGTCCGGCTACGGCGGCCTCACTTACGAGGCCCGCCGGATGCGCGACACCCACCGTTGGGCTGTCGTGGGCCGCCCACCCGGTCGCCCGAACGCCGTCGCTGTGGTGATCGAGGTGAAGAAGTTGGCCCCGATGGCGGGGGAGGAGAAGGCGTTCGTCGAGGAACTCACCCGTCTGCTGAGTGCCGGGTTCGGGCCAATCGAGATCAACGCACCGAAGGAAGGGGGCACCTGCACGTGAGTTCGGGACGGAACGCCGCCCCCACCGTCAAGTCTGGGCCGGTCCAACTCTGGACGGCCCTACTCGACACAGCACCTGCCGAGTGGGTTCCAATGGCTTCTCTCTCGTCCGGTGCGGGCCGCTCGACTGTGTCGGTTGCGATAGCCCGCTGGGAGTCCCGTGGATGGGTTGAGAGGTGCAGGGTCAGCCGCAATGGGAAGTCGTCGGTCGATGTCCGCCTGACGTCCAGTGGTCGGGTGTGGGTCCGAGAATGGCTCGCCGAAATCCACGCGGAGGCCACCACCCCTACTCCTGCCGAGATCCGCACGTGGGCCGCATCTCTTGGGCTCCCAGACAGTCGAGGCAGAATCCCCCGACTGCTGGCCGACAGGTGGAACCGAGAACACCCCGAACGCCCGTACCCAGTTAAGGAGTGCCGATGACCGAACAGGAGGCGCACCCCGTCGACCACACCCCGGTCACGATGGTGCAGGAAATTCAGCAGGCCCTCGTTAGTGCTGGGATCGACATCAGACTCGTGGCCGTCAACATCCACCGGGATGCGTACCCGAGTGCTTCGATCCTCCTCGCGGCACCAGGTGCCTACACCAGTCCCGAGTCCGACCGGCTCGGCCACTACCTCCTCGTGGAACCGCGATACCGGGAGCAGGGGGACCCGGGAGAACGCATCGGGATCTTGGAGGGTACGACTCGCAGTGGCTTCCGGGTCTCCATCCACTGC
Source organism: Pseudomonadota bacterium (assembly GCA_031398625.1). Taxonomy (GTDB): domain Bacteria; phylum Pseudomonadota; class Gammaproteobacteria; order Steroidobacterales; family Steroidobacteraceae; genus CAIUGU01. The sequence goes on from JANNNQ010000447.1 coordinate 59,687, forward strand.
GCGCCGCGCATGACCGCTGAGGAAGTCGCGGCAGAGATCGCACAGGAGGAGAAGTGAGCAAGCTCTACGCCTACGAGATCACCGCCAGTTCGGTCGAGTCCGTACCCGTCGGCGGTTGCGTCGTCGACATCGCAGAAGGTGCCGATTCTGAACGGACATGGCCGATCTGGTCCACCGCCACCGGGGACTGGTCGTCCCGATTCTCGGGGGAACGCCGGGACCGGCTGTGCCTGATCTGCTTCCGCCGGCCCGAACGGTTCATCCGGGTGGACGCCCATCCGGGGATGCACGGCGCGGGGGACGCGTACGAACCGTCATGGATTCGCATCGGGGGTGATGTCGTGAGCGTCGGCATCGCAGCCGAGGCCATCCTGGCGGTCCGGAAAGCCGCAGCCCTGAGCCGGATCCGCTGGCTCAGACGTCAGCACGAGGAAGCGATGCTCCGGGCGCAGGCTCTCCGGTCGGAGATACATGAGGCGATGGAAGGTGCGGCGGGGGTGGCTTCGCCGGAGGAGATCGCCGAAGCGGGTGCGGCTGCGTTCGTTCGGGAACGAGCCGCACCCCTTGAGGGCCAGTGACTCACCCCATCAGCCGCTGGGCTGGCACCTGCCACCTCACCGGGAAACGGTGCTTCGCGTCCAGGAAAGACGTCAAGGCCGCGGCCCGCCGCTTCGGTGGGGGCATGTCCGCGTACCGGTGCCAACCCGACCCGGACCTTGACCCGCATTGGCACATGGGCCGACTTCCGAAACCGGTGGTGGCCGGTGAACTGACCCGCGACGACATTCGCCGCAGGTATCCGTGACCGACTACACGGAGATCGACAAACAGATCGAAGCCGATCTCCGGGGACGTCTGGAGGCTGTCACCTGCACCCTCTGCCTCGCTGAGATCGGCGCACCCTGCACTTCCTCTGGTCGCCCTGTTCCGGGCCCGAGGGTTTACCACCGCACCAGGTATGCCGCAGCCGATGTGCTCGACACGTCGAACGCGGTCATCCTCCGAAGCTTCGGCGCTTCACCCGCGCGAAACCGTGAGTCTCGCGTGCCAACCCAACCCAGCAAGGGAGAACAAGAGTGAAGGCCCCAGCAAGCTTCCGTAAGAAGCCCGTCATCGTTGACGCCATCCTGTTCGACGGCAAGAACGTTGATGCGGTGCAGGCGTTCACCGGTTTCGCGACGTTCGGCCTCGTCGCCCCCACCGACCGCACTGAGGACCCGGACATCACGGCCGAAGTCTTCGACAAGCTCCACTCGACCTGGGTGGGTGTCAAGGACGGACAGTGGATCATCAAGGGCGTTCAGGCCGAGTTTTATCCCTGCGATGCCTCCGTTTTCGCCGCCACGTACGAACCCACCGCGAAGGAGAACTGACATGGGCTGGGCATCGGCCAACAGCATTTTCGACAATGTCGCCACCTCACTTGTCGACGCCAACGCGTCCCCCGAACTGAAGCGGTCCACTCTCGGTCGTCTGATCGGCATTCTCCAGCAGGAGGACTGGGACACCGAAGACGAGTCCCTCGACCGCTTCAAGGACGACCCGGCGATCGTTGCCGCATTCGCGGACAACGACGTCAACATCGATAGCGAGGAGAACTGACATGGCACTGACCGTTGGCGAACTGATCGCCGCGCTGAAGGACGAGGACCCGGCCACTCCGGTGATCCTCCAGAAGGATGCCGAGGGCAACGGGTTCTCCCCGCTCGAAGGCGGAGACCCGGGCATGTACGCCGCCGAGACCACGTGGTCCGGGGAGTTCTACGACCTCCCCAAGGAGAACCCGGAGGACCACGAACTGGACGACGAGCCGCCCTCCGATGCTGTCCGGGCGTTCGTTCTCTACCCCGTCAATTGACCTCAGAAACGCTCTCGAAAAGGTCGAACGGGTGTTCGCAAAACAGGGCCTGACCTGCGAGAATAGGGCGCGGCCCCAAGGTGTCTCTAGCACCGAGGGGCCGCTTACCCACCCACTCGCTTTCACCGAGAAGGGGGCTAGTCGTGAAGGCTACCCGCAGGACTCTGCCCACACAGAGGCGCATCAATTCCCACCCGGCACCCGCCCTAATCGAGGCGCTGGCGGTCACCCGGTTCTGGCGATCAGTTGACGTACGCGGCCCGGACGAGTGCTGGCCATGGATTGGCGACACAGACCGAGCCGGTTACGGGCGGTTCCGCTACCAGGGACGAATGCGGCAGGCCCACGAACTGGCCCTGTCTTTCAGTACGGGCGAGATCCGATTGCCGTGGCTGGACACCTGTCACGAGTGCGACAACCCGCCGTGCTGCAATCCCGCCGATCTGCGTTTCGATACAAGGCTTTCCAACGTCGTCGACAAGATCATGCGTGGTCGGCTGCCGATGGGCGAGGACAGTTCATCGGCCCGCCTCACGAACGACATGGTCAGGGCGATGCGCGATCGGCGTGCGAATGGTGCCAGGCAAAAGGATTTGGCTGTGGCCTACGGCATCAGCAATGCGTACGTGAGCGACATCGTGAACGGATTGACCTGGCAAGACGCAGGCGGACCCATCACCGGACGCAGCAAGCGGACCCGGCGTTACCCCAACAGCACCCGAGCAAAGGCGAACTGACATGGCTGGCGACACCGTACTGACCATCATCGGCAACTGCGTAAACGATCCCGAGCTCAAGTTCACGCCGTCCGGCGCGGCCGTTGTGAACTTCACGGTCGCCAGCACTCCCAGGAGCTTTGACAAGCAAACGAACGAATGGAAGGACTCCGAGACTCTTTTCATGAGGTGCTCGGCATGGAAGGACCTGGCGGAAAACATTGCCGAGTCACTTGAGCGCGGCTCCCGCGTCATCGTCACGGGCCGCCTGAAATCCCGCTCATTCGAAACCAAGGAAGGCGAAAAGCGCACCGTCATGGAACTGGAGGCCGACGACGTTGCGCCCTCGCTGCTCCGAGCCACAGCCAAGGTCAACCGCACCCAACGAGGCCAGGGCAACGGCGGGTCCGGCAACGGTGGTGGCCAGTCCCGTACGACCGCATCGAGTGCGCCCGCTGCTGACCCGTGGGCGACCACGGCGACCGATGAACCTCCCTTCTGAGGGGCCGACGTGGCTCTCATCCACCCACCGAGTCCGGTTGGTAGGCAGTGCATCCGTTGCGGCGTCCCGTTCACCTCGGGCGACACGGTGGTCTACAACAGCGACGGCGAACCAGGGCGCGCCACGACGTGCCAGCCCTCAATCGAGTACGCCACGGAGCAGATGAGCCGCCTCAGCCGGCACATCTTCGGAACGCCCACCAACGCGAAGGAGAACGACATGTCCGACCGCACACCCATCCCCGTCGAGGATCTCGTCGATGCCGCCATCAATGACGGATCCGACTATCACGACGGGTTCGACGCCTACCTGTCTCACGAGTTCGATTCAGAGACAGGCGTCCTGACGCTCACGTTCAAGCGAGACGACGAGATCGGCGACGACGACAACCCCGACGCAGAGCCGTTCGACCCGGACCACGGGGACGCCGTGTACCGGTTCCAGCTCATCGCGGAGGCTGGCCAGTGAGCGGCGACACCAAGCCCATCGGCCCCGGCGCGTTCATCGACGCCAGCGACACGGTCATCAACTACAAAGGCCGGAACTACTACTCCGCCGAGGGCATCGACGAGAACGCTTCGGACGGGTACCACACGTTCAAGGAGCTGTACCAGTACCGCCTCCTGTACAACGCTGCCTTGTTCAACGAGTGGTTTCACCGGAATGCGTTCGGTGTTCACAAGAGCGAACGCCACTCCGACGGCGAGCCCGCGTTCGGTGGCGGCTGGTTTGTAGTCATGGCCGAACTCCCGACGGGGCAGATCAGCAATCACTACGAACTCAAGGACTGGGGCCTGTTTCGGATTCCCAACCGGGTGCGCGCTGACGAGTGGGATGGCCACACGCCAGCAGACGTCACCGATCGGCTGCTGCGCTTCCTTCGCCCATCCCAGTTGTTCGCCACCCAAATACCCAAGGAGAAGGACGCGTGATCACCATCTACGGCGCCAGCGACGACACGGTCGTGGTCTCGGGCGACATCAGCGAGGAGTTCGATGCGCTCAGCTTGAAAGGGCCCGCCATCCTTGCGTTCAGCGATGGGACGGTCCTCTCGATCGAGTACGCCGACGAGGGCGACGACGGAATCTGGCGGATCAAACCGGTGCACGTCCCCGACTCCGAACTCCTGACGATCTCCCGGTGCCCCGTAAACGGCCCCGGGTACTCGGATCGGGCGGAACTGCGGGCCGACTGCGACTGGGTCGTCTACGGGTCCGCAGTGGCGTCCAACCGGCACTGACCTCTCACCCCGACCAAGTCACGCTCCGGCACACCAACCAGCAGGGGGAACGGCATGACAACAGACACCGCGATCGACAACCCAACCGACGTCGGAACCATCCGCACCGAAGTCATGGTCTCCACCGGCGACCTACGAAACGCCCTCCGCGCCGTCGTAGTCCACGCAGGCAAGGACGACGAGGTACCGATCCTCCAACGGGTCCGGTTCTACATCCGCGACGGCAACATCATGATCGCCGCCACCAACCGCTACACCGTGGGTCTCGGCCTCGTCAGCATCTGGAGCGACACCGAAGACGACGACACCGTCGTCGACGTAACCCCCGCCCAGGTCGGCGAAATCCTCGCCATGTTCAAGTCGGCGAAGGAGAAGAAGGGCGACGACGCCGGGGACGACGACCTGCGTCTACGGATCACCGACCGGTTCCTCGTCGCTACCGACGTCGCCGGATTCTTCCCCGGCAAGGAAGTCACCTGGCCCCGCGTCGCCAACGAGGACAACTACCCGGACCTCCCGACCCTCGTCGGCCGGATGCTCGCCACCGCCGGCTCTGCCAGCGCCTCGACGATGCACACCAACGGGTCGTTCCTCGCACTGTTTAAGGCGGCATCCAGCGTCTACGACGAGATCCTGACGGTGGAACCGACTAGCGAAAAGCAGGGCGCCCTGTTCGTGACGGTCGGGGAATCGTTCCTCGGGGCGATCATGCCGATCAAGCCGTCCGACGAAGCGGTGATCGAACAGGCCGCGCACCGCCGGGCGTGGGACGCCCGGCTCGGGCAGGTCGACATGGGGACCGGGGAACTCGACCCGATCGTGCCGCCACCGGTTGCCGATGAACCAGAGGAAGGGCTCAACTCTGGCGGCACCCGCGAGATGGGCTTCTCTGACCAGTCCTGATCCGCTATCTCCCCGGCCGCGACGCGGTGCGGGTGAACGACTCACGCCACGGAAGGCAGCAACCGGAAGGCAAGCCATGCCCCGCAATCCCTACTACGAGAGCGACAACCCGTCGACCGTCGTCCGAGGCGCAACCTGGCGCGGCGGAATCTGGGTCCTCGCAGTCGTCCTCATTGCTTTCGCCATCGGCGCAGTCATCCTCGTCATCAACACCATCGCCGCATCCCCCCGGGGCCAAGCGCAGGCGTACCAGCAGAAGGAATCCGCGAACAACCGCGTCTTCGCCCAGCAGTACTTCGAGCAAACCTCGGCCGAGATCATCGCCACCAAGGCGAAAATCAACCGCGCCGGACTCGTCCTGAACCCCACTGAGAAGCAGCAGGCCAACCTCGAAGGACTGCAGAGCTACTGCTCCACCATCGTCGGCCAGTACAACGCCGCCGGCCGCTCGTACACCACCCAGCAGTTCAAGGCAGCCGACCTTCCCGCCACCTGGGACCCCACCACCGATTGCGAGCCCACCAAGTGAACAAGCGCACCCTGACCCTCGGCTCCGCCGGTCTTGTCGCCCTCGTCGTCCTCCTGTCTGCCTGCGAGGACGGATCCAGTAGCAGCCAGAAGCAGGCCAAGGCCCTCGGTGACCTCGCGTACAAGCAGCAGACCGCCGCCGTCCCGTACCCGGCAGCGCAACTCCGCGACTCGCTTGAGCGACGCAACCTCTCCGAGCGACTGCTGCGGGAGAACAAGCCCAACCGCATCCAGTACGTGTACCTCCTCGGCGACACCGGCACCTACATCGGGTACTACGTCATCAAGGGGAAGGTCTCGTCGAATCAGTCGCAGATGCTCCCGCAGGACGAGGAGATCGACCACGGTTCGTACGGGCAGGCGGTAGTGGATGGGCCCGGGGATGACGGGTCGTTCGGTGAGGACGCCCAGGGTCAGTTCTTCTTCACCACCGAAGGGACCATGGTCTCCACTGACATGCGCTACATCGTCTCAGACCAGCCGTTGGACGTGAACGCACCGAAGCTGAACGTCGCGAAGTAGCAGCACCAACGAGAACGGCCCGCCGACCTCATCGCGAGGCTTGGCGGGCCGTTCTGGGGTTTGGCGCTACTGCTCCGATCCGGCGGTCCGGTAGTGGTCCTCAACCTGCGACCGCAGTTCGTCGGCGAGCCACCCGGGATCGAACCCCACGTCCACGGGCGCGACGTGCCGCAGGTGCGCCGCCAGAGTCCGCACGTCCTTCACGGGCAGCGTGAGCGTCATCGGCGCTTCGTCCGTGGGGGGCCACAGGCCGTCGAGCAGGTCGCGCAAGCCGCTGGGGATGGCATCCACCTCGGGCCGCTGAATCGACATCTTGAACGGCCAATCCTCGGGCTTGGTCATGAGCTGATCCCCTTCGGCTCCGACAGTTCCTTCGCGACGTCCACCCGTGGGCAGTCCAGGGCGCCCCGTTCGGCGTTCCCGAACTTCAGCAGAGCGGCCTTTCCTTCGGTGGACTCTCCGTCCCAGGTCTCTCCGGTGAACTCGTTCTGCCACCACCAGTCGGAACCGATGTACCGGGCAGCGGCAGCGCAGGCCATGATCAGGTAGGCGTGCAAGTCCTCGCAGCCCGCACCATTGTCCGAGGTGCGCTGGTAGCCGTAGGTGGTGTCCCACGTGATGTGGAACGAGGCTCGGGGCCACGTATCCGGCTCATCGTCGTCCTCTTCTGGCGGGTACGGGTTCTTGAGGTATCCGTCGAGTCCGTAGGTCATCTCGAGGATCGCGGGGAAGCCCTGGCCGATGCTGTTGTGAAAGCTCGGCGCCCACAGGGTCAGGTCTTCTGGTCGCCAGTGTTCGTCGCCGGGTGTGGCAACGTGCTTCCATTGGCCGTTCTCTGACCCGATGAGTTTCTGCAGGTACCGGAACATGCGCTGCGGGTCGTAGCTCCGCTCAATCCAGACGCTGGTGTTGAGAGTCATCGTGTTCCCCTTCTCAGGCGTTCAGCTTGGCGGAGATCGCGGGCGTGTGCGTGGTCGTTGCGGCGATTCCCTGGCTGAGCGCCACGGATACGAGCGTCCCGAGGGAGGCGATGAGTTCCATCGTCTCGGTCAGCGACATGGAGGAGAGGGCGTGGTCGGCGTTGGTGTCGAGGAAGATCCTCGGTTCGCCTCCGGGGTCGGTGATCCAGGCGGCACCACGGGGTGTGTCGATGAGGTCAGAGGAGTGGTGCCAGCCGGGGGTGTCGTGGGTTGCGGTGCACCAGGTGGGGCAGGTCTTCGTACGGGTGGCAAGATTGGCCACGGTTCGATCCTTTGTGAGATGAGGTTCGGATCAAGGGCCCGGCCAGGAGGTGAGATTCCTGGCCGGGCCACCGTCGTTTGGCGGTACCTGAACCTTGCCTCATCACTCAGCGTATTGTCAACGTGACCGACACATGCGTAGTGTGGAGTCATGGGAATTGTTGAGGATGAACAGAACGCCGCCAGAGAGGAACTCCTGGCCGCCGTACGCCAACGCACCGAGGCAGATGCCGCCATCAAGGCCGCCGTGAAGCGATGCCGGGAAGCGCGCCTGCCCGTCGCCGAAATCGCTCGCGTAGCCGACGTCACCCGCGAGACGGTCTACCGATGGACGGGACGGCCCGTCAGATGAGCGCGGCTTCACTGGTTCAAGCGCCACGGCATCGACCTCGCGGGTGTCGCGGTCCCGGGCTGGGTCATCTGCGAAGACGACCCCCTGGACCGGTGCATCTGGTACGACGCCATCCATCTAGCCATGGACGGGAGCGCCGCCCGTGACGGCTTCGGCACCGTGCGGACCAAGGTCCAGCTCGAGGGACGCGCCCTGCCGCTCCCGGATTTCTGTTCTGACGATTCAAGCAAGAGCGCTTAGGAGAACAAGCCGTCTTTCGCCCAGTCGATTGCCATCCACTCGGCGTGGCCCTTCCGGATCCCGGCCAACGCGTCGGGGATGGATGCCCACCGCACCCACCTCGTGGGGTTTGTGTTGGTGTCGACGTGATCACCGAGGTCCACGGCACCAACGATGACGCTGGCATTCAACTCCACCTGGATTCCGTCGTCTTCGTCGGCCCACTTCCGCCGCTGATCGGTGTCCGGGAACGTCAGACTCAGTCCGCCCTCCGAACCCTTCCGGCATTGGTCCGTGGACGTCGCCTCCCAGAACGAATACATCTCGTCGATGAGGTTGCTCATCTCAGCGAGAGCGGCGAGATCATCCTCATCGAGACGGTAGAAGTCCCGAGCATCAACTGGCATGGGTCAAGGGTAGAACCGCTCACGGTGTTACCGAGCCGTCGTCATGCACCACCGCCAACCGCTCCGGGACCACCACCCCATGCGCTTCGCAGGCCGCCTCCAGCTTGTGGACGTCCGCCGTCGCGATCGCCGGGGCCAACTCCTCCGCTGACGCCCGGATGTCCGCCGACTCTGCCTTCGCCGCGAGGGTCCCAGCACGGAGGATTCCGCCGGCCCGCACGTTCCCGTCAGAGGATTGGTAGATCTCGACGAGGATCGCGCAGGCCTGCCACCCGTTCGGGTCCGCAGATTCGAACGAGGGGCCACCGCAAGCGGCCAGGAGAAAGACCAGGGCGAGGCATCGGCGCATGGCCCGATGCTGCCCACCGAACACCGTTCAGGGCGGCGAATGCGCGATCTCCCGAACTAGCCACACAAACAACCGGTGATCAAGGGCGTCCGACACGTACGGTGATCCGATGATTACGGTACGGCTCGCCCTAAAGGCCCAAGATCTGAAACTCGTCCGCACCCTCAGCCAGCTTCAGGAGCGGCACCCCAAACACCTCGCACAGTTTGCCCAGATCCATCGCGAGCACCTTCCGCTGCCCGGTCTCCAGTTCGGCGACCGTGGTCTTCGACCATCCCAAGTGGGCGGCGAGTTCCCGTTGCGTCCATCCTCGACGCACCCGTTCCGCCGCAACGTTCCTCGGGAGAATGGCGTCCAGATTCCGGGCCGTTGCGCCCTTGGGCGGGCGAGGCGCGGGAATCGAGGCGGCGGACCTGCGCGAGACAGTGGCCGCCGACTCTTTGCCCGGCGTCTTGCCCAACGAGGCGGCGAATTGGACGGTGGTGTCGAAATCGTGCTCGAAGTACTCGTTGGTCCCGGGAGATCGGAACGCGGGCCCTCCTCCAGAGCAATGACGGATCAGTTCCCGCTCATTCTCAACGGCCTCAACGTGCGGAATCGACACCCACACCTTGACGACAGGCCGACCGAAGACCCGACCGTTGCGGACATGTTCTCCAATGCGCCTTGCGGGGTGCTTGGCCAGGCCGACCTTGATCCCGCCGGAATCGAAGGAGACGACGTAGATGTGCGCCTCGGGGCCAGCTGCAGGTATGCCCGCGTATTCGTACGGGAGGAGAATTGGCGTGGCAGACTTGCTCATGGGTCACTCCTGGCTTTGCGGTCCGAGTGGCTCTGAGGCGCTACCCCTAGCCGGGTGGCGCCTCGCCGTTTTACCTAGCCAGGATACCGAACACTCTTACGAAGAGTGCGCATTCAGCTACAGGCCGAGGTCGTCGATCTCGTCCGCGCCTTCAGCGAGCTTCAGCAGGGACACGCCCAGCACCCGACATAGCAATCCGAGGTCGTTGGCGAACACCGCACGCTGTCCGGACTCGAACTCGCTCAACGTAGACCGTGCCCAGCCGAGGCGCTCGGCAAGCTCACGCTGCGTCCACCTCTTCCGCGCTCGTTCGGCCGCAACGTTTCTCGGGACGACATCACCGAGGGTAGGCACAGAGCCGAACGGTATTGACAGTCTCCGACCATCACACGGCCGGGGTGAACAGCGTTCGGTGATGATGACGCCATGTCGGCGCTGATGACCTAATTCGGGAAAAACCTTCACCGAACAGAGTTCGCGGCGTACGTTGCAAGGAGTAGTCCACCCCTCTACAGGAGGTGAACGATGGCAACGCTCCGCGGAGGCCCCGCAGAGGGCCTCCAAATCCCCGACGGTTCCAAAGACATCGAATGGGTGGCGACCACCCTGGACGACATAGGCAGGCCCATCCCCGACCAACCCGAGCCAGGCCACGCCCTCGTCCTCCCCGACGACGTCACCCCCGCCACCGAAGCCCTCCTGAACAAGCCCGGCCTTAAGTGGCAGTGCTACCGGAAGGGCGGGGCCATCCTCCCCGAGCTCGGCGAATACGACCCCCACGACGACCTCCCCATCCCCACCGAAGGCACCGTCTACCGGTGGGTGTGTCGCAGGAGAGAACCATGAGCGCCACCACGGTCATCTACGCCGTGGACGCCGTCGTCGCTGTCTACGGCACTGGGTACCTCGCCGTCACCTGCTTCGTGACGAGACGCAAAGAGCGTGACTGCTGGCATTAGAGCCCCTCACGGCGGCCCTAGGCCCTGACCGTCGTGACACCACACGGCCGCGCCGGTCCGGCACCCCCTCACCGGGCCGACGCGGTTGTAGACCCGGTAGGAGTGCCGGGGAAAGCAGAGAGCCCCACCTGAATGGGTCAGGTGGGGCTCTCTCGCGCTTGGAGGGCTAGACGTCGATTCCGTCGGGCGGCGTCTCGGGGTCGCGGATCAGCTGACGGCTCTTCCGCTCCGCCCACTCCTCGAACTCGTCTTTGTCCCAAACCCTCGTCCGGCGGACCCCGACGTAGTGAGTCTCTGGGAAGTCTGGCGTGAGTATCAACTGCTCGACGCGGGTACGGGAAACGCCCAGCATCTTCACGACGTCGGCGAATCCCAGAAGCTCCACGAGGGTCAGCATACGGACCAAGGTCCTGTGTACTTGCTCCTGTGCATGTGCACAGGGTAGCTTCATTGATGAGGCGCTGACCAGCGGCGCACGTCACAAGGAGTGCCGAAATGGCGATCCTCAAGCGGCTACGAGGCAGACAGTGAAGAACCCAGGACGCACCACGGCCATCACCTGCTTCGCCGCACTCCTGGCCGTCACCCATCTCCTCAACTTCGGCATCTGGTGGAGCCTCGCCGTTTTCATTGCCGCCGACCTCGCGGTCCTCGCGGTCTGGATGTCGTCACCCCGATCCCAGGGCGTCCGCCCCGCGGAGGAAGTCGAAGCTGAGCCCGTCGAGGAACAGGCAGTGGCGTCATGACGCGCCGCCTGCTGCTCCTCGGTTGGTGGAAGCGGGACTGGGCGCATTGGTCGGGCACGGCACGTCGGCGGATCAGCATCCCACCCGTCCGCCCATCCAACATCGCGGCGTCCCGCGAACCGCTTGACACCGACCTCCTCCTCTGGGAGCAGGAACTACGACACAAAGGAGTAGGCCGATGATGACCATCGGAACTCTCTTCCTCGTCGCCTTCCTCTGGTTCGGCCACCGCCGAGGCTTCCTGGCCATCGGGTCCGTAGTCATCGGCCTACTCGTCGGCCTCGCTGCCTCCGGAGATGCCGCCGACTCCATCGGCAAGGGCGCCCGCGAATCCGCCGCCGCCATCGGCACAGGAATTCAAACCGCCGCCGTTTCCACCATGGACGCGATAGTCAAATGACCGACATCATCGCGGAACCCACCGCGGAAACCGAAACACCGGAACCCGACCCGGGGCATGGTCTCACCGAGATCACCCCACCCCAGAGCGACAACGACTCACCGGCCGAGGAGTTCGCTCAGGCCCTCATGTCCGCCCCAGCAGCACTGCTGCTGGCCGGGAACAGTGCGGTGGCCGCCCTCTCTAGTGCGTTCCAGGTCGCGGGCGTCGCCGGTGTTGTCGGAACCACAGCTGCGGTCGGCGGGACTGCCGCAGTCGGCGCGGTAGTCCGGCGCGCCCACCGGGCCGAGACCGAACGGAAGGACAAGGCTGCAGGGAAGACCGTTGCCCCGAAACCGGTCAGCGCCCGCCAGGCGCGCAAGCAGGAACGGCAGGCCAAGCGCGCCGCTCGGGCCGCCAGCAACTCCCGTCGTGCTGCCACCCGCTCTGGCGCCGCGCCTGCTAGGTCGGGTGGCATCCCCTCCGGTGGGCGGCACGCGAAGACCGGCTCTCATCGTCCTGCCCGAACCCCCGTCCGCTCCGCGTTGGGCGTTGGCAAGGGATCCCCGGCAGGGCGGGGCTCAATTGGCAAGGGCGCAGGAAAGCCGGGCGCTGGGGTCGGTAGGCCATCAGGCAAGGCCCCGGTGTCCGCTAGCCGGACCTCGGGCATTCCTTCGGCAGGTCGCTCCGCGTCTTCCGGTTCAGCGGGCAAGCCAAGCAGGATCGCCTCCGCCGCGCGCCGTGGGATGGCTTCCGGGAAACGAACTGCGGGTGGCCCTGCCACTGGTGGTAGCCGGGTGGCCGGTGCTGCCCGGCGCGCGACCGGCGCTGCTGGACGCCGTGCATCTGGTGCCACCACGAACGCCGCACGCTCCGCCCGCAAGGCCGCAGCGGCAAGTCAGGCCCGACTCGGCCAGGCCGCCCACTCGGCCACCGGATCCCGCGCCGGCAGAGTCGCATCAGCTGCGGGCCGCCGGGTTGCTACGGGTGGCCGTGCCCTTGGTCGGGGACTGCGGTCGGCCAGGAACACCGGCCGGGCAGCAGCGGCCGCAGCACGACAGGCCAGCGGTCCGCGAGGAGTCGCCAGGGCCGTCAGGCAAGCCGTCGCCCAGTCCCAAGCCGCCCGGAACGCCGCCACCGGCAGGCAGCAGACCGGCCTGCGGCGAGCCCGCCAGCGGGCCATCGCCGCATCCACCGGTGCTGGTGCCGCCGTCCTGACCGCCGGAGCGACCGGTGCGCGCAGGACCGGCCGGTGGGGATGGTGGCTCATCCGATCCGGCATAGCCCGAGCCACAGGCCAACCCATCCCGCTCCCACCCGGGCGCACCCCACCACCACAACCACAGACCGGTCACCCACCGGTCGCCGACACCGTCAGCCAGCCCGCCGGGCCAGCCGCACAACACCCACCCACCATCAGCACAGGAGCACACACCATGTCACTCGGAAACGTCCTCGAAGAACTGTCCGGCCAGATGATCGCTGCCGCCGCCGGCTACGACCCCGACGGCATGGCCCAATGGGGACGCGACATGCGATCACTGGAGCAGGTGCTACTGAACATCGGCGGCGTTCTCCAGGCGATCCAGCGCGGCGCTGACGACTTGCCCGTCAACCAGGTCGTGAAGGAAACCATCGGCGCCGTCGGTGAACTCCAGCAGGCGTGCTCATCTGCGGCTGCGGACATCCACGCCACGTTCCAGGCCGTCCACCGGGCCGAGTTGGAGCGGCTCGAGAACCCGCGCGCCAACGAGCACAAGTGGGACGCGGCGGCGAACCGGTGACTATCACCCCGACCGCCACGGCGAAACCTGTCACTGCACCCGCACCGGTCAAACCGCCCCGGGACTGGTCCTGGCGCCACGGCCCGATCATCGGGCCCGTGAACGCCGGACTCGGCCTGTGCGCGGTGAGCATGGTCGGTGACCTCACCGGTGTGCTCGGCTGGTCGGGTGCGGTTGCCGGGGCAGCCGCAGCGGGCGGGGTGACATTCCGCGCCCACCGTCAGGACATCAGCCCCCTCGGTCTCGGCTACCGGGCGGCGTGCTGGATGACAGCAGGGGGGTGGATGTCGTGGGCGCTGGCCACATCCGCATGGTCACCCGATGTCCTCGCCGGGCTCGCGGCCGGTGTCCTCGCCGCTGGCCTCGCCGCACCGGAGATGGCTGAGCACGAGACACGCGTCAACGACGGTCGGCGAAAGGAGGCCGACGCGCTGGCGCAGGCTCAGGCGAGGGACGCCGCAGACAAGCGGCGGATAGCGATCGCCCTCGAATGGGAAGCGCGACTGGCCAAGGCCACCGGATTCAAAGGCTTCCAAGTGGTCGGAGTTCAGGACTGGCCGGACGCGGGCGGGTACACGATCGAGACCCGCCTGCCCGGCGGCGTCACCAAACGGATGCTGGCCGGCATGTCCGAAGCCCTGGCCACCGATGCAGACCTGCCTCTCGGGTGCGGTGTCGAGGTCGGTGGCGGCAAGTCCCGCGGGTTCGTTCTACTGCGGGTCTCCACCGTCGACACCACCGCCGAAGCCCAGCCATACCCGACCGACATCACCCCACTGACCCTCACGGGCCCGCTTCCGATCGGGATGCACCGTGCCAGCGTCCCCGCGACCGTGACGATCCTCGAGGATCCGCTGATGATCGTTGGCCGACGCGGGTCCGGCAAGACGGTGGCACTGCAGACGCTCAACGCCGGGATCGCCCGATGTGTCGACGCACTCGTCTGGCACATCGACCTCAACGGCGCCGGGATGAGCTCACCGTGGCTCGACGACTTCCTCGCCGGCCGCATCGACCGCCCGCCCATCGACTGGGTCGCCGCAACCCCCGACGAAGCGCTACTGATGGTCACCGTCGCCGTGAACATCGCCAAGGGCCGCAAGGTCGCCTACAAGGCGCTGATGCGGTCAGTCAACGACGACAAGATCCCCATCTCTGCCGCTGTCCCCGCGATCGTCATCGTTCTCGACGAAGGCGCCGAAGCGGTCGCCGCCAGCCGAGGCTACGCCAGCCTCGCCGCCGCACTAGAAGAGCTCATCTCGATCGCCCGCGCGACCCGGCTACAGATCGTGCTGTCCGGCCTGCGCGCGACCAGCGAGACCATCCCCACCACGCTCAAGAGGCAGGTCGGGATCAAAATCCAGATGCGCCCCGAGGATGTCGAGGAGGTCGCCCAACTCTTCGGCTGGGCTGGTGGCATCACCGTCGAGGACGCCCCCTATCCCGGGTCCGGCCTGCTCAAGACGCCCGAGTCAAGGGGCATCGCCCCGTACCGCGGGTTCGACCTGCGGCCCGCCGACATCCGGCGCATCGCAGCTGAGACCGCGGCGTGGCGCCCGTACCTCGACAAGCCGTCCGCCGACATCGGCGGCACCGCGTACGCCAACCGCTGGGCCCGCTACCGGACCTGGTACACCGACCAAGGAGGAGACGTCACCACCATGCCCACCACCCCTGCTCAGCCCGAGCCGACCCGCCCGGAACAGAGTGCCGGCCAGGGAATCGCCGGTCTCGGTGGCGCTAAGGAGAACCTCGACAACAACCTGGCCAAGCTTCGGGCGCTCCGCGAGCAGGCCGAGGGCCCGGTGTCGGCCAGCCCGGACTTCGATGCCGAGTTCGCCTCGATCATCGCCGGGGAGACCTGGGACGTGCCGGGCAGCACCGAAGAGGCGGATGGCCGGGAGCGGATGGTCGAGATCCTCGGGGTCGCCGGGCCCGATGGGCTGCACCGCGACACGCTCGCTGCGGCCCTGGCCAAAATCGGGGTGACCCCCTCGCGATCCACGCTCTACCGCTGGCTCGACGCCTCTGCCCAGAAGATCGAGGGCAAGCCCGGATGGTTCCGGATCCTCCCGTCTCACTGAGACAACACCCACCCGAACCCCGTTCTTTGTGCTCGTCTCACGTCTCAGCCCCCGTAAACAGCGGTGAGACGTGAGACGAGACGCCCCATGAGACGCCCGTGAGACACCGATGAGACGGAGATCGCTCGTGCACGCCGACCAGCCCGCCGACCACACCTGGCGCCGCTTCACCTGGGTCGTGGCCATCCTCGCCGGACTGGCCCTCGCCGTAGGTCTCGCCCTCTCCTACGCCTCCGTGTACCGGGTCGCCTACCACGCCGGGTTCGACACCGTCTGGATCTACGGCCCCGGATGGCAATTGCGGCCCGCGCATCTCTTTCCCCTCACCCTGGACGTCCCCGTCCTCGTCGGCTACGCCGGGACCATCGCCCTCGCCGGCCGTAGATCAGTGGCATGGGCCCGCGCCGTCCTCGCCGCCTGCTCGGTCGCCACCGTGGCCGCACAGGTTGTCGACGGCGCCGGACTCATCGCCAAGCACGACTGGATCCAGGCGCTCGTCCACGGGTGGCCCCCAGCGCTGGCTATCCTCACCGCCCACCTGCTGGTGAAGATCCTCCAAGCCCTCGGCTTCCTCGTCCCCCCGGTGGCCGAGGCCCAGCGCCCAACGTGGGTTGTCCGGGCGTGGACATGGATCCATCAGGCGGTCGCGGACATGCTGGCCGCCCGAAGGGCCATCCGCGAGGACATGGATCGGGACGCCCGAGCGGACACCGTGCCGGACACCAAGCAGGACTTAATCGGGGACATCGCAGCGGACACCGAAGCGGGCATCAAGACGGACATCGAACCGGTCGTCGTCAAGGACATCCGGCCGGACAAGCCGCAGGTCACGCCCGGGGTCATCCTGTTCACCGGGTTGCGCGGACGCCTGGTCGCCCAGGTGCTCGACGGGAAGATGACACAGAAGGAAGCAGCGGCCCGCGCAAAGGTCGACCCGAAGACCGTCGGCCGCTGGGTCAAGCAAGCCCGCGAAGCGCAAGCCACCGACCGGACAGAAGCGACCGGCTGATGATGTCGGCGACCCACGGTCCAAGCGGAACATTGTCCGGCCTCCTCGTCCTCCTGGCAGGCAAGGCCGCGACGGTCACCCCAGACACCCCGATCGCCATTGCCTTCGTCGCCGGGGCAACAGCCGGCGCACTCCTACCCGACGCCGACCACCACTCGTCGAGCCCCGCCAGAGTCTGGGGCCCGGTCACCTCCATCCCCTGCGGGTGGCTCGGCAAGGCCGCGGGCGGTCACCGCGCCGCCACCCACGACATCAGCAAAGGCGCCCCGATCCTCTTCGCCCTCGTCTTCGGACTCGGGCTCCTCGCGCCGCTACTCACCCTCGGGCCACCATGGATGGACACCACCGCTCGCATGGCCGGCATGGCCGTCGTCGCCCTCATCGCCGGACTCGTCTTCGTCGGCATCGCAGACCTGATCCCCGGACGGTGGCAGAAGGAAGCGCCGCTGAACTTCGCCGCATCCTGGTTGGTCGCCGCGATGGTCACCCAGCCCTACCCGACCGGGCTGCCCTGGCAGGTCATCGTTGCTGCCGTCGCTGGGATCGCCCTTGGTGTCCTCACCGGCATCGCGGGGGATGCGTGCACGCTGTCTGGCGTCCCCTGGCGTGGCAGGAAAGGCCGCGACAGCGTCCACCTCCTGCCCGAGGGGTGGCGGATCCGCACCGGGTCCACCGCCGAAGTGCACCTCGTCAGGTACCCGATCATTGTCGGGATCGGCCTCAGCTGCGTGTACCTGCTCGCCTGACGTCCTCCAACGGCAGCCACACCTCCGCCGCGCCCCACCTGACCAGCACCTCACCCTCAGTCCACGCCACAGCGACCGCTGGATGGTCATGCACCTCGCCGAGGCCGATGGCGTACCGGAGCGTCACCAGGACTGGGTACGGGGACGCTGCTTCCGTCACCCCACCCTGTGGCTCGACCTCGATCAGGAGGGTCTTCCGCTTCGGCACCCGTCCATGCTCACCGATAGGCAGAGACGACCAACAGGCGGTCGACCATCGACTGTCGCTATCGGGCCGTACCCTCAAGACGTGACCGCTTCCGTGACTGAGGGGAAATGAGCCGCTCTCGTGACAGCGCACCGAAGTGCGGGCAGAAGAAGCGCCAGGGTGACCGTGGCCCCTGCAAGCGACCCGCAGGCTGGGGCACTGATCACTTCGGTGTCGGCGCCTGCAAGCTCCATGGCGGCATGGCTCCGTCTGGTCGAGCGGCCGGCCAGCGCAACCTACGGCGCAAGGTCATGGAGGACGCCGTGAGGACGTACGGCCTCCCCATTGACATTGACCCCGGCTCTGCCCTGCTAGAGGAGGTGTCCCGGACGGCCGGCCATGTCCGGTGGTTGCACGACATCGTTGCTGGCATGGACCCGGAAGCCTTGATCTGGGGTGACAAGCAGACGTCCCACGTGGAAGGTGTCGGCCCTGAGGGGCCCGTGGATCAGGTCACGCAGGTCCAGTCGGCTGGGGTCCACATCTGGTTGGAGCTGTACCTGAAAGAGCGGGAGCACCTGAGGAAGGTGTGCACGGACGCGCTCAAGGCGGGGATCGCTGAACGTCAGGTGCAGTTGGCGGAGCAGGCGGGGGAGCGTGCCGGCCAGTGGCTGCAGGCCACCCTGTCCGTGCTGGACCTGTCGGATGAGGTGATGCGGCGGGTGCTGGCGAATGGTGTCAGGCACCTGCATCTGCTGGAGGGGACGGGGTGATGGACTTAGTGACGTGGAAGTCCGGCAACCCGAGCTGTGCTTCTTGCGGCATCGGTGGGGCGGAGTGGATCCACAGTCCCCGAGGTGGGCACCTGGCTCTCTGCTCGCCGCACATGCGCGCCTTGGTGGCCGAGCTGAAGCGGCATGAGAAGGCGTTGGCGCTGCTCCTCCCAGTGGCAGAATACGTATGACCCCGGGACCCACCCGTTCGGCTAACCCGAGGTGACGATCAACGCCGCTGGATTCGCCGCCGGACTTGAGCGCGGAGCCATGCGCGGCAAGAGCTGGCGTCAGCAGCCGTTCCCCGGCCCGCTCGATCTCCTCCTGGCGCTGATTCCCTCGTACAACGAGACTGCCGCCCTCCGGCTGATCTCCGACCGCCTCGTCCAGTCCACGATCGCTGCCGAGACCGAGACGATGCCCGACTACCTCGCCGTCTCCCTCGGGCCGCAGCAGGGGAAAGCGCTGGCGCTGGATACGCCCATCGCGACGCCTGACGGGTGGGCAACGAT
Organism: Pseudomonadota bacterium; assembly: GCA_031398625.1. Taxonomy (GTDB): domain Bacteria; phylum Pseudomonadota; class Gammaproteobacteria; order Steroidobacterales; family Steroidobacteraceae; genus CAIUGU01. Next base: position 78,505 of record JANNNQ010000447.1, read on the forward strand.
GGGGACGCTCAAGGTTGGCGACCAGGTCTTCGACCGCCGGGGAAAGCCCTGCAACGTGGTGGCCGTCTCGCAGGTCTGGCATGACCGTCCCTGCTACGCCGTCCGCACTGGCGATGGCGAGGCCATCGTTGCCGACGCCGCCCACGAATGGCCGGCTGTACTCAGCCCGAAGGCTGGCCGCCCCTTCGTTGAGAGCATTGTCGAGACGACCGATCTCGCTGTCCGTCGTTCGAAGAACCCTCAGATAACCGGACCCGCCGATCTTGAACTGCCGACCGCTGACCTGCCGCTGGACCCCTACGTCATGGGCGTTTGGCTCGGCGACGGCACCACTACGAAGGCGCAGATTACGACCCACCCCGACGACTCCGAAATCTTGGACCGCATTCGTGCCGCCGGGATTCCGGTACACAAGAACGTTGCACCTTATGGCTGGTCCCTCTATGTCCCGGGCCGGACAGGACGAGGCGGCAAGTCGGCCACTCGACTGGCACTAGAAGCGGCTGGCGTACTGGGCGACAAGCACGTCCCGGATGCCTACATGCGGGGCTCGCGTGCCCAGCGCCTGGCCCTACTCCAAGGACTGGTCGACACTGATGGCTACGTCGCCCCGGACGGCCAGGTTGAGTTCTGCGCCACGAACCTTCGGCTTGCCGAGGCGGTCAGGGAGTTGGTCTTCACGCTGGGGGCCAAGGCCACCATGACTACTGGCCGCGCCACGTTGAACGGCCGGGACGTTGGCCCGAAGTACCGGGTGCGGTTCTACATGGTGGGTGCTGCCCATCTGCCCCGTAAGGCCGAGCGGTGCGCTGATTCAAGCGTCGCCCGCCGCCGGTACGTCTGGGCCGAGCCGACCGAATCCGTTCCCACGGTTTGCATCGAGGTCGACTCTTACGACCACACCTTCCTAGCCGGCCGCTCTCTTCTGCCGACCCACAACAGTTCTCTGATTGCCTACGCCTACCCGCTCTGGTTGTGGCTTCGCGATCCGGATCTCCGCATCATGATCATCAGCTACGACAACGAGACGTCCGTCAGGTGGGGTCGAGACATCAAGAACGCGCTCCGCTCTCATGCTGGGGAGGAGGCGCTGTTCGGACTGGACCTGCACCTCTCGCTTCGCCCGGGTTCCGAGGCAGTGAACCGGCTTCAACTCGACGGCCACCGAGGGTCGATCTCATGCATGTCGCTGACTGGTGGCATCGCAGGCCGCCCGGCCGATCGGGTCATATTGGACGACGTGGTAAAAGACAGGCAGACCGCCCGATCTCAGGCATTCAAGCGGGTGTGGCGAGACCAGTGGCAGTCCAACATCTCCGTCCGCCTCGGCCCCTCCGGGCTCGCCGTCATGGATCACACCAGGTGGGCCGAAGACGACCCCATCGGCCAGCAACTCGCGGAGAACGGCGCCCGATGGAAGTACCTCAACATCCCCGCCGTCGTCGAACACCGAGCCCGCCAGAACGACGTCAAGCCATCGGCGCAGACCCCTGACGTCCTCGGCCGCACCGAAGGGGAGTGGCTGGTCTCGGCCCGTGGGTGGACCCCGGAGCAGTGGGTACAGAAACGGGCCGACGTAGGCGAAGCAGACTTCTGGGCGCTCTACCAAGGCCAGCCCTACCCTGCGGCCGGCGGACTGTTCCAGCGGGCGACGTTCCGGTACTGGCAGGCAACCGGCGACCCGTGGACCATCAAGATCCCCGGCCGCCCAGGCCCGGACGAGGACATCCGGATCGCGTCCCGGTTCCTCACTGTCGACTTAGCCGCGTCCATCCGGACCCAGGCGGACTACACCGTCGCCGCAGCGTGGGCAATCGCCGGCACTGGCCAGCTTCTCCTCCTGGACCTGATCCGGATCCAGATCGACCCGGCCCGCCACTGGGACGAAGCGGTAGGCCCGTTGGCATCCCGGTGGCAGTGCCCGATCTACGTGGAGAAGTCGGCGCACGGGACGAACCTGATCACGCAGGCGACCCGGGAAGGGTTCGTGATCTACCCGCTGGACCCGGACGTCGACAAGTTCTCGCGGGCCGTTCCTGCGGCGCGACGGATGGAGCAGTTCCAGATTCTGTTCCCGCCAGCCGTCCACTGGATGCCCGATTTCGAGTCGGAGATACTGGCGTTCCCGACAGGCTCGCACGACGACCAGGTGGACGTCCTGTCGTACGCGAGCCGGGTGCGCGATGCCATCTGGCTCCCTCCGCAAAGCGATCCACCCCACCGCCCCCAACGGTCCGAGGCGGACTCGGCGTTCGGGGGCAGCGGGGTGGACATCTCCAGTGCGGCGCTCTAGGTGAAAGGGAGCCGCTCCACGGGGACCGTCGCCAGCGTGGCGTGGACCTGAGCCGTAGCGATCGCGCGGTCCATTCCTCTGAGGATGCTCGCGGCGGTGTGCGTTTCCAGCACCGCGCCCTCGGCGTCGGACTCGATCTTGGCGACGAGTTCGATTAGCCGTTCGGCCTCCGCCTTGTGTTCCTGCTGGTTCACGTTGTTCTCCTTGCTGGTTGGGTTGGTCGATCAGGGCTGAGCTGCGGGACACCACTTGCCGTGGGTGACGTCGCAGGCGTAGCAGAACGGCCGATCCCCGCAGGCTCGGCAACCGAACCGCTTCGGTAGCGGGGATGCGGCCTCGGTGGATTCGCAGCGTGAGCAAGAAGCCTTGGTGACCATCACCCATCCTGCCCGTCGAGCAGCGGCGCGCAGTCGGCCGCCAGCGGGTTAGTTGCAGTGGTGTGATCGACGCCCAGATGCTCCCGGTCGAACGCCATACCTCGCGTGCAGGTCGCAAGGTGAGTGAGGTTGCTGTTGGGGACGATCCGTGGGACGAAGCAACGGTGATCGCAGAATTGGCAGTAGGCCCCGGCCATCAGAAGTCGCCCCCTTCGGGAATCTTGATCGAGAGAACGGCGCTAGCTGCCGCTTCCCACATACTGCGGGTGCCTTCGTTGAGTTCGTCCCATCCGATCGCTTCGTCGGTAGGTCGTCGCGTGAGACGTTCGGTCCGTGCCGCCTCGTAAGCGACTTGGCCAGGCGTGGGCAGCGGGGCGGCGGGACGGGTGACGACAGGATCGACCAGCCAGCCGGACTCTGACTCAGCGAACGAAACCCCAGGCTTCCCCGGGCGAGGCGCGCGCTTGCTCCATGCCCCGGTGATCGTGTCGCCTTCGCGGGCTCCACCGAGGAGCACCTCCCGCATCTCCGAGGAGGACCGGAGATGCTCCTCGTCTTCGACGTACCCCCCGAAACCCGCTACCAAGGCGCGGCCGATATCCATCAGGCTGGGAGTCTTGCCTGCGGGCTCCGTCTTGAGCCACTCGTTGTCCGTGGGTGGCGAGACCATGGGCATCTCCCGCACCGCCACGCGCTGATCGGGGTGCAGGTGACCGTCGAACGTGGAGTGCAACTCCTTCCACGACCAGCCGGTGGCCGAGCCAACGAATGGCGTCGTCTGATCCCAACCCGAATGGGTGCGGATCCAGATGCCCGAGTCGTGGTTGAACACCCGCCCACCAATCGCGGGCTCGGCATGGACAAGCGGTCGGGTGCACTGCGGGTCATCGTCCTCGTCGACCTCAGGCGTCGGCCACTGAATGGCAGCCAGGCCAGCGCGGATGCAGTCGCGGTGGCCGCCGTTGCATTCCATGTGCGCTTTGTCGAAAGCCGCCACGTGCCCGTCGGTGACCTCGGACAGCGGGAGGTACTGCAGCGGAACGTCGTTCACGGGTGCAGTGAACTCGGCCCGCTTCGCCAGGTCGTCACACGCAGCGTTGACCGCGTCTAGTTCCGTGTTCAGGTCGACGCTCTCGGCCCGCAACTCCTGCACGACTTCCTCCTGCCTGCGGAGGTCGAACTCCAGGTCGCCGATGACCCGGTACAGGGGGTGAATGTGGAGAGCGGCCACGCTGACTGCGGTCTCCGCGAGTCTCCGTGCCACGGTCCAGGAGATGCCATGGCTGGCGGCGCGTTCGGCTACCTCAACCTCGGTCCTCATGGCCAAACTGGTTAACCACTCTGGATCGGGGGTGGGTGAAGCCATGGGAGCCCGGTTCCGGTTCGGGCAGGTATCCCAGTGCATCCCGTCCTCCGCGACCGTCGAGCATTCACTGCAGCCCGTCTCCGTGCTGCGAGAGCACATCGCGCATTTCACGTCGCCGTGGGCGCTGCACTTCGGTTCGGGGCGGGCACCCTCCATCGCCACCCACCCCTTGGGGGTGAGGAACGTTTCGGGGCCACCACCGACCGGCTTCCCGTAGACGAGGTGCTCGTCGCAGTTGGGGAGCGGCGAGTTGACTCTGGTCACCTCCCAGAGCGCGTTGCCCGCGTAAACGCGCTGACCGAGGTTGGGTTTGAGGTTGGTGGGCTGCGTGGTCACAGGGCAGCACGTCCCGGTGTCCCAGTGCGCGCCCGTCTCTACGAACACCGGGCATTCCGTGCCGGTCATGACTCTCTCCCTGCGGCCTTGCCCCCGTCGGAGGCATATACCCAGTCTCCGCCTCGCGTTCGGCGGACCACTGAGATCTCCTCACCGGTGGACCCGATGGACTGGCAGGTCGCTTCGGCCTCCGACTGGTTGGCTGCCCGTTCGATGACGTTGCCCGCCTCGAACTCCACACCCCACTCGACGTTCTCGTCGACAGCCCCAAGGACGTCGAGGATCACGCGCGCCTCCTTGTCGGTGGCCGTCCGCCACAGATTCTTCTCCTCGTCCACGGCAATGCAGGACGTGTGCGTCAGGTCGTAGAGCGCCTTGCCTCGGTTCATTTCTGTTCCTATTCGTCAAAGTTGAAGTACATGAACGTCAGATTGCTGGCGTCGAGAACGGTCAGAACCGCGTCACCGAACGGGTACCTTGCCTCAGGTCCCGCTTGGGACTCCGGGATGTTGACCCGCACATCCATCACGTCCCCATCGGGGCGCTCGAACCGGATGGTCACGGACACCGGGGCCTCCGGGTGATCAGGGCTCACTTGGGCTCCTCGGCGTTCGTAGCGGTTGCTTTCCGCAGGGCGCCCACGAGGCGGGCCGTTTCGGGGTCCGCCAGCCGCTCACTGCCAAGCCACAGCTCAAATGCCGCGACGGCGGGGTGTATGGGGATCTGGCTCATTTCGTACTCCTCAGCGGGGGTTGATGGTGATGGTGGGCCACACGAACGCGCACCCACCGGAAGGGGAAACGGTCACAGCCCACCCGGTGGCGAAACGGATCGGATCAACCAGGATGTGCGCCTTCCGACCACCGGACGCGGTCACGGTCCAGGTGGTGATGTCGCCGCAGCGGGAGGCGCCCCCGACGTCGCCGAGTCCGGTCAGGACGGCGCGTACGGCGTCCTCGGTGGGGACGGTGAGGGTTTCCACTTCCCCGCCCACCTGCTGCGCGGCTCGTCCGTTGAGAACGGCAACGGTCCGGCCCTCGCGGTCCCGGACCACGTACCGGGTGATGGTCTCGGCCGGGAGGGCGATCACGAGGTGGCCTGCGGCGTTGAGCCGATGATCTGGGAGCAGACGGTGCAGATCAGCATGCCTCGGCCGAGGATGCACTGACTGGCGGGGTGCGTGCAGGCGTCCCGCTCGGCCTCCCTTTCGTCGTCGACTTCGGGCATCTCGTCCCCACCGACGAACGTGACCGCCTCCGGCTGAACGACCATGCCACCAGCGAGCAGCGCACCGTCTTCCCGGACGCTGGTAACGGCGCCCTGGCCGGCTCCGCAGAACCCGTTGCTCCACTTGATGAAGGCGCCGACCTGGATCTTGGTGGTCTCGTTCATCGTTCCCCCAAAGGACTCGTTGTGCGGTGCCCTGACCCTAGCTGAGATGAAGTTATGGTGTCAACGGATCGTAGACGTTTGACACACGATCCATAGTCTACTAACTTCATCTCATGACCACGACGACCAGCACCCAGCAGCAGGCAGTGAGCCTCCTCAACGAGGCAGGCACCGCCTACCGAATCCAGCCGAACGGCGTGTTCGTCATAGCCGGGCGTGGAATCGCCGACCACGAGGTCGTGAAGCTGTGGGGCTCGCCCACTCCCGGCAGTACCCAGGCCCTCCGCACCGCGACCGTCGCCGACATCGTCACCCGCCTCACCAACACCACGTACGCCATGACGAAGGTGGACGCCCTCGGCTGGGGAATGGGTGGCGCCCAGAACGACATTCATGCCGCTGTCGACGCCGCGATCGAAGCGGGCCTGGTCGAGGTGGTCCGCACGGTTGGTGCGGATCGTTTCGTGGCCCTGGTCAAGCCCGTTCCGGTCATCCCCACCCCCCGCACCGAATGGGTGGACCTGTACCCGGACGCCGGACTGGACTTCGGGGACGTCACCGACATCTACATGGAGGACTGACCGATGGCAGCCAACTTCACCGCCGGTTCCACCCGCCTCTATGGCCGCAAGGACGACAACGGCGTCCAAGAGGTCGGGACGTTCCAGGGGTGGGACGACGACGGGGCGGCCCTCATCCGTTGGGACGACACCGACGATGACACCGACCTCGAGAGCACGTTCTTCTGCGACACATGTCCGGCGCGTGCAGTCGGATACAAGGCTCCCCAGGAAGGCGCGAAGTGACCAAGGCCGAAATCAGAGAGGAGGCCAAGCAGATGGTCCTCCGATACGGGCCCTCCTACGTCTTGGAATGCGGCGGCCAGGTCCTCGCGGAGAGCAACGCTTACACAGGTCCGGACGCCAGTCCTGAGACGCGCACGGCGGTTCTCGCTGAGGCGCACCGACAAGCTCGCAGGGTCTATGAGTTCCTCGGCTACGAGGCGCCCTGGGTGGCTGAGGTCCCCCTGATTCAGAGGGGAGACATCTGATGGGACAGCGCATTCAGTCTCGCCCCCCCCACCACGAAGGAGAACGATGATGCCCGAGTACCGCATCACCTACCAGACCACGGTCAGCGCCAGCCTCACCCTGACTTTCGACAGCGACGACGAGGCACTCACCGAGGAGCAGTCGCAGGCGCTCATCGAGGCGCACTTCAATCAGGCCGGGTTCACTTTCGGTGCCCGAGAGTACGCCCTGACCGCTGATGCCACCGTCGATGGGATGGCCCCATCCGAGATCGCGCGAATCGAAGGGCCCGGCAACTACGTCCGGATCGGTGGGGACGCCTGATGGCCATTCAGCAGCGCGAGTTACTGGTCAGCGACGACTTCACCGACGCCCGCATCCGGATCTTCCCAGGGGGAACGGTGGTCAGCATCACGCTGGATACCCCGGACGCCCCGGACCGGATCGTCCTCACCACGGAGATGTTCAAGCGCATCGCCGCCGAGATCGACGACGCGACGACGGAAGTCCTCTGATGGACTACTCGCCTCTTTCGACCGCCGACTTGGCCGTGCTGACGGACCTGGTCGCTGATGCCGAGGACCGGGCGCAGCAGAAGGCCGTGGACTCCACGCGGTTGGAGTGCGACAAGTGTCGTGACACCGCCTCTGCCCACCACGCCCAGCGGTTGGCCGCTCTCGGTCGCATCCGCCGTGCCATCCGGGCCAACTCGTGAGCGCCTACTTCCCCGCGTCTGTGGATGTCCACCGCGCCGACCCGCACTGGGACTACGACCCGGACGAGAACCCCTACCCGGGCACGTCGTACCTGGCCGGCTCAGCTCTGATCCGTTCTGTTCCAGTACTGCGGGCACCGGTAGGGGAAACCCGCAAGGAGGAAGCACATGTCTGACGCCGATCTCATCCCGTTGGCCCTGCATTTCGTGGCCAACAACGTTGAGCCTGTACGCAATGCCAACAAGAGCATGCGGTTCGCGATGGTGCAGGCCCGGCTCAAGGGCGCAACCGATGAGCAGATCGCGGAGGCTGCGCAGACCAGCCTGGAGGCCGTGGTGGCGCTGATCGGGGCGACGCGATGACCGCGACCCCGTCATCTGTCTCCCGTGCCTTGACTTCGGGTGGTCTGACCAAGTCGAAGTCGCAGCCGTCCCGGATCAGGGGGTTTCGTGAGCACACCACCGGGTTCGCGGTGATCGCCACCCAGGGGGCGGACAGCGTCACCGTGTACTGGAAGGAAGCCAGCATCAACCGGGGTCGTGACACGTCATTTCCGAACATGGTGCGGGCGGCGGGGATTCTGAGGCGTCGCGGGTATGTGGTGGTGCCGTCCAGTCACGGTCCGGCGAAGCGGTCCATCCTCCTCGTCACCCGCCCAGCCGAGCCCAGTGAAGGAGAAAGCAAGTGAGCACCGAGACCACCGAGGAACGCATCACCCGGTTGCGGGCGTGGGCCGAGACCTACCGGTTGCGGATGAAGGACGGACGCGGGGCGGACACGGTCTACCTCGTTTCCGGGATCGACGGTCACACCCTCGCCGTGGATGACGTCGAGTGGTTGCTGCAGCTAGCCGTGGTGGCACCCGAGCCGCTGGAGAGCGACGGGGAACCCACTGTCGGTTCGAGGGTCCGTGACCGTGACGGGGACGTCTGGATCTGTGGCGAGGACGGTCGTTGGGACAGCAATGCCTCGGCGTACCCCTGCTCGTTCGACGTCATCTTCAAGGACTACGGGCCTCTCTATCTGATCGCAACGAGTCTCGCTGAAGGAGAAGGAAAGTGACCACCGAAACACCCGAGTCCATCCCCATGGATGCCGCGAACCTCATTGCCCAGATCGTCTCGACGAACGTGTCGAACCTCGCGGCGGTCACGAACAGCATTGAGGAGGGCCTCACGGATCGGACGCAGGACGCGGAGGCGACTCTGGCGGCGATCCGGACGGGGATCACCCGCCTGATCGATGGCGATTATGCGCCGACGACTGCGGCGCTGGAGCGGGCCCTGTGGCCGTCCATGGATGTCGTTGCGGTGTACCGGGAACGACTGAAGGAGCTGGGCTGAATGGTCCTCAAGTCTGAGCCGTTTTACTGGCTGGAGTGCGACAAGTGCGGCCGGAGGTCCACCGAGGACGGAGAGTTCGCTGCGTGGGCTGACGGCGGCCAAGCAGAGGGCGACGCCATGGACTCTGGTTGGCATGTTGAGGGCGGCCGTCACCTCTGCGAGAAGTGCATCACCCGCTGCCCGGAGTGCCGCGAGGTGCTGGCCGAGGGCGTGACGGTGTGCTCTGACCCGGAGTGCGCGCCCGACGCTGCCCCTGATGGCCTCGGGACTGTCTAACTTCATCCCACATAGACTGGGGCTCCTGCCGGCCGGAGAACGGATCCTCGGCAGGAGCCCCGCTCCAAACGAAAGGACCACCGTGAACCCGCCCGAGCGCGTTGACCTCGAAGGCGCAGCCGCCCTCCTCGGCCTCGCCCCCGCAACGGTGCGGAAGTACGAACGGGAAGGCCGCCCACCCCGGTCAATGTCGGGGCCACTTTTCCCCAAACGGGATGCCAACGGTGAGTTCCTCGCGTCCGCGCTCCTCGCCTGGCAGAAGCACAGGCCCGGACAGGGCGGCCCGAGTGTGCCGAAGGACAGAGAAGGCACGGCGTGCGACCGGTGCGGGAACGTGGTGGAGCGCAGGAAGCGTGACCCGAGCGGAGCGATGTTGTGTAAATCCTGTGACTTGCTGGCTGGTGAGGCGGAACTCGGCGGGTAGCCTCCTCCTCTCGGGGGTGGCGTAGAACGGTGCTGGGCGTCAACCCTCGTACGCCTTTCGCGGGGCAACCAACGGGCGGGTAGACCTTCGAGTCTGCCCGCCCTTGTGCATCCACGATCGGTGCATCGGTGATCTACGATTGATAGACTTCACGCACAGAAGAAACCCCGGCGCCGCTGTAACGGCCCGGGAGTGGCCAACCCGTGTGCGAGAGGTCGACATGAACGACGGTACATCCATCCCAAGCCAAAGAACAGACAGCGAACCGGTCGAGCACTGGCTCCCGATCGCTGGGTACGAAGGTCGCTATGAGGTGTCGGATCGAGGTCGAGTCAGAAGCCTCCGGCGCCAGTCGAGCGCTGGGAAGTGGCTCTCCCCGAGTTTCGTCGCGGCCTTCGCTGAAACAACAAGGACGGGCATCGGTATGCGAGTCCGCCTCATGAAGGACTCGAAAACCCGGAAGTACTACGTCCATCGCCTGGTAGCAACGGCGTTCCTCGGTTGTCCCTCGGGATCGGCGGTATTTCACCAGGACGGGGACTACACCAACTGCGCCGTCGAAAACTTGTTCTTCCACGGACGCGTCTGCGTTACCCCGGACTGCGGGCGACCGTTCAACAGCCTCGGCCTGTGCAGCACCTGCTACAGCAGGAAGAAGCGGCCCGTTTGGCAATGGCACAAATTGTCGGACATCAACCCCGAGAACCGCAAGGGAGTCTGCGACATCTGTGGGCCAGTGAAGGTCATTAGGGACAGCAGGAAGGGAGAACCGATTTGGACTTGCTGGACCGTGAAGAGGCGGGCGCAGCGCAAGCGCCAGGCGCGGCTTTATGGTCGAACGCCCCAGCAATTGGACCAGCAGTTGGCCAAACAGAACGGGCGCTGCGCTATCTGCCAGAAGGCCAAGCCGCAACTCAGTCTCGACCACGACCATACGACCGGCGCGATGCGCGACTTCCTCTGTCACGGATGCAACACGGGCATTGGCTTCTTGGGTGACAGTCCCCAGGTGGCCCGTGCTGCTGCGGCGTATCTGGAACGGCATGCTCAGATGGAGTTGCCTCTCGGTCAGCGGCTGAATGTGACTCCCCCGAGGAGCGCCCGGTCCAAGGCATGATCCGTAGACGCTACATGCATGAACGATAGATCCCTCGGCTACGATGACCGTGGGGATCGGGACGCCATGTCGGTACGTCCTTTGGAGCATCTATGGCTCGCGCGATCTTCCCAGCCACGAACGACAGCCTCGTGCTGTCTGTCGGCGGATTCCCTCAGGCCGGGATCCCGGTGAAAATCTACAGCCGCCAGAGTGGCGGCACCCAGATCACCGACCTTACCTACGTGGGCGCCGATGGTGTGACCATCGGGTCCGCTGTCCCGAGCGGAATCCTCACCTCGGACAGCAACGGCCTCCTCCCCGCGTTCGCTGGCCCCGACGCGGGCCCGACCACGGTGTTTGGCGACCACGGCATGTCAGGTGAACGCCTCGCCCTCACCGCCGACCCCACAACAACCATGGCCACCGCCAGCGGTGCAGCCGCTGGCCTCGCAATCGTCTTCGGAGGCTGAGTCATGCCCGCAGATTTCAAGCAGGGGACCAACCTCCTCGGCTCAACGCTGAACCCGACCGTCAACGCAGTACCCACCTCCGAGGGCACGATCTACACCGTGCCTGCCCTCTCGGGAACCAAAGTGGCCTCGGCCGTTGTGCACAACGAGTCCGGTTCCACCATCGCCTCGGTGGCCATCTTCAAGACCCCCACTGGCGGGACGAAGCGGCGGATCTCCTACGTCACCAACCTGACAGCAGGGGACAGCACCAGCGTCTTCGAGCTGGTCGGGCAGTTCCTGGAGGCTGGCTGCGTGATCTCGGCAGTGGCCTCCGCGTCCGGCGTGGCTCTCGACCTGACCGGTGTGGTGTCCTCGTGACCCGACCGAGTCGGCGGAATCCCCGCCCCACCGAGGTCGATATCGCCGCGGCTCGTACGCCGCTGCGGGGTCGGGATCTGCCCGGTGTCAGCGAGTTGTCGGTGATGGCGACACCGCCGACGTACACCGCTGGCGTCGCGAATGCGGCCACCGCGATCTCTCCAGTGCGGTCGATCTCCCCGAACGACAAAGCGGCCATCACTTACTTCGGCGGGAAACCCGCGACGTCGGCCAGTATCAACAACTTCATGGGCATTGGCCTGGATCCGGCCTATCCGCTTGTGGGCACCCCGCCGCCGTGGGCGGCAGAGATCTACTCGGACACGATGAACATTGAACCGGTGTTCTCAGCGAACAACTCGGTGGCCACGTGCTACCGCTTGATCGTTGACGGACAGCTCACCACGGCAGGCACCAATGGGGCCGTCGCGGGGCACGCCACCACCTCCCTCTACCGGGATTTGTACACGTTCTCCACGTCCAAGCTGCGGCATTTTCGGCTGGAGATGGAGGGCGGAAGCCGCTTCGCCGGGTTCAATGTCGATTCCACGGCCACGGTGACGCGAACCCCAGACGAGGATCTCACCATCATCGTCGGCGATAGCTTCACCGAACCCACGATCCGGGACACGGGCATCGCCACGTTCTCAAAGTGGGACGGGTGGGCTGGGGTCTTCGGCCGCGCCATCGGAGCCCGCAACCTGATGATGTCCGGCAGCGGTGGCACCGGGTACCTCAATCCGGGCACCGGTGGGCGGGTCAAGCTTCGTGACCGGTTCGCCACCGACGTGGTTGCCTATAACCCCAAGCGGGTTTTCTTCTCGATGGGCATCAACGATGCCAACCGCGAGGCAGGCAGTCCGTCCTACACCGCTCAGATGTGCTACGACGAATGCACCACCCTGTTCGCCCTCGCCAAGTCGTCGCTGCCGTACACCGACTTCAATGTCATGTCACCCTGGACGGCGAAAGACGGTGCAACGTCGAGTATCTACGCGTTCACCGAAGCGATCGCAGCTGCAGCCGCCGCAGCCGGGTTCCTGTTCTTCGACGTAGCCGCCATGGTCCCTCGACCGCTGCGGGTAACCACCACCCTCGCCTCCGCCTACGCCAGTGGCAGCTCCATCTCGACCGTTGCACCCCTGCCCGTCGGTTCGTCCGTCATCGTGGGCACCATGGCATGGGGCACCACCCCGGCAACTGTTGGCGGTGGAACCATCACCGGCGTGACGGGGTCCGGGCCCTACGCAACCACGTTCGGCGCGACGGTCGCCTCCGGAGCCATTGCCTCCGGCAGTACGGTCAGCACCCTCGGCCGGGCCTGGACGTGGGGCGGCGGGCGGCAAGGGGCAACCAACGGCCTCGGCCCCTCCGACTTCGACATCTCCGACGACAGCACCCACCCCACCGTCCTGGGGCACAAGAAGGCCGGGCGCGCCGCGTTCCAGGCGTACGCTTCCCAGCTCGCTCACTGATCATGGTGCGCCGAACTCGCCTGAATCCCCTCGCAACGAGGGCAGAAGCCCAGCCCGCCACCGATGTCTCCGCCGCCGATCCCCAGTTCGGCTCAACCCGAGATCTGGTCCAGATCATGAACGCCGTCGCGCACGTCATTGCGGCGGGCGGCGGGACCGTGCGGGTGATGCGCGAGGACGGCCCGTGGTCGATCGGCCGGCGCGTCGTCGGGCAACAGAAGGAGGGCGGGATCCTCATCGAGGACCCCAACGTCACTCTCTATTCCGACGGCGCAGTCCTGAACCTGACCAGCAATTGCGACTTCATCCGCATCCGCTCGACGTTCGGTGCTCAGGTCACGATCACCGCGGACACGCTCATCTCTGACACCACCCTCGAAGTCACCTCCAGTGCAACGTTCACGGTCGGGCAGCGGGTGTTCCTCCGGCTCGGGCAAGCCGCGTACGACGCCGCGGAACCGGACTTCTGGCTTCACGCCAAAGTCAGCGCAGTCCCCGACGGTACGCATATCACCCTGGACCGACCGGTTGGGTATGCGTTGAGCGTCGCTGCGACACCAACCGTGTCCCAGCGGTCAGCGGCACCGGTTACGAAGATGGCGGAGAACATCCGGATCGCCGGGACATGGAACCTGGTCAACCCGATGACTGGCGGCGCGAACGCCGAGTCGGGGATCAGCATCCAGCATGGCCGGAACATCACCATCGACTCGGTATCCGGCACCGACCCCGGCGCGGGCGTTGTCATCGCCCAGTTCGTGGACAACCTGACGATCGGGACTGTCATCTGCCCGCAGTCGTCCAAGCAGAACGGGCAGGCATCGAAAGGCCGGGTGCTCGGTATCGCCGAGTGTCGCGGTGTATCGATTGGCATCATCGAGGCCGATGCTTTCCAAGGCCCCGCTCTGGCGATCGAGGCGCGCTGTGAAGGCGTCAGCATCAAACAGCTGATCCTGCGCAACACCCACACCGGTCGGGACAACGCCGGTTCTGCCCTCATCTCTGGACTCGGTAACAGCCGACCGCAGATCGACAGCCTGCACATGACCGGGAACGGGTCGTACGTCTACGACACCGGGGGCAGCAACGGCAACGCTGCCAGCATCGACGAGGCGTACTTCTACACCGGCACCCGCCCGATCCTCGCCACTCTGGGCATCATCAACAGGCGTGTCTACGTCGATGGACTGCTGTTCCAGACACGCAACGTGTGGCGCAAGGCGATCCCGCTGACGCCGAGCATGTCCGCTGTCGTGGTCACGTTGCCCGCCGGCCAGATCGCTCGGGCCAGGTTGCTGGCCACAACCCTCACTGGTGTCAGCAGCATCCGTCTCGGATCAACGGCAGCAGTGAGTCCGAACCTCGTCACCGACATGACTGCTGGGGTGACGAGCAACCCGAGCCAAGGGTCGGGGTTCGGCGCCGGTTACAACGTCTCCAACGACACTGGCAAGCGGGTCGTCATCACGACCGATGGGACGGTCCCTGCCGATGCGTACCTGATCGTCGACGTGGACTACTTCGCTGATCCAGCGGCAGCCGGTGACGATGACTTGCGGTCGATGCTCGGCATCTGACCGGGATGGGCGTCTGCATCTTGCTGATTGACCAGATCCTCGAATCCTCGAGCGCTGGCTGCGCCGATTGCGGTCACCACAAGCGCGATCGCGAACGCAAAGCCCTTGTCCTCGACGGGCGTCCCGAACGGGAGGAACGCCACCATCACGCACGTGAGCGCCCTAATCGTGGTGTGTGCGGGCCGGATCCCGAATCGTCTACCAGTACGCAGACAGCAGGCCAGCAAGGTCCACAGGAAGATGACTAGGATCGCTGTTCCAATTAGCCCGAACTTCGCCACGGTCAGCAGTGGGGTGTCCAACGTGAAGGCGCCCGTTGCGTAAGTGTGCCCTGGGCCGGTTCCAAACCAGGTATGAGTGCGCCACGCCTCGGCGGCGTACTCGTAGGCAAGTGAACGCTGACCGTATGACAGGTCCGCTTGACCGTCCCCGTTGAG
>JANNNQ010000026.1:0-6635 GCA_031398625.1 Pseudomonadota bacterium
CCCTCCCAGAGATAAGCAACACAAGGCTGGCGCATAGTCTGCACAGTCTCCAAAGTTTAGTTATGGGAAATGAGGGGACAAAGTTGTGACTTTGTCCCCGACCCAAGGCCGCCAAGCCACCCGGTTACTGGAGCGCCAAGAAGGATGGGGTGGCTTAGGCGGTGTTAAACTGCCGTTTAGCCTCCCGGCTGGGCTGTTCAGCTTGGGGGTTAGTCGCTTGAGTACTGCTGAGCACAGTCTCAAGCGACGCTTGGAGGATATGAGCTAATTGAGAAGAGTACACGAGCTTCGGGCATTGCGCAAGCGGGTGTGGCTCAAGTTCTGGGTCAGACGCTCACAGGTTGAGGGCAAACGCTTTCTGGTTGACGTGAATGCTTACTGGTCGAGGGCAAACGCTTTGTGATTTGGGGCAACTGCTTTGTGGTTTGCCGCAAACGTTTACTGGTCGAGGGCAAACGCTTTCTGATTGACCTGAATGTTGACTCGTTTGGGGCAAACGCTTTCTGGTTTGCCCCAAACGTTTACTGGTCGAGGACAAACGCTTGCTCGTGAGCCCTATCTCAGATGTCCACAGCACAGCCCAAGCAGGATTTGCTCAGACACTTGGAGGTGTTGCCCCTGACTAGATGGCGTGAACCCCAAGACCTGGCGGTGAGGGGATTCTGCTGAGTGATCTGTCTGATTACCTAGTTGCAGCCATCACGGCTATTGTGAAGGAGTACCTTTGACTCCCAACCTTAGTGGATTGGGTTCAAACATCAGCCTCGGGTGATCAAGAGCCCTGGACCTGCGACCAGAGCCTTTCCCTGAGACTGGGGGGAATTGCTTTGCCTGTCGGTGGTGACACACGGCGATGCCTCAACTCACGCCAGGTTTCGAGGTCAGGGCGACATCGACAACGCGCTCCCTCAAGCGTCCAGTGGACAGATGAAAGATTTCAAAAGTTGAAAGCTTTGCACAATGATAGCTAACCACAAAATCAGTATCTAATGCAAATAGCGAGACTACACGCGGTCTGACTATTCAAATGCAGCAGACGGTCAAGAGACGCTAGTGGGGTTGCCGAGGTTGTCTGCCGCCGCCGATTTGAGCCGTTATATTGCAAGGGAAGGTCTGGAGATGTTCAAAGTTTATGGAGATAGTCAGTCGGGTAACTGCTACAAAGTTCAGTTGCTGATGAATCATCTTGACATCGAGCATGAGTGGCTGGAGGTGGATATTCTGTCTGGCGAAACTCAATCGGAAGAATTTCTTGCCAAGAATCCTAATGGTAAGATTCCCCTTATCGAACTGGCGTCCGGGGAATATCTCTCGGAGTCGAACGCAATATTGAATTACCTGGCTCATGGTACCGAATTTTTGCCAGACACCCCGTTGGAGCGGGCTAAGATTTTAAGTTGGCAGTTTTTCGAGCAATACAGCCACGAGCCCTATATCGCAGTCGCTAGGTTCATCGCCAAATATCTAGGGCTACCTGAAGAGCGTCGAGAGGAATATGAGGCAAAGCAAAGTGGTGGTAATAAAGCTCTGTCGGTAATGGAGCGGGCACTTTCGGCAAGCACATACTTGGTGGGTACCTCCCTGACCATTGCTGACATCTCTTTGTATGCATACACGCATGTAGCGCACGAGGGTGGCTTCGAGCTTTCTGGCTATCCAGAAGTTCAAGCTTGGCTCCTAAGGGTGGCTGCTCACCCAAAACACTTGGCAATGTCGTCAGCGGCGGTATAACAAGTTGCTGCACACGGAGCGGAGGGATGCGCGATCGTTTATGAAACAGAGTGAGTTGCCGTCCGGTGAACTTGGGTCGTTAGGTGGCTTGAGTTATCGGTGGGGACGTAAACGCGAGGTTATCTGTAGGATGGCTAGTTCTGTCTCGTTGCGTATAATTAGTTAGGAACGTAGGATTAACAGGAGCATTAGAAATTGGCGTACTACCTAAATCTCTTCTCTCCAGAAACTTATGAAGCATTCTCAAAATCAGCTCGTGATATCTCTGGATTTCATCTACGCCAACAAAATGCTGCAAGCCGGATTAAGATTGGCGATAAGTTAATCTGTTATGTGACTAAACTATCCCGGTGGATAGGTGTTTTTGAAGTTCAAAGTGAATGCTTCTCAGATGACACCCCAATCTTCGTTCCCCAAGATGATCCTTTTGTAATTCGTTTCAAAGTTAAGCCGCTTGCGTGGTTACCTAAAGAAAAGGCAATTCCGATCCATGATCATAGAATCTGGGATCGTTTGTCCTTCACTACAGGAGTTGACAAAAGTACATCGAAGTGGACAGGCAAGCTTCGCAATAGCCTTAATCAATTGATTAACAATGATGGTCATTTCCTTGAAGACTTCATTCTGGCGCAAGTAGATGGGGGAGAACTTTTTGAAATTGATGAGGATGAATACCAGAAATTAATTACACACCGTATTCATCGTACAGACAGAGTTGTAACAGTTACCGTTCCTCAAGACACAAAAAGTGAAGTCGAAAGTACTGCACATCAGCCAGAAGTACGTGAATCAATAAAGATACAATCTTTGCTTGCCAGCATTGGTTCTCAAATGGGAATGTCAGTTTGGCTACCTCGTAGCGATCGAAACGCAGTTCTAACAGAATGGGAGGATCAAGATCACGTCTTGCTAGATGTTCTGCCTCTTAATTATGATGAGACAACACTCAAGACCATTGAACAAATTGATGTATTGTGGCTAAAGCGACGCTCTATTGTTCGTGCTTTTGAGGTTGAGCATACTACTTCAATTTATTCCGGTATCCTCAGAATGGCAGATTTGCTTGCACTTCAGCCAAACATGAACATAAAGTTGCATATAGTTGCGCCTCCTGAGCGTCGAGACAAGGTATTTCAAGAGATTCGACGGCCTGTATTCTCATTGCTTGATGTAGCGCCGTTATCAGAAAGGTGTACTTACCTGTCCTATGAGAGTGTTCGAGTATTGTCAAGGCAAAAGCATTTATCACATTTATCAAATAGTGTTTTAGATGAGTATGCGGAGGAGGCTGAGTAATTCCGCCACCTATATATAGGCCCTTGTATACTGAGAGCCATCAGTAGAAACTGAGCGGAGAGCCGTAGCAGTGAATCTGGATAGGCCCTCAAGAAGCCAACCAGCTTGTGACTCAGATTGTAGGCCTGCATCAGCTCTCCACTGTGCTTGCTTGCCTGCCCTCCTGTCAAGGCGCGTCATTGGGGCAATTCATGAGACTGTAGGTCGATGCGTTAATTTTAGCGTGGCAGCTTACTAGGTCAAGAATTCATAACATCTTAGCCACCTCTGAAACCCAAGGCGGCTAACCATCGGAAAAAGTCGAGTAGTTCGGGAGGCAAATTACTGAGGTTCCTAGGGGATGACTGTCGAAGACGCGCTAATTCTGGTGGATGCAGCCCTGGAGCAGAAGGGGCTCACAGATGTTCAAGCGCTGGTAGTTCGTCAGGTTTGGCAGGGAAGCTCCTATGCAAGGATCGCAGAAGAATCAGGTTACAACACCAGTCACATTAGGGATGTGGGCTTCGAGTTATGGCGATCACTCTCACAGGCGTTGGGAGAGAAGGTTAGTAAAAGCAATCTGCAATCGGTCTTGAGGCGTCGCTCACAACAGATTATGGCATTAACGTTACCGCCACTGATGGTTTAGAGTTCGATGAGCCCAAGGTTAAGAGACAGCGCCCTGAGGGGACAACTCATCCCCGCTCCTGTTGGGGCGCGGCGATGGATGTCTCAGTCTTCTATGGACGGACTGAAGAATTAGCCAAACTGGAGCAGTGGATTCTGCAAGAGCGTTGCCGCCTGGTTGCTTTGTTAGGCATGGGAGGCATTGGCAAAACTGCCCTATCTATAAAGCTGGCAGAACGGATTCAGGGTCAGTTTGAGGATGTCATCTGGCGTTTGCTCACTAGCTATGAAAATGGTTGCCGCAGAAATTCGAGATTTATTCGACGGCAATGCCTCCAAATTTTTAGGATTCTTAGCGCAATCCACGCTCGTCTTCGACGATATTTGCAATCTTTTAGCTCGCCAATTTGAGCGTCTATCAGAGCTAGAGTTGCAGGTCATGTACTGGTTGTCAATTGGTCGAGAACCCTGCAAGGTCATCTCGCTGCGGTCTCATCCGTTGCGTTCAGCCCGGATGGGACCGCAGCTTGCCAGTGGCAGTTTTGACGAGACCATTAAGCTTTGGGATCTGGAGACGGGCGAGTGTTTACAAACCCTGAGAGCGGACCGGCTTTACGAAGGCATGAATATCACGGGTGTCACAGGTTTATCAGAGGCACAGAAAGCAACACAGAAAGCGCTGGGAGCCGTGGAAGCGTGATTTGACGCCCTACAAATCTTCAGGTCCTACGCCCAAAGCACGCAGCCGCTCTCGCAAACGCGCATTCTCTTGCTCGGCCTGCTCAGCTCGCTGGCGCTCCTGCTCAGCTCGCTGGCGCTCCTGTTCAGCTCGCTGGCGCTCCTGTTCAGCTCGCTGGCGCTCCTGTTCAGCTCGCTGGTGCTCCTGCTCTTCAGCCAGTAGGACGAGTTGGCCCTCTGCTGTCAAGAAACGCAGCCGACCGTCCTGAACTCCCAAATGCAGCTCCAATTGCTGGCTCCACAACCAGCCTTGCTCGGTTGCCTCCCGTTCCTGATATTGGCCATCTACTAGGTGAAAGCCTTTAAGCTCTAACGTCTGGGGGTCGAACCAAAAGTAGTCGAGGGTCCGGAACGTGTCCTGGTAGATCCGCTTCTTGAGCCCTCTGTCAACATCGGCTGTGGAGTCTGACAAAATCTCCACGATCACATTTGGGTAACGGCCCTCTTCCTGCCAGACCACCCAGCTTTTGCGAGCTTTGCGCTCGGTACCCAGCACCACAAAGAAATCAGGACCGCGAAAGTCTTCCGACTTGCGTTGATTGGGGCTGTAGTAGATCGTGAGATTGCCGGAGACGTAGAAGTCCTGGCGCTCCCTCCAGTAGCTCTCCAGGGAGCGAATCAGCAGCTCCATTTGTTGGCGGTGCAGGTCACTTTCCAAGGGCGGCTCGTCACTCCAAAGGTCCCCTGGCGGAAACGTGACATCTGTTTCAACGTCTGTCTGGACTGGTAATTTGGAGACAGCAGGCTGAGACATCTCTCTACTCTCCCAAATTGGGGTATCTCATAGTCTACCAGGTTTCCAACGCTCCAAGTTTTTGCCCCTCAGGTTGAAGGAGTAGGGCGCAGGCTTGTGAATTTTGCGATTGCTTCAGCCGATCGAGCTTTGGGATTTACAGCAAAATCGAGATTTCAGATTACTCGGCCAACAACCTCTGTGAAATATTCAAAGAATGGTTGATGCCCCAATCCGGCAACGTACGCATATCCATCTGCATGGTGAATCACCTTGATAGTTGTCTTTTTGGTCAAATCAAATTGCTTGGTTGCCCCAAAAGGTTTAATCACAACGGAGTCCGCTTTTGTACTGAGCCTGCCTACATGAGGGCCTGCATACTTACCGTTAGACACCAAGACCTTGGCGATATCACCTGCGCGATAGTGAGGATTCTTGCCTCTGGGCTTACCCTTAGGAAATCCGTTCTCGTCATTCCCTACTCTCTGGCGCGTCCCATGTCCTTTACAGGTAATCAGGAGAGGTGTGATGTCCCTCACGTTCAACCACTCCGGTGTAGAGGCTCCCGTGCAGGCCGCATCACCCTAGTGGGATTTGGTAATCCCCAGTCGAGCGCGATTGAACTTAGTTCTGCCACATGGTCGGAAACACCTCCTCAACGGGGCGATTGCCTTTCTTGAGGTTGCAAGATTCGCAGGCAAGGCAGAGATTCGACACTCTAGAGCTTCCGCCCCTGGACTTAGGCCGAATATGCTCAATCTGAAGTGGAGGTTCTCTTCGACCGTCACGGCATTATCGCCGAGCTTGATATTAGCTATCACGAACTTTCCCCCTGCTGAGCTACAGAACTTCTGCCATTGATGACCCAACACAACAGCGTAACCGGTCTAACGGTTGCAGCAGCTCAAGAAATGCCTGAACCCAGGTTCACAGTGAGACTAACGCAAGGATGTAGATTTAGCAATATTAAAAAGTCGGATCTGTTAGACAGGAGGTGTCAAAAATCGGGTTTTTAGCTATCTAAGCCAAAGATACTCGATAGGCAATGACACCTTCGAGGAACGTATTCTTAATTAGATGGAAGCGGTGAGCCATGTAGTTCTGTGAAAGAACTCTGGGAAGACGACGGCCGTGCGCCCCCACAGAAATCGGTCGCCTATTCAGGATGGTTTGATTAGCCGAACAGTCGCCTGCTCTGCTTCCCTTTCCCCGCCTCAAGCCTCTTCCGGCTCCATGCCCAGGGCTCTCAACTGTGCGGCTAGCCGCTCGGCCTGTTGCTGACGCTGAGTCTGCCTGTCCTACCGCTGGGTCGGCTCGCTGTCGTTCCAACTCGCTTGCTGCTGGCCACTCGGCTTGCCGAGCCTGGAACTCGGAGCATGCGGCTGAGAATTCGAAGCCTCAAGTCTGGAACTCGGCTCTGCGAGCTGAAGGCTGGGAAGTTCAAGCCATTTTCTCGACTTTCCCGGCTTGGCGCTGGGGAGACAGAGTGCAGAACCCGGAGTCTGGAGCTGATTGCTGCGCCTGCTGGGCT
>JANNNQ010000035.1:0-3304 GCA_031398625.1 Pseudomonadota bacterium
GTGCCCCCAAGGGTTGCTTCGTCTCGGGATCGTAGGCCTGGATATTGAGCAGGAAGATTCCCTGCCGATTGGCGCCCGCCTTGTTGAGATAGCGGGCCAGATCGAGTGCCTGGTAGTTCGCCGCACCCGGGGACAAACGGGGAACGTTCACGATATCCGTGAAGCGCTCGGTGATGCTCGAATCGTTGAACTGATAGTTGCCGAACTGCGGTCGCGCGAAGTCGCCACGGGATTGCGTAACGAGATGCTGCAACTGGTCCGGCAGCAGCCGACCAACCTGTACTTGCACTGCCGCCACGTCGCGGGTGAACAGTGTCAGCTTGCGCTCACCCGACAGCGAGACGAGTGCCCCCTGATAGGCAATGCGTACTTCCCGGGGGTACTCCGGAAATTCGAGCACCCTCGCAGTGGCTTCCGCCATGAGGTACCCGCCAAACGAACGCAGTCCCCTGTCGACCTGCACGTAGATCTGTCGCTTCGGCTCGCCTGCCAGATTGAAACTGTGCAGGTCAACGTGCTCCCTCTCGTTCGGCACGTACTTGAGATTGAGCGGCGTCGCAGTGCCCAGGACCTGCTGCGTCACGAGATTCTCGGACCACCGATACGGAAGGTTCCGCCCCCCGTTCTCCCACGCCGTCTGCAGTCTCGCATCCGGATGCTTTTCCGGCAGCACCCATGCCTTGACCCGTGCAGACATCTCCGGCTCGGTCACGGAGTGCGACGTCCCTACGATCAGCACCTGGCTCGGGGTATCGCGTTCATCGCGGGCGATCGTTAGGCTGGCGTCACTGACCACCAGGCTGTAGAGCCCGGGAACCGCAGCGTTTGCGGCCAATGGCTCGAGTGTCCTGTTGCCGCCTTGGGCGGCCTGGACACCCGCACTGACCTGGATATCGACCCTGCCACCTTTTTCCAGCACTGCCAGCTGACTCGTCTGCAGATAGGCATGCAGCTTGAGCTTGTCGTAGGTGACCGTGTAGGTCGGTGCAGGCTGGATTTCCTCTTCCCGGTCGTTGGTGATCCGGTTGAAGAGCCTGACGCGAATCCGCTGCTCCAGCGCCGCTGGATCGACCGGATGGGTGAAGCCGAACGTCATGACCACTTTCTTGTCTGACGCGACGACGGGATCCTGGTAGAAATCCGTTGAGTCGACCGTCGCTGCAAAGGCGGGAGATGCGAATGTCGTCTCGTAAGTGCCGAGCCTGATCTGTGGCGCAGCGAAACCCCGCCGTGCGAACGCAACCAGGAACGTCTCGCCAATGGGCCAATCGGCCTTGGGAGCGAAGACCAGCGTCCTATCGTCAGCCCATCGCCAGTCGCCGGCGATCTTTGGCCGAATCGAAATGCCTGATTTGTCAGTATCGACTGATTTGCCGGTATCTGCGAGAGGAGCTACCGAACCGGTGAATGAGAAGACCGCAGGATTCGGTGTTCCCGGAGGGTCGCACTCGTAGCACGTCCTTTCTGGTGGAACGGCAGTGACCTCGAATTCGACGGGCTGCGGCAGCAACTGGTACCCGCGCCAGCCGCCGAAGCCCGCAACCATCACGAGCAGGAAAGCGCCGGCTATCCATCCACTTTGACGTGGATGGCGAGAGACAACGCCCCAACCCTTTGCGGTGGCAGAGCGGACGGGAGTGGCCCAAAGGGGAGGAGTCCAACGGACCTCTCCGATCGCGGCACGCAGCGTCGCTGCAGACCGGCGCCCGATCCATCGCGCACTGCTACCAAGACGCTTCAAGGCTTCCGCGAGCTCGAGCTTCATTCCGTTGTCACTCATTGGTTGGCGCCCGCGGGCAAGCTTACACCGTCACGCCTCGCGAAGCGTTTGCAGGATCGGGATTGGAAGTGCCACATCGTGAGTTCTCCTCGGCTGCTGCAGTGTCGCCGTCCACGGTGCTGCAACGGTGGATCCAGCATGGAGAACGTGTGAAATCGGTGTGGAAATCGGCTGGCAGATCCTAAGCAGCAACCAGGCCCTCACCGATCACCCTCGAATCCGGCGCTACAGGTTGCGGCCTTTCGGCCCATCCCGATTCCCGGGATACCGCTCCCCTGCGCTGCCAACGGATCGTGGCGGATTTTTACAATGAAGCCGTCTCCTGCGCATTGAAGATAACTGGCTGAACGCCGTGCAGGACTTGCCGGATGCAGTGAAAGAGCGCCTCTACTTCCTGCGCTTTGAAGACCTGATGGCAAGGCCCGCGGCCTGCATGTCCCATCTCTACGCGTGGCTTGGCCTGCCAGCCTTCGATATCGATCCGCCGCACCTCGGGATGGGCAGCCGGGAGAGCGACAGCCACTATCGGATGAAATATCTGCATCGGCAGTTTGCAGCCATCGCCGAACCCGTCCCGCATGCGATACCCGCGCGGGGATCGGCTGGCAGTGCCGGCAGGCCCTGGAATACCCGGACCGCTCAACTCGTCGCTCAATTGATGATTCTTATCTCGTCTTTTTGTTTGTACGCCTGAGTAGTACCCACGTGGTTTACCGCCGGTGCAGCGGCCTGTACGCGCCGCTGCACCGTTGGGCTTCCGTTGAAGCGTCAGGTATTGCGCGCGGGAACCTTGCTTTCGATCCAGCCCTTCAGTACGTCGAAGATTTCCTTGCGGTTCGTCTCGAGCATCGCGAAGTGGCTGTTGCCCGTGATGCCCTTCTCGCGCAGGTTGAAGTACTCGGCATTCGCTCCCGAGGTCTTGAGGGCCTCGAGCATGCGAGGACCGTTCGTCCTGCCCGAGTTTTCCGCCTCGAAGTAGAGTACCGGGATACCTTTCAGGCCAGGAAGCGTCCGCGGTGCGACGGCATTCGCGGCCTGCGCTCCGGGAGGACCACCCTGCGCAAGCAACGGCGCCCCGCCCCCCTCGAAGCACACGATCGCCTTCACCAGCGCAGGCCGCTCGTCGGCGGTCAGCCAACCGAATGGACCACCAGCCGAATGCGTCTGGACGATGGCGGGTCCGATCCGGTCGAGCAACATCCCGCCGCGACTGCGCCACAGGGATTGCGCCAAGGCGTTGTCCCTCATCGTGGCATTTGCACCCGCCATGAACTGGTCCAGCGCGGGATCGCCCGGCAAGCCGGTGTCTTCCCAGCGACGCGGCTTGCCAGTTGCTCCATCGCGGAATTCCGGGCGGTAGTAAGGCAAGTCACCCATTTCTCCCAGCGCATCGGGATGGAAGGGAGAGCGGCCATGCCCGGGGCGATCGACGAGGTAGACCGGGTAGCCGGCCTGCACGTAGTAATGCGCCCAGCTCGCGTTGCCGTCGACCCCCATGTAGTCCGTGCCCTGGCCGCCACCGCC
>JANNNQ010000102.1:0-7463 GCA_031398625.1 Pseudomonadota bacterium
CAGCAGGTAGTCGCGCAGGCGTGAGGTTTCCTCGTCCGACAGCTGCCAGCGCCCGACCTGCTGCGCAAACAGCCACGGGTAGTCGAAGATCGCTGCATCGGTGAGTTCGATGTGCCGGCTGTCGGGCGCGGCGTTCACGCGGGTCAGTCGTTGCAGTCCCCGCAGGAAGTGGTACTCCGCTTCCGGATAGTCGATGGCCCACCAGGGCTGGCCCGGGCCGAACAGGAACCCGCGGCCGCCTCCCGCCACCGTATAAATGAGTCGGGCCATATGGAACTCGGCTTCGGGCGGCGAGCTTGAACGGGTGCCGGAGGACTGTGCCAGCGACATCGTTGCTGCGGCGGATGCCGCCAAGGCGATCGCCGAAATGATCCCCCGAGACAGCCGCTGCAATTTCATCGATTCGGCAATGCGTGTTCCAAGGCGCACCAAGTCTCAGCCCGTGCGCTTGCCGCCGAGCTTGTCGTGCAGCACTGCCTGGATTTCCGCCACGATCGACAGCGCAATGGCTTCGGGGCCTTCGCCTCCCAGGTCGAGGCCGACCGGGCCGTGAACGCGGCTGCCGGCGGCATCCGGATTGCCCAGCGTGGACAGCAGTTTCTGCTTGCGTGCCGCGGGCCCGAGCAGCCCGATATAGGGAGCGCGCGAGGCGATTGCTGCCGCGAAGTAACGCTCATCGGCGGCGAGGTTGTGGCTCATGATGACGACGGCGTCCGCGCCGGACAGATCGAGGTCTTCCGGTAACCGCTGCTCGGGCGTGTGCGCCACGCGGTCGGCTGCAGGAAAGCGCCCCGGATCCGCAAGGGCCGCGCGATGATCGGCAAGGCTGACATGCCAGCCCAGCTGTGCCGCGAACTGGACGAGGGGTTGCGCATCGGGTCCGCCTCCGAGGATAACCAGCCGCGGCAGCCGGGGCAGGGGCATCCCGAAGCACGTATGCACATGACCATGACGCGAGAGCTCGATGAAGCCAGCGCGGGCACTGGCAAAGTCAGCGGGCAACTCGAGGGCCTGCAACGGGCCGGTGGCGGGCCGTAGCGTGGTGCGCAGCGTCCACGATCCAGGACGCCCCGCTGGATCAGTGGAGTTGCAGAGGAGGGTCAGGTTCCCGGTTACGCCGTGCTCCGCTGCGTCCATCAGGCTCGCGAACGGCTCCCAGTCGCTGTTGGCGTCGAGACGCTGGAGCAGGATCTGCACGCTTCCATCACAACCCAGGCCGAAGCCCCACACCGCGTCGGTCATCGCGGAGAGCTCGTAGTCAACGACCCGTGCCAGGCCGGTCGCAAAGACTTCGCGGGCATGCGCGGCAAGATCACTTTCGAGGCACCCACCGCTCAGCAGTCCCTGCCACTGATCGTCGCTGCGGATGAGCATCTGCGCGCCCCGCTTGCGATAAGTCGTGCCGGTGGTGGCAATCACGGTGGCGAGCACCAGTGGCGTCCGGTTGTCCCGATGTTCCCGAAAGAATCCGAACAGGGCGCGCAGGCCGCCCGCATGGGGCGAGGCGCTTTGCAACGCGGCAGAAGCGGGCTGGATGGCGGCATTCATCGGATCCAAGTACAGCACAGGTCCGGGCCGGGCGACCAGCGACGTGACTCTGGCTTATCATGGGTCCCGATGGACAAGCTCACCCAACTCAAGCGTCGCCCGTTCCTGCTGCCGCTGCTGCTGCCGGTCTTCGGCCTGATCGTGCTCGCGGGTGTGGTCGCCTGGTTTGTCGATGCCCGCGCGACGACGGTGGTGATCGTCATCCGCCATGCAGAAACGGATGAAGCCGCGGGCGGCGACCCTGGCTTGAGCATCGCGGGGCGCGAACGTGCAGCAAGGCTGGTGCGGCTGCTGCATGAGGCCAAGCCGGTGCGGGGCATCGATGCGATCTATGCCTCCGAACTGCTCCGGACGCAGCAGACCGCGACCCCCCTTGCCGAAACCTCGGCCTTGCCTGTCAATGTCGTTCCCCTGGATACGTGGGGCAGTCTGCCCGGGCGTATCCGCCGGCAGCACCATGGAGAGAACGTGGTCGTGGTGGGCGATGCGGCGACCGTGCCGCAGCTGGTCGAGTCGTTGGCCGGAGAATCGGTGACGTTGAAGGAAGACGAGTACGACGCAATGTTCGTGATCTTCCTGCCGCAGCTGGCCCATGCCCGGGTGGTCAAGCTGCACTATTGATCCGGTTTTCCACCCCATCGACGGCTTGCCGGCAAGCTGCCCAATGCTACAATCCGCGCGCCTCGATATGGGGCTGTAGCTCAGTTGGTAGAGCGTCTCGTTCGCAATGAGAAGGTCAGCGGTTCGATTCCGCTCAGCTCCACAACCCCACCGATTCGCCGCCCCCGTAGCTCAGTGGATAGAGCGACCGCCTCCTAAGCGGTAGGTCGTCGGTTCAACTCCGGCCGGGGGCGCCACAGGTGTCCGAGTGTTCCATGAATGAAACCGCATCTTCGGACTCCACTTCTGCATCCGGCGAACGCCACGGTGGCAGCGTCGATCTCGACACCGTGAATCCGTTGCAGCTCGCCGTCATGGAGCGGGCGCGTGCCGAAGGCACGAAGGGCCAGTGGCTGCCCAACATGTCCACGGCGCAATGGATCGTGTCCGGGATCATCGCGCTCGTGTTCGTGACCGGCATTTTCAGGGTCGTGGATGGCGGCCTCACCGCGTTCCAGAAGTTCACCGAAGTCTATTCGCAGTCGAATCCGGCGCCGGAAGCGCCACCACCCGCCCCGGAAGTCGATCTCTCGCAGCCGGTGCAGATCATTCTCGTGCCCCGGTCGCCTGCGCCTGCGGACGAGGTTGCCGTTCCTCCCCTGACAGCCGAGTAAAAGCCATGTTCTGGTTGTTCGTCCTGTTCGCACTGGCCATGGGGGCGGGACTGCCGCTGCAGGCCCTGATCAACGCTCGTCTGGGCGTGCTCACCGCCGGGCCCATATTCGCTGCCTTGCTGTCATTCGTGATCGGCATCGCCGCGCTGATCGTGTTGTTGCTGGTCCAGCGCCCGGAGTGGCCGGCGGCTGGGCAGCTCACGCGGTTGCCGGGCTGGATGTGGATCGGCGGGCTGATCGGTGCCGGGTATGTCGTCGCGGCCATTCTCGGCGTGCCGAGAATCGGTGCGGCAGGGTTCGTGGCGGTGGCCGTGCTCGGGCAGATGGTGGGCGCGTTGCTGCTCGACCACTACGGCATCCTGCATCCCGCGCAACCTGCCAACCTGGTCCGCATTTCCGGCGTGCTGCTGGTGATGGCCGGGATGCTGCTTGTCCTGCAGCCCTGGCGCCGCTGAATAGCTGATGCCCAGCGCGTAGCCTCAGCCGGATACGCGCCATTCCATAAAGTGTCGCCCATGATGCTGGAGGATCGCGAGTGAGCATTTTGCAACGCGGTATCGATGCTACTTGCCGTTCGTCGCGACGCCCCCGGGACGGAGCCGGCGAACCGCTGCGCAGATCCCGAGCAACACAGCCCCCGGCCTTTTTTCATTTTGGGGGAGCTTCGGCTACACTACGCGCCCGCTGCGGCAGGGTGCTGCAGCGAACCTTCCTCTGTAATCACAGGAACTTACGCGCGAATGAGCGACTCTTTGCGAGCTTTGCTCGAGTCTACGCCCTTGGGGGAAGGCAATGCCCCCTACCTCGAATCCCTCTACGAACAGTTTCTCGCCGACCCGGATTCTGTCGAGACGCAGTGGCGTGATTACTTCCGCCGCCTGAAAAACGGCGCGGCAGATACGGCACACGGTCCGATTCGCGATGGCCTCGCCCAACGCGCCCGCGCGACATGGGTAACGGCGGGGCCCAGCGCGGCACCTGCGTCCGCAGATGCCGCCGCGAAGCAGGCTGCCGTTGCACGGCTCGTGCAGGTCTATGCCAATCGCGGCCACCTCTGCGCCGACATCGATCCGCTTGGCCTGCTGGAACGGCCGGTGCCCGAGGTACTCAAGCTCGAATACTACGGACTTTCCAACGCCGATCTCGAAACCGAGTTCCATGCAGGGCGCGGCGCAACGGCCCAGCGCCAGAAACTCAAGGACATCATCGCGCAGCTCAAGTTCGTTTATTGCGGCAAGATCGGCGCCGAGTTCGCCCACGTTTCGACGACGGAAGAGCGGCTCTGGCTGCAGGAACGTTACGAGCAGGGGCGCGCGCATTTCCGCCTCTCGACTGACGAGCGCAGGACCGTGCTGCGGCATCTCACCGCCGCCGAAGGACTGGAGCGTTACCTCGCCACCCGCTATCCCGCACAGAAGCGCTTCTCGCTGGAGGGCGGCGACAGCCTGATCCCGCTGCTCGACGATCTCGTCCAGCAGGGCGGTGCAGCCGGCGTCGAGGAAATGGTGCTGGGCATGGCGCATCGTGGCCGGCTCAACGTGCTCGTCAACGTGATGGGCAAGTCGCCACAGGCACTGTTCTCCGAGTTCGACGGTCATTACGACGTGAACCACATGCAGGGTTCGGGCGACGTCAAGTACCACAAGGGCTACTCGGTGGACGTGCGGACGCCCGGCGGCAACATGCATCTCGTGCTGGCGTTCAATCCGTCGCACCTCGAAGTGGTCAACCCGGTGGTCGAAGGTTCGGTGCGGGCCCGCCAGCAGCGCCGCAATGACGCCCGGGGCGACAAGGTCGTGCCGGTGCTCCTGCACGGCGATGCCGCATTCGCCGGCCATGGTGTCGTGATGGAAACGCTGCAGCTCTCGCAGGCGCGCGGCTTCTACACCGGCGGCACGATGCACGTCATCATCAACAACCAGGTCGGCTTCACGATCAGCAATCCTGCCGATGCGCGCTCGACGCAGTATTGCAGCGACGTGGCGAAGCTGATCGAGGCGCCGATCTTCCACGTGAACGGCGATGACCCGGAAGCGGTGATCTTCGTGACGCGCCTTGCGCTCGAGTACCGCATGCGGTTCCACAAGGACGTCGTGATCGATCTCGTGTGCTACCGCCGTCTCGGGCACAACGAGGCCGACGAGCCTGCCGCCACGCAGCCGGTGATGTACCAGGTCATCCGGCAGAAGCCGACGACCCGCCAGCTGTATGCCGAGCATCTCGCAAAGGAGAAAGTGCTCGAGCTGAAGGATGCCGATGCGCTCGCCGAGCAGTACCGCACGGAACTGGATGAGGGCAAGTCGCAGGCGAAGCAGTCGCTCGGCCTCATCGGCAACAAGCACACGGTGGACTGGAGCAAGTACACGCAGGCGGACTGGAACGAGACCGTCCAGACCGGCGTCAAGGTGGAAACGCTCCGCGACCTCGCCGGGCGCCTGACGCAGTTGCCGGCCAATCTCACCCTCCATCGCCAGGTCGCGAAGATCGTCCAGGATCGCGAGAAGATGAGTGCCGGCCAGTTGCCGGCGGACTGGGGTTTCGCGGAAACGCTCGCATACGCCACGTTGCTCACCGAAGGCTACGAGGTGCGCCTGACGGGCCAGGACGCCGGCCGCGGCACGTTCTTCCACCGCCATGCGGTGTGGCACGACCAGGCCACGGGCCAGTCGTACATCCCGCTCAAGAACCTGAACCCGAGCCAGCCGCGTTTCACGGTGATCGATTCGCTGCTGTCCGAAGAAGCGGTGATGGGCTTCGAGTACGGCTTCTCCACCACCGAACCCAACTGTCTCACGATCTGGGAAGGCCAGTTCGGCGACTTCGGTAACGGGGCGCAGGTCATCATCGACCAGTTCATCAGTTCGGGCGAGGCGAAGTGGGGCCGCCTCTGCGGCCTCGTGCTGTTCCTGCCGCATGGCTACGAAGGCCAGGGTCCGGAGCATTCGTCCGCGCGCCTCGAGCGCTTCCTGCAGCTCTCTGCCGAGAACAACATGCAGGTGTGCGTGCCGTCGACGCCTGCGCAGATGTTCCACATGCTGCGCAGGCAGATGGTGCGCGGACTGCGCAAGCCGCTGATCGTCATGACGCCGAAGAGCCTGCTGCGCCACAAGCTGTCGGTCTCCGCGCTCGAGGACCTCACCCGCGGGACATTCCAGAACGTCATCGACGAGATCGACGACGTGCCGCCCCCGAAGGTGAAGCGTCTCGTGTTCTGCTCCGGCAAGGTGTACTTCGACCTGCTCGACTCGCGGCGTGCCGACGGCAACCGCGAAGTGGCCATTGTGCGCATCGAACAGGTGTATCCGTTCCCGGCAGAAGAGTACGCGGCGGTGCTCCAGCGGTATCCGAACGCCCACGACATCGTGTGGTGCCAGGAAGAGCCGCAGAACCAGGGCGCCTGGTACCAGATCCGCCATCGTCTCCAGCGCCCGCTGGGTTCGAAGGATGTCCTGCTGTACGCGGGACGCGCACCGGCGGCTGCGCCCGCGACGGGCATCATGAAGATGCACGTGCAGCAGCAGCAGGCGCTCGTGGATGCGGCCCTGCGCGCCACCAGCACCGAGGCGTCGCTGCGCGAAACCGTCCGACTCAAGGCGCCGATCCGCAGTTGAGGCCGCTGCGGCGAAACAGCAACCCGACGTATCAGCAAGCCCGGGCCCCAGGCGCCGGCTGATCAGCCAAAGGAATCAGGATCCCTTCATGAGCATCGAAGTCAAAGTTCCGCAATTGCCCGAATCGGTCGCGGACGCGACGCTCGTCACCTGGCACAAGCAGCCAGGCGACAGCGTGGCCCGCGACGAGAATCTCGTCGATCTCGAGACGGACAAGGTGGTGCTGGAAGTGCCGGCGCCGGCGGCTGGCGTGATCAAGGAAATCCGCATTGCGAACGGCACGACGGTGACGAGCGGCCAGGTGCTCGCGATTCTCGAGGAAGGAGCGGGCGCTGCCGCTGCTCCTGCAGCCGCGCCGGTTGCAGCGGAGGCGCCCCCTGCCGCCGGTGCGGCATCCATCGCAGAAAAATCAGGTCCGGCTGCCCGCCGCGTGCTCGAAGAGAACAAGGTCGATGCCGCGAAGGTGGCGGCCACCGGCAAGGACGGTCGCGTGACCAAGGGCGATGTCCTGCAGCATGTCGCGAAACCCGCCGCCCCTGCGGCTCCGGCGAAGGCCACCGCAGCCGTGCTGGCCCCCGCAGGCGCGCGTTCGGAACAGCGCGTGCCGATGACGCGGTTGCGCGCGCGGATTGCAGAGCGGTTGATCCAGGCCCAGTCCACGGCCGCAATGTTGACCACGTTCAACGAAGTCGACCTCACGGCAGTGAATGAACTGCGGGCACGGTACAAGGAGAAATTCGAGAAGACCCACGGCGTGAAGCTCGGCTTCACCTCGTTCTTCATCAAGGCGGCCATCGAGGCGTTGCGCCGTTTCCCGTCCGTCAATGCCTCCATTGATGGCAACGATATCGTGTATCACGAGTTCTACGACATCGGGGTGGCGGTCTCGACCGACCGCGGTTTGATGGTGCCGGTGCTGCGCAATGCCGAAACCAGGAGCTTCGCGGAAATCGAAGCGGCCGTCGGCGATTACGCCAAGAAGGCGCGCGACGGTTCGATCACGCTGGAAGAGCTCACCGGCGGCACGTTC
>JANNNQ010000143.1:0-1524 GCA_031398625.1 Pseudomonadota bacterium
CGCGTCGTGATGGACGGCGAAGGTTCGTCGCTCGCGCAGAACGAGGACGTCAAGGAGTTCTATCTCGGTTTTTCGTCCGGCGGCCGCAAGAGCTTCCGCG
The DNA here is from genome assembly GCA_031398625.1 of Pseudomonadota bacterium. Classification (GTDB taxonomy): domain Bacteria; phylum Pseudomonadota; class Gammaproteobacteria; order Steroidobacterales; family Steroidobacteraceae; genus CAIUGU01. The sequence continues at coordinate 101 of JANNNQ010000143.1, forward strand.
ACGTGAAGTCGTATCGCCGCCGCAAGCGTTGGCTTTGAAGAAACAGCCCGCCGCCCATTTCGACAAGCTCGAGACTCGCGCGCCCAAGCAGCGCGAGGCAGCACTCATGCTGGCGCTGCCGAAACTGATCGCGCACGCCAAGCGCCGCGCGCCGGGATTCGGGCGCATCCTGGCAGCCGTCGAGCCGGCGAAAATCCGTACCCGCAAGGCCCTCGCCGCCCTGCCCGTAACCCGAAAATCCGACCTCGCGGAGTTGCAGGTGAAGGACCGTCCGCTCGGCGGACTGAATGCGACGCCGGTTTCGAAGCTCGGAAAGATATTCATGTCGCCCGGGGCGATCTATGAGCCAGAGGGCCGCGGCAGGAACTGGTGGCGCACGGCGCGCGCGTTGTACGCCGGCGGTTTTCGCGCCGGCGACCTAGTCGCGAATACTTTCGCCTACCACTTCACGCCGGCCGGTTCGATGCTCGAATCGGGCGCGCTCGCGATCGGCTGCACTGTCGTGCCTGCGGGCGTGGGGCAGACCGAGATGCAGATCGCGGCGATCCGGGACCTGAAGATCAACGCCTATATCGGCACGCCTTCGTTCCTCAAGCTGATTGTCGAGAAGGCCGCGGAGGCGGGGGTTGATATTTCCTCTCTGAGGAAAGCCCACGTCGGTGCCGAGTATCTTCCGCCCGTGCTCAGAACTGCCATGCTCGAGCGCGGCATCCGCGTGACGCAAAGTTACGGCAGCGCGGATCTTGGCTCCATCGCCTACGAATCGCTGGCCCCCGACGGTTCGGTCAACGAAGGCATGATCCTCGACGAGGGATTGCTGCTCGAGATCGTACGGCCCGGAACCGGCGACCCGGTGCCGGCAGGCGAGGTTGGCGAGGTCGTGATCACCACCTTCAACCGGGACTACCCTCTGGTGCGCTTCGGCACCGGGGACTTGTCCGCAATCCTACCGGGCAAGAGTCCCTGCGGGCGCAGCAACACGCGCATTCGCGGCTGGATGGGGCGCGCCGACCAGAGCACCAAAGTGCGCGCGATGTTCGTGACGCCCAAGCAGGTCAACGAGATCGCGCGTCGCCATTCCGAGATCATTAAGGTACGTCTTGTGGTGGAAGGGGACGCCGGCAACGACCGCATGACGCTGAAGTGCGAAACCAAGTCCGGGCCCGCCGGGCTCGCGGAGGCGATAGTGGCGTCGATCCGCGATTTCACCAAGCTGCGCGGCGAGGTTGAACTCGTCAGCGCTGGAAGCCTGCCGAACGACGGCAAGGTGATCGAGGATCTCAGGAAGTACGTCTAGAAGCCGCGAATGGCGCGCTCTAGTCCCCGAGCAGCTCGCCCACGGGCTTGAAGTGTTCCACGCGGTCGCACACCGCCTTGATCATCATCACGACCGGGACCGCCAGCAGGAGACCCCACGGCCCCCA
>JANNNQ010000158.1:0-4847 GCA_031398625.1 Pseudomonadota bacterium
CGGCCAGGGCGGGCAGCGTCGGTAAACAGCAGCAGGTCGGCGCGCGCCCTGGCTGCGAGCAGGTTCATGCCGTGGGTCTTGCCGTGGCGCTCCGTGGCCACATGGAGGTCAATGCGATCGGCATACCGGCGCAGGATCTCGGCAGTGCGATCGCTGGCCGCATCGACGTAGACCAGGATCTCGAGACCGGGCTCGCGCTCACGCAACCGCAGGAGGTTGGCCACCTTGGCTTCGATCACGTGTTCCTCGTTGTAGGCACACATGCAAACGGCACAACTGAGGGCGCTGCCTTGACCGGGGAAGAATTCCCTCGCTGGCTGGCGGCGCGCCAGCAGCCGCAACGACAGTGGATAGGTCGTGAACGGATGCAGGGCGAGCAGGAGCAGCAGCCAGCCCAGCAGCGAGAAGAAGATCACGCCGGTCATGACGCGTTGCCTGCCATCGGTCGAAACGGGGCAGCACGCAAGCCATACGGCGGTGGTTCCTCGGCAGGCAGCGGCACGGGCTCCCGGAACGGCAGTCTTTCGCCCATCGAGAAGGGCCAGACCAGCAGCGACAGGGCGATGACATGCGCGAAGGGGATGTACAGCCCGTTGAGCAGCAGGCAGACCAGGATCGTGTAGCCGACGAGCGGCGGCAACGGCGATGAGAACAGGCAGTACATCAGGAATCCGAAGTACGCGACCGTCCCCAGCAGGCCGAACTCGAACAGCGTCTTGAAGAGCGGCATCTCGGCAGCCGCATAGTCGGACCGGATAGCGAAGTCCTGGAACGAGCCGGCGCCCGCGCCGAACAGCGTGGACCACGGATCCTTCCAGAGGAACTCGTCGAGCACATAGAACCCCCCGATGAACCGGGAGAAGCCGCTGGAATCGGGAGAACCGAACTCCCCGACGCGGGCCAGCATGCGATCGAGCATCAGGTAGTCCTGGAACACGTACAGGACGACCAGCACGCCTACGCCCGCAACAAGCAGGTCGATGCGCTTGCGGCTGATGACGAACACCGGCAACGCAGCTGCAAGGATGACGAAGCCCGTTCCCGCGTGGGCAACGATGAGACCGAGACCGTAGACAGGCAGCCAGCGCAGGCGGTGCAGGGTGCAGAGTTCGATGACGATCGCCATCGCCAGCAGCTGGGCCAGGTAGGAGGGCTCAAGCAGGAAGACGCCATTGGCGCGAAACAGCCCGCTGAAGCCGAGCGGTGCCTGCTTGTTGAAGTGCTGGACGACGAACGCATCCGGAACGAAGTTCTCGATGGGGAACAGGTACCGGACATCCACGACGAACTGCAGGAAGTACTGCGCAATGGCGAGCGTGGCGAGCAGCAGGGCAACGTTGAGGAAGAAGGCGACTGCCCGGCGCGCGCTGTCGCGCCCTGCGGCTACGGCAAAGACGAATGGCACGTGCAGCGCGATGAACAGCGCGACGGAATTGAGCGAGAACGAATCACCCCGCAGCAGCGGCACGATGCCGAGCCCGCCCGTCAGTACCAGGAAAAGCGCCAGCCTGACTGGATCGATCCGCATGCAACCCGCGAAGATGCCGGCGGCAATCACCGCCGGGAGGACCATCACGGCAATGCCGATGCCTTGCGCGCCAAACGGCGGAATGGCGAACTTCGTCAGCAGCGTCGCGCAGATGACGGGCATCGACAGCAGCGCGAGCGCCACCCCGCGCCGCCCCTCCTCACGGGTCGAAACGGCAGCCAGGCCCGCCTGCTCCACCAGCGTGCTGCGGGCGTCATTCATTGAGCACCGTGCCAAGCAACAGGGCGCCGATCGACTGGAGCTGGGAACTGGCCCGCTCGATGTCGGCCACCCGGGTGCGATGGCGGCAGGTTGCGAGCACGCACGCGCCGCCCCGTGCCGCGATCATCTGTGCGTCCGCAAAGTCGAGCAGCGGCGGCGTATCGATGATGACCACATCGAAAGTCGTCGCTGCAGCCTCAAGGAGATAATTGAAGGTCACCCGCGCGAGCAGCTCCTGGGGGTTCGGTGGCGCAGCGCCGGTACAGAGGACGGAGAGCTGATCGAACGAGGGGACGGAGACGTACGAACCATGGAACGAGCTGCGTCCTACCAGCAGCGCTGACAGACCGGTTCCGGGCTCGAGACCGAACAGCTCCTGCTGCACGGGATCGCGAAAATTGGCGTCAATCAACAGGGTCTTCTGGCCGAGCTGGGCAAACACGACGGCGAGGTTGGCGGCCAGTGCACTGCAACCGACGTGGTGCCGCGTCCCCGTCACCACCAGTACCCGGTTCTCCTCGCTCAGCCAGAGGAGGGAGAGACGGCTGCGCAGGGCTCGCAAGGCTTCTGCCTCGGGACCAAACGGCTGGTATGCCGCCACCAGCACGCGGCTCAGGCGCGACTCACCGGGATTCACGTAGGGATACTGGAACTGCCGCGACAAGGCCCGCTGGATGTCATCGTGGGAGACGAGTCCGAGCTGCTGCGCCGCCTCGCCGAACCGGATGTTCTGTTCCCGCTGCCGGTCGACGACCCGGTTCACGTCCAGCTCATCGAGTGCCCCGGCATCGAGCAGCAGCTTGCCAACGAACGTATCGTCCATACCGGGCGGTGTACGACGGATCTTGCCGGGCCGGATTGCGGTACTCATGAAGCGCTACGTGTCCTTGAGGGTACGAGACAGGGCTTAGGCCGGTTGCGTGTGCAAGGGCCCAGCGGGCGGGGGCTTGTACGGCAGGCGGCGCCGCGATTCGATCCGGGGCAGTCGTGGCAGTTCGCCCAGCACCACGAGCCTTCCCGGGCCGGACAGGTCTGCCGCCGAACGGACGCGGCGATCGAACAGTTCGATGGACAGCGCCAGGCCGGCAGCAAAAATCGACCCCAGTACCGTCGCCAGCAGGATGTTGAAGACGATGTTGGGACGGGCCGGCATGACCGGTGGAACCGCGCGGTTGAGTACGGCGATGCTGCTCTGGTTCAGTTGGCTCTGGAGGCGCATCTCGCTCGACCGCTGGAGGCCGGCCTCATAGGCGCGCTGTGCGTTCTCGACTTCGCGCTTCAGCACGTCGAGGCCATCGCGCTGCTGCTGCAACGCCAGGATCCGGTCCCGCTGCGTATCGAGGGCCCGTTGCATCTCCGCGGCCCGCCGCTGGGCAATCTCGGCGGTCTGGCCAATGGAGCCCCGCGCGGTGCGCACTTCCGTGGCCAGCCGGCTGCGCAGGGTCTTCACTTCTGCCGCCGCGCTGATGTACTGCGGATGATTGCGGTCGAACCGCTCGACGACCTCGGCCAGCTTGCCCTCGGCGCGAACGAGATCCGCCTTCATGCTCTGCAGCAGCGGGTTGCCGAGGATGTCGGGCAATTCGCCAAGTCGCTCCGTATCGAAATGCTGGGTGGCCTGGCGCAGCCGGGTCTGCGCGTCGTACATCTGCGCCTGCGCCCCCACCAGCTGGCTCGCGATCTCTGCCAGCCGGGCGTTCTCGACGTCCAGCTGCTCGCTCGCGCCGACGATGCTTTCCTGTTGCTGGTACGAAGACAGCTTTCCCTGGGCCGTCTCGAGCGCAGCCCGCAACCCCAGCAGCTGATCGTCGAACCAGGCCGCCTGCCGCTTCATCGGGTCCATCTGCAATGCCAGGCTGGTTTCGATGTAGGCATCCGCATAGGCGTTGGCAATGTCGGCGGCGAGCACGGGATTGCCATCCTCGATGTGCAGCACGAACACATTGCTTTCGCGTGACGGACTGATGCTCAGCCTCGACATGAGCAGCTGCGCCGGATCGCTCCCCGCGGCGGCAGCGGTTTGCGGCGGCTGGGCGCCGAACCAGGGATTCGCATCGAGCTTGAGCTTCTCGACGACCTTCTCGGCGACGGTGCGACTGGTGATCACGTCGATCTGCGTGGCACGCAGCCCCGTGACGAGCTGGGCGGGTTGCTGGCTGCCGGTGACAGGGTCAAACGAGCGGGAATCCGCGACGACGGATACCGAGCCGACGTACACCTTGGGCAGCTTGATGCTGGCGATGGCAACCGTCGTGACGATCACCGCGAACACGAGGAAGATGAACCCCCTTCTGGCCCAGAGGACCTGCAGCAGCTGGACGAATTTCATGGTGATCGGCTCCTGATTGCCTGCGCTGCTAGAACCAGCTCTCGCGCACCAGCACGACATCGTCGCTCTGGAGGGCATCCGTCCCCTTGGCGGAGTATTCCTTTTCCTTGCCGTCTGCGTCGCGGCGCTTGACGATCGTGCGCCGCTCGGTACCCCGCACGGTGAGGCCCCCGCCCGTCGAGATCGCGCGCGACACGGTCATGTTGCGTTCCAGGCGGTAGACGCCGGGCTTGTTCACTTCGCCGTAGATGTAGAACTGGGGTGCCCGTGGCACATTGAAGATGTCGCCGCCACCGACTTCGATGTTCTGGCTGATGTCGCCATCGAACAGGGCGCGCAGGTCGACGACGGCCTTGCTGCCGTCACGTCGCAACAGGGTTGCCTGCTCTGCCGCATCCTCGGCGGCCAGTCCGCCAGCCAGCGCGAGCACGTCGAGGACCCGGTTGGATGCCGTGAGGGAATACTGGCCAGGTTTCGACACCTGCCCCATCACTGCGACCTTCCGGCTCTCGTATTCCACGACCAGCACGGAGACCTGGGCACGACGGACGAATCCGCCCGAAGCCAGCCGCTCGGCAAGCATCTGCTCGACTTCACCTGTGGAGAGATCCGCGACGGCAACCTGGCCGACGAGGGGAAACGTGATGTTTCCCGACTGGCTGACCCTGATGTCGCCCTCCAGCTCCGGGTGATCAAAGACGCTGACGCGAACAAGGTCGCCTGCGCCCAGCCGGTAGTCGCCTTCCGCTGCGTGGACCAGCGTCGTGG
>JANNNQ010000182.1:0-4622 GCA_031398625.1 Pseudomonadota bacterium
GAGCGCGACGACGAGCAGCACGAGGGCGAGGGCAATCGAGATCGGCAAGGGGGTCAATGCCAGCAGTGACAACAGCAGGACCTGGTTGGCTGCAAAGCTCAAGGTCGAAACGACAAACAGTCGGGGCAGCGCATGCCGATGCGGGATGCCGAGCGCCGCGAAACTCAAGGTCCGATGCCCGAAGTAGCTGACCGGAAAGGCGGCGAGAAAGCCGGCCAGATTGGCGAATCCGGGCGTTGTCTTCGCGAACGCATGCAGCGACAGCGCAACCGCGTAGTGCGTGACCCCCGCGAGACCGCCAATGCCCAGGAACCAGACGATGGATGTCCGGTCAGCCGGGCGCATGCTCGCGCGTAGCCGGTTTTGACATGGAGGTGCTGTCGTCGGCGCATTGCCACTGGGCGACGACGTAGGTCGGCCGGCCCTTCACTTCGTCGTAAACGCGGGCGAGGTACTCGCCGAGAATGCCGATGAAGAGCAGCTGCACGCCGGAAAAGAACATCATCCCGATCACGACTGTCGGCCAGCCGGGGACATCCGTTCCATAGAGCAGATGGTGGATCAGTTCGTAGGCGGCATAGGCCAGCGCAAAAGCGGCGAGCAGGGCGCCGACTACGCTGGCTGCACGCAGGGGCAGGACCGAGAACCCCGTGATGCCATTCCACGCGAGGCTCGCGAGCTTCGAGCGGGAGAAATGCGTCTGGCCGCCGCTGCGCGCACGTGGCGTGTACTCGATGCCGATGCTGCGAAACCCGACCCAGGAGTACAGCCCCTTCATGAAACGGTTGTGTTCGGGGAGGCGGCGGATGGCATCCGCTACGCAACGGTCCATCCAGCGGAAATCGCCGGCATCCGGTGGAATCTCGATCTCCCCCGCGCGCCGCATCAGCCGGTAGAAGAGCTGCGAGCCGAGCCGCTTGAAGGACGATTCCGTGTGGCGGTCGTTGCGCACGCCGTAAACCATCTCATACCCCTCGCGCCAGCGCTCAAGCATCGCGGGGATGATTTCCGCTGGATGCTGGCCATCTGCATCCATGCAGAGCACGGCATCGCCGGTTGCGTGATCGAGACCGGCGGTAATGGCCGCTTCCTTGCCGAAGTTGCGTGACAGGCGCAAGAGTCCCACATGCAGTGCCGGCTCCAGTTGTGACACGACTTCTGCGGTTGCATCCGTACTGCCATCGTCGACCACGATGAATTCCCAGTCGAGCTCGAGGGTTTCGAGGACGGCGACGATCTGGCGCACGGTGGTGGCAATGTCTTCCGCCTCGTTGCACGCAGGCAGGAGAACGCTCAAGCGCGGCCGGGCAGGACGCTTCTGGCGCGTGCCCGGAACGGAGCCCGGGCCCGGGCGCGGCGGCAGCTCGGTCGGGCGGAAGAGGGGAGTAGCCATTCTTGCGGAACGCTCTGACGTCAAAATTCTGTCAACGCGGGGAATTCAGGCTTCCCGCACCCGTGTGACCGCAAGATCCTCCGGTTGCTCAATGGAGGTTCGTACGTGGCCGGAATTACAATCCGGCTCGGGTCGCGCGTGCCTATTCTGGCACGTTCGAGCGAGAATGAGCCGCTAAGCCATTGGGAACTTCAGGTTGATGCCGGAAGCCGGACAAGCAAGCGGAGCCGATGGGCAGTCGTGGAGGACGTTCTGGGGCGGCCAGCACTCGATCTATGTCAACGCGCGACATGCCGAGGTTCACTACCAGCGCCTTGCCGACGACCTGATCGGCTTGCTGCAGTCACGTGCCCGACCCCGCGTTCTCGACTGGGGTTGTGGAGATGCATTGAATGCCAGCAAGGTGGCGGTTCACTGCGGTGAGCTCTTCCTGTACGACGCCGTGCCGGCAGTACAGACCCGCATCGCCGCCCGTTTCGCAGGCACTCCCGCCATTCGCGTCTTGAACGATGCCGAGTGGCACGCCGTGCCTGCCGGCAGCATCGACGTCGTCATCTTCAACTCGGTGTCGCAATACCTCGGACGGGAAGAACTGGCCGCGTTGCTGGATGAGTTCCGGCGAGTGGTGGCGGCAGACGGCGAAGTCATCCTGGCCGATATCATTCCCCCCGATACGGGAGTGCTCCCGGACGTGCTGTCACTGCTGCGTTCGGGCGCACGACACGGCTTTCTGATCGCGGCCTGCCTGGGGTTGGCGCGGACCTTCTTCTCTGAGTATCGCAGTGTCCGGAGCCAGGCCGGCTTCGCGACTTATGCCCAGGCCGAGTTCCTGTCGTTGCTCAGCGCGCACGGTTTCGCGGCGGAGCGCTTGCCCGCGAACGTCGGCTTCAACGCGCAGCGAATGACGTTCCGGGCGCGTCCCCGCGCCTGAGGTGAAGCAGCAGCACCACGGCCGCCAGGGCCGCGAGCCACGCGAGCCGGCTGCCATACCGGTCCGCGGGATTCGAGATCGCGCCGCAGATGAAGGCGTTGCCGAGGTAGGCGAGCAACACGATGCCGCCCGTCGAGACGGTGAAAGAGTCCCGGCGGCGCCAGCCGATGGCCGTTACCCCGATCAACAGCAACAGCCCTGCAAGCATCAGGGGCACCTGGACCAGGTTGATCGCGGGCATGGGCGAGTCCGGAACCTCGGGGTAGTGCTGCTGCCGGGCTCCCTCGAACTGCGCAGTATCCCGGGGATAGAAAGTCCGGATCTGCCGGTCGACAAAGCCGACCATCGTGCGGAAGCCTTCGCCGGTGCGGATGGTGACCAGCTGTTCCGCCATCAGCTGCGTGGCGGCCCAGGCAAACTCGCCTGGATAACGGCGCAGGATCTCCTGCAAGTCCTTCGCCGACTCCGGCATCATCCGGTTCCAGCCGCCCGCCTTCCAGAAGCTTTCCGTATGCCAGAGGAACTGGTTGGCATCGGCGGGCAGCGTCTCGCGGTAGGGGCACAGCACCGACTGGTGCAAGCCAGGCTGGTTGCACGTCTCGGCGAGATAACGCTGACCCAGGCCTTCTTCCAGCAGCACGGCAAACGTCAGCACCGGCGTGGTCCGCGGGGCAAAGAAGATCCGCCCCGTCACGGCCCAGTTGGCCGCTACCGACAGCACCGTGCCGAGCAGCAGTCCGGCCACTACGGCACGCACCTGCAGTGGCAGTACGGGCCAGCCGCGCTTGCGCAGCCACTTGCCAATGCAGAGGCAGAGAACGAGTCCTGCGACCATCGCCACATGCGTGGGATGCGCGAGGCAGGACACTGCCAGGAGCAGGATGAAGACGGCTTTCCGGGCGAGTGACAGTTCGTCGCCGCGCAACGCCAGCAGCAGCGTCAGCAGCACCGCGGGCGCAGTGAAGACATCCGGCATGATTTCACTGGTTACCCACGGCAGGCTGGTCAGCGTCATCATCGCTGCCAGCACGGCGAACAAGGTCCACCCGCGCAGCCAGGGGGCGAGCAGTCGCCGCGACTCGTACAGGACGAATGCCACGCACAGGCTCTGCACGAACAGCGTGACCCACAGCGTCCCGGTGCTGGTGCCGGCGAGGGCAATGAAGCCATAGCCCGCGGTCCGGTAGACGGGCATCGCCCATGTGAACCCGAGGGTGAGGTAATCCACCGAATCGAAATACAGGATTGGATACCCGTTCCAGAGGGCGGGCAGCATCAACGCGAGGGTCAGTGCCAGAACCGTCGCCCCTGAGCGCGCCGCTTCGTGGGAGAGAAAGGCCGCTACAGGCGATGGGGTGGCGACGGTCTCGTCCCGCATGAAGGCGAGCGCTCTTTGGCTTCTAGCAGGTGGGTAGGGTGGCAGCCGGCTACGTTATACGCTCGCGCAGAACGCATTCCAAACAGAGGTTGCGTGGCTTCTTTCCGTGGGCAAGATGTGCAACGCTCCGGGCAGACGGCCGTGGGAGAAAACGTTTGCGCGCTTCGATCTGCTCGACGGGCTTGCTGGGCCTGATCGCTCTCCTGCCCGTGCACGCGGCGGAAGTACAGCGGTTGGCGCCGGCTGTGGTGCTCGACCTGGGGTTGCGCGGGGTGGGGCAGGTCAGCTTCGGCGAAAAGTTTGAATGGCAGCTGGTCATCGAGCCGCCACAGGAGTCGAGGGCAGGCGAGGGTATCCGCCTGGGAAATGTCGTGGTCCGCTCTGCCTCGGGGGCCATCCGGCATGTGCTACCCGAGCCGGCGAGCTTCAGCCATGCGGAGAACGGGGGGTCGTGTTCCGTTCATCGGGTGGCGACCTATGCGCTCCTGCGCTGCATCCGCGACTATGTCTTCGATACCCGCACCGGTGCACCGCCCGTCCTGCTTGGCACCCAGTTCAACGACCGCAGCGACGCCGCACCGGCCTGGCTGCTCGAGCTGTCGCTGCCCTGGTGGCGGCCGGTGGGCACTGTCATCGCGGGCACCGACCTGCTGTTCCGCGAATACGGCTACACCAACTATGGCCCGCTGATCGAATCCACCACCCTCTATCGTGGTCCGGCGCTCCTTGACCTCAAGACCGGCCAGATTGCCCTCGCCCGGCAGGGACGCGCAGCGGTCAGCCCGATCTACGACGCTTCCGCCGCCAGCGATGACGAGGCCATCGCCCTCTACCCAGAGCCACTGGTCGGCGATCTCCGGCAGGGCGGCCGCCGCCACGTCACTGTCATGACCCCGTTCGATCGCTGCGTCGGGGCCGGA
>JANNNQ010000392.1:0-16025 GCA_031398625.1 Pseudomonadota bacterium
CCTTCAGCGTGAAGATCTTCGGCTGGCCTTCCTGGAGCGCCACCATGTTGATGCCGAACACCGACTCCATCGGCGTCTGTTTGAACAGGTTGTTGAGGACGATGTCTGCGACTTCACCGCGCTTCAGCTCGATGACGACCCGCATGCCGTCCTTGTCGGATTCGTCCCGCAGCTCGGAGATGCCGTCGATGTCCTTGTTCCGGACCAGGTCGGCGATGCGTTCGAGCAGCCGCGCCTTGTTCACCTGGTATGGCAGCTCGGTGATGATGATCGCCTGCCGGCCCTTCTCGTCTTCCTCGACGTTCGTGCGGGCCCGCATGTAAACCCGGCCACGGCCGGTGTGATACGCCAGTGCGATTTCCTGCGTGCCGTTGATGATGCCGGCGGTCGGGAAGTCCGGACCGGGCACGTACTGCATCAGTGCCGTGACATTCAGCGTCGGGTCGTCGATCAGCGCCACGCACGCATTGACGATCTCGCCGAGGTTGTGCGGCGGGATGTTGGTGGCCATTCCGACCGCAATACCCGAGGATCCGTTGACCAGCAGGTTCGGGACGCGGGTCGGGAGAACGGTCGGCTCGCTTTCCGACTCGTCGTAGTTCGGCTTGAAATCGACGGTTTCCTTTTCGATGTCGGCGAGCAGCTCATGGGCCAGCCGCGACATCCGCACTTCGGTGTAACGCATGGCCGCGGGCATGTCGCCGTCGACCGAACCGAAGTTGCCCTGGCCGTCGACCAGCAGGTAGCGCAACGAGAAGGGCTGCGCCATGCGGACCATCGTGTCGTACACGGCGGAATCGCCGTGCGGGTGATACTTGCCGATGACGTCGCCGACGATGCGGGCGGACTTCTTGTAGGCTCTGTTCCAGTCGTTGCCGAGCTCGCGCATGGCAAACAGGACCCGGCGATGCACGGGCTTCAGGCCGTCCCGCACGTCCGGAAGCGCCCGGCCCACGATCACGCTCATCGCGTAATCGAGATACGACTGCTTCATCTCGTCTTCGAGATTGACGTGCAGTAACTCGCGGGCGAAACCGCCTGTCTCTTCTGCCATAGTGCCGACCGCCAGCCATTAGTCCGGGAGCAGATGGCCCTGCGAGGCGCCCCTTCCCGGTCCGGATTTTTATGACGTTGCGAGGCTTCGCGGACGAATCCCGAAGCCCCCGTGTTTAGCGGCGGATGGTAGCACAGGGCGTGCATTCGCCGAACGTCCGCGAGGGGCTCACGGTATACTCCGCCGCACCTTTAGGCCGAACTCCCGATGGAAGCCGTCGATACGCTCATCAGCGCTCGCTGGATCATCCCGATCGAGCCCGCCGCGTGCGTGCTCGAGCATCATGCCGTGGCCATTCGCCAGGGCCGGATCGTCGCGATCCTGCCCACCGCACACGCCGATCTTCGCTATGCGGCCCACGAAAGAGTCGATCGTCCGTCCCATGTGTTGCTGCCCGGATTCATCAACGTTCACGTCAACGTGGCGCAGGCCCTGCCCCCGCGTCCCGCTGCACAGGCCGGGATGCATTCCGCATGGGCGGACCCGGAGTTTGTCCGTGACAGCACCGAACTTTCGATTGCGCGGATGATCGGCAGCGGGACGACCTGTTTCGCGGACCACCAGCTGTTTCCCGATATCGTTGCGACGACGGCTGCCGCACTGCACGTCCGTGCCAGCGTCGGGTTGCCGATCCGCGGCGAGCCGACATCCTGGGCCTCCACCGCGGATGAGTATTTCGAGAAAGCCTCCAGCCTGCATGACGAGTATCGTGCCGATCCGCTGATTGCCACTGCATTTTCAACAGGTCCCGCGAACGCGATGCCAGACGAGCTGTTTGCCCGGTTGCGCCCCAAGGCCGACGAGATCGAGTTGCCTGTCGTCATCCCGCTGCACGAGTCGGCGGCGGAGATTGAACAGTCGCTCAAGCGTTACGGTTGTTCTCCCGTCGAGCGACTGGAGCGGCTGGATCTCGTCACGCCACAGCTGGTGGGCCTGCATCTGACGCAAACCACGCCAGCGGACCGGGACATTCTCGGCCGGGGTGGAGCCCATGCGGTTGCCAGTCCCCGTTTCGACCTGCTGCGCAGGACCGGATGCTGCGCGATTTCCTTCCTGCGCGCCCACGGGATCAATGTCGCCCTCGGTACCGGTGCCGCCTCCTCGGCAGACATTCCGGGTGAAGTGCAGCTCGCCGCATTGCTGAGTGGCCTCCATCCCGATACACCGCCGCTGGGTCCGCATGAAGCGCTGCACCTGGCCACTCTCGGCGGTGCACGGGCGCTGGGGCTCGCGGATTCGATCGGTTCCCTGCTGCCGGGAAAATGGGCGGACCTCTGCTGCATGGATCTTGCTGTCGTGCAGACCCAGCCCGTCTACGACGTGCCCAGGCAAGTCGTACACGGCGCTGCACCGGATCAGGTAACGGATGTCTGGGTGGCAGGACGCGCCGTGCTGGGAGCAGGCAACCTGGTCAGGCTAGATGTGGTGGATACGCTCTCCCGGGCGGCACGCTGGTACTCATGAACATGGCAGCCACGAACCACGATCCGGCGGAAATCGAACGCTTCGAGGCCACCGCCCAGCGGTGGTGGGACAGCCAGGGGGAATTCCGCCCGTTGCACGACCTCAACCCCGTACGGCTCGCGTTCATTGCCGAGCGGGTCCGGCTTCCAGGCAGCACCGTGCTGGATATCGGTTGCGGCGGCGGCCTGCTGAGCGAAGCGATGGCCCGGCAGGGTGCCCGGGTCACCGGCATCGATCTCGGCAAGACCGCGATCGAGGTGGCGACGTTGCATGCGCTGGAAGCCGGTGTCGAGGTGCGTTACCTGGTCGAGTCCGCTGCAGACCATGCCCTCATCCACCCGGCCGCCTACGATGCGGTCACCTGCCTTGAAATGCTGGAGCATGTCCCGGACCCGCAGCAGATCGTCACCACGATCCGCACGCTGGTGAAGCCAGGCGGGCAGGTCTTCGTCTCCACGCTCAATCGAACGCTGCGGTCATACCTGCTGGCGGTGGTAGGGGCGGAGTACGTTCTCAGCCTGCTGCCGAAAGGCACCCATACCTACGAGCGCTTCATCAAGCCGGCAGAGCTGGCCCGCTGGGCCCGAGCAGCCGGACTCGATGTCTGCGAACTGGCGGGGATCGAATACAACCCGGTCACGCGTGCTGCTCGCTTGAGCGCGGGAGTGGACGTCAACTACCTGCTGCATGCCCTGCGTCCACCCTCGTGAGCGCCATCACGGCCCTGCTGCTTGACCTGGACGGCACGCTGCTGGACACGGCGCCGGAAATGGCAGACGCGCTCAATCAGCTGCGGCAGGAGGAACGCCTGGACGCGCTCCCGTTCGAGACGATCCGTCCCACCGTTTCGCATGGTTCCGTCCGGATGGTGAACCTGGCGTTCAGCAACGTGACCGCCGAAGAATTCGAACGGCTGCGCCTGCGCTTTCTCGACATCTATCGCGGCATCCTCGGTACCAATACCCGGTTGTTCGCAGGTTTCGACCGGGTTTTCGACCACCTCGACCGGCACGACATGGCGTGGGGAGTGGTGACCAACAAGCCCGGCTGGCTCGCCGAACCGCTGCTGCACGCCCTGGGATTGCAGCCAACCAATGCCTGCGTCGTCAGCGGCGATACGGTCGGCGAACGCAAGCCGCATCCGCTGCCGCTCCTGCATGCCGCCAGGCTCATCGGCCGCGCTCCGGAGCACTGTTTGTATGTGGGCGATGCCGAGCGCGATATCCAGGCCGGCAACGCGGCTGGAATGCGGACAGTCGTCGCGGAATGGGGCTACCTGGGCACGGGCGATGAACCTGGCAAGTGGGCTGCCCAGGGCCTGGTCAGGGATCCTGCCGATCTGGTCGACTGGCTGCCACCGGTCAAGGCCTACACCGCCTCATGACACTGGAGCAACTCATCGTCGCCATCAGCCTGGTGCTGACCGGCATCGTGATCGGCGCACTCGCGGGGCTCTGGTGGGGACATCGGCGCTCGCGGGAGCTCGATATCCGCGCTGCCCTGCTGGAAGCGGAACTCAAGAGCGAGGAGCAGATCGAGCGCGAACGCAGCCTCGCCCAGGAGCAAGCCATCGAACGCATCCGCGCGAGTTTCGACACGCTCGCGGGTGCTTCCCTGAGGTCGAACAGCGAAGTATTTCTCAAGTTGGCCCGCGAGCACCTCGGCCAGCACAACCAGGCGGCGGCCAGCTCGCTGGCAGAGCGGGAGAAAGCCATCGAGGCGCTCCTGCTGCCGATCCGCGACGCGCTGGCCAAGACCGAACGCCAGATCGGCTCCATCGAGAAGGAACGGGCGGAATCGTTCGGGGCGCTGCGGGCTTCACTCGAAGCGGTCACCCTCGGACAGCAGGCTTTGCAGAAGGAAACCCGGACATTGGTGAATTCCCTGCGCCGTCCGGAGGTGCGGGGGCGCTGGGGAGAAATGACGCTGAAGCGACTGGCGGAACTCGCCGGCATGATCGAGCATTGCGACTTCACCGAGCAACTGCACGTGCGGGGCGAGGAAGGCAACCTGCGGCCGGACATGGTCGTGCACATGCCGGACAACCGCGATCTGGTCGTCGACGTGAAGACGCCGCTCGACGCCTATCTCGAAGCCATCGAGGCTTCCACGGATGAAGTCCGTGATGCGGCCCTGAAACGCCATGCCCAGGCGATAGCGGAACGGGTCCGCCAGCTCGGCGCAAAGAGCTACTGGTCGCAGTTCGAGCGCAGTCCCGATTTCGTCATTCTCTTCATCCCCGGCGACCAGTTCCTCACGGCGGCGCTGGCAGAGACGCCATCGCTGCTCGAGGATGCCATCCGCCAGGATGTCATCATTGCCACACCCACCAGTTTCGTGGCGTTGCTGAAGGCCGTGGCCTATGGCTGGCGGCAGACGGCTCTGGCCGAGAATGCGGAGGTCATCCGCAACCTGGCAGAGGACCTGTACAAGCGGCTCGGTGTGTTCGCCGGCCACCTTAACCGGCTGAGCCGCAACCTGAGCGGTAGCGTCGACGCCTTCAACAGCGCTGTCGGATCGCTCGAGCGCCAGGTACTGCCGGGTGCTCGCAAGTTCACGGAACTCGGTGTTCGGCCGGACAAGTCGCTGGAACCGATCGAGACGATCGACAAATTGACGCGCACCCTCGCGGGTGCAGACAGCGACCCGCCTCCCGATCCCACGGATCGCTGACTCACGGGTGTCTTCGATTCGCCATGACCGCGTCTCCTGCCGCAACGCTGGACCCTTCGCTCGTAACGCAGACAGCGCCCCCCGGCTCGATGCGCTTCTACGCGTTGCTGTTCGCGCCCCCGGACCGGCGCATTGTGCTGACCGCGCTGTATCTGCTCGAAGACGAACTCAATGCCACGGCTCGCGGCACGCATCACGACGTCGCGCATACGCGTCTCAAGTGGTGGAGCGAGGAAATGGACCGGCTTGCACGTGGGCAACCTGCTCACCCGGCAACGCGGGCGTTGCAGGCAGGTCACGAAGCGTTCGGCCCCCATTTGCAGGCGCTGCGGGGTCTGGTGGAGAGTGCCGCCATGGATCTCGCGCTGGTCACGTATGCGGATGACGCCGAACTGGCTGTTTACTTCGATCGCTCCGGCGGCGTCCTCGCAGAGTTCGCTGCACGCTGGCTGCTGGAACCCAATGCGCCTTCGGATGCCGCGATGGTAGCGGTCCGGAGCATGGGAGCGTTGATCCGCCGTGTCGAGACGCTGCGGGACTTGCGGCTCCACATTACCGCTGGGCGCGTGTACGTGCCCCTCTCGAACCTCGACCGCGCAGGCATCGACCTTCCCGGACTTCGATCGCTGCAGTGGGCACCGCGCGTCCTCGCATTCGCAGGTGAACTGCGAAACGAACTCGCCACGGCGCTTGCCGACGCGATGGCGTCCGTGCCGAGAGGCGAACGGGCGGCACTTCGTCCATTGCTGGTGCAGGCCGCGTTGCACGTGCGCCTGTTGCACCGGCTGGACCGCGACTTGCCACAGGCCTCGCAGGCCCGGATCGAACTCGGTCCGTTCGAGAAGCTGTGGTGCTCGTGGCGGGCTGCCCGGCGTGCCAGATAGGGCCGGTAGCAGCCTATACTTGCGTCCCGTTTTCAGCCCCGGACCCAAGCCTTCCATGACCGACCCGCGTACCTACTCTCCCCGTCCCGGCCTGCTGGAGGATCGCGTCATCCTGATCACCGGGGCCGGCGATGGCATCGGCAAGGCGCTCGCGCTGGCCTGCGCGGGGCTTCGTGCTCGCGTCATCCTTCACGGCCGCAATGTCCGGAAGCTGGAAAAGACGCATGACGAGATCGTCGCAGCCGGCGGCTTGCCTCCTTCCCTCCTGCCGCTGGATTTCGAGAAGGCCGGACCTGCCGACTATGAAGCCCTGGTCGCCGCCACGACGAAGGAGTTCGGTCGCCTCGACGGGCTGGTGCACAACGCGGGCATGCTGGGTGACCGTTCGCCGATCGAACACCACGACGTCCCCAAATGGATGCGCACGCTGCACGTCAACGTGAATGCGCCCTTCCTGCTGACGCGCTATTGCCTCCCGCTGCTCAAGGCATCCACGGATGCCTCGATGCTGTTCACGTCCAGCGGCGTGGTGCGACGGCCGCGTGCGTTCTCGGGGGCGTACCTGGTCTCGAAATGGGCCACGGAAGGCCTGATGCACTTGCTGGCGGACGAACTGGAAGCCCAGCCTGTCGTGCGCGTGAACAGCATCAATCCAGGCAAGGTCCGAACCAACATGCGCCTGCAGGCGTATCCCGGCGAGGATCGCAGCACCCTCCCCGAGGCCGCGACCATTCTCTCTACTTATCTCTATCTGTTGGGCCCCGACAGCCGTGGCGTCACCGGGCAGAGCCTCGACTGCCAGCAGTCCTGATCAGGAACTGTTGCGACGACCGCGAGGTCCGCCGCGCCGGTCAGGTGGCGGCCGCGAACGTACCAGCTTCCTGCCGCGGGGTATTTCTGCTGCAACTGCCGTGATACCTGCGCTCGTGTAGAGCGCCGCAGCCTGATCGACCGGCAGATCGCGATGGCGGCCCCGTGGCAATTCCCTGGGCAGTTCAATCTCGCCATATCCCACCTGGATGAGCCGGCTCACCTTGAGTCCCTGCGCCTCGAACAGGCTGCGCACCGCAACCCGCCGATCCGCATGATCAGCCGAAACGCGATACCACAGATTCGCGCCTTCACCGCCGGCGGGTTCCACAGCGGTAAACGAAACTTCCCGGTCGTCATGCAGGACCTGCGTTGACAATTCGGGCAGTTCGCCCTCCTCGCGGCCGGGAGCATGGACCCGCACCATGTAGACCGCGCGAACGGTGGGCGAACGGCGCTTGAGGGCGTTGACCAGACGGCCGTCATTCGACAGCAGCAACAGGCCGCTGTCTGCGGCATTCATCGGATTGATCGCCAGCCAGCGTGCGCCCCTGACTGCGGGGAGTCGATCAAGCAGGCTTTCCCCCGCTTCTTCATTGGCACTCAGGACTTCGCCCGGCGCCTTGTGATAGACGAGCACGCGACCCGGTGCCAGCGCCGAGAGTCTCGACGTCAAGTCCTTGCCGTCGACGATGAGCCGGTCACCCGGAGTGAAGCGATCGCCCAGTTGTGCAGGAGTGCCGTTCAGCAACACCCGCCCGGCCAGCATCCAGTCTTCGATCTGGCGCCGGGAGCCGAGGCCGTGTCGCGCCAACAGTTTTTGCAGGCGCTCACTCATGGATGCAGGTTTATTCCCATTCTCCGCGGGCGGCAGGAGCCTGCAGCGAGGCCTGGCCTTCTTGTCGTTCCCCGGCCTCTGCAACCATGGGCGCAGCCTGCTGGTCGGGTCCGCTTTCCTCCTCTTCGGAGACGGCGACTTCGATTCCGCCCTCGCCCGCGCCTGCAGTGTCGGCTTCGTCAGCACTGTCGGCGGCAGTACTGGTCAGTTCGCCGCCCGGAAGCTCGAGCTGGATGCCGATGCTTTCAACATCCTTGAGTTCGGTCAGGGATGGCAGGGCATCGAGGCCCTTGAGACCGAAGTAGTCTAGGAAGCCGCGCGTCGTCCCGAGCAGCTCAGGACGACCCGGAACCTCGCGATGGCCAACCACACGGATCCAGTTGCGTTCCTGCAGCGTGCGCATGATCGTCGAACTGACCGTGACGCCGCGAATCTCCTCGATCTCGCCCCGAGTGATCGGCTGGCGATAGGCGATCAGCGCAAGCGTTTCGAGTAGCGCTCTGGAGTACCGTGAGGGCCGTTCCTGCCAGAGGCGCGATACGGTGTCGACATACTTCGAGCGGACCTGGACACGCCAGCCGCTGGCGACCTCGCACAGCTCGATACCGCGCGGTTCATAGTCGGCAACCAGCTGCGCGAGGGCCGCGCCAATCTGTTCGTGGCTGGGCCTTTCGCGCTCGTCGAACAGCTCGGCGATCTGCTGCACGGTCACGGGCCGGCCCGCCGCCAGCAGCGTCGCTTCGATCAAGGCGGTCAGTTGCAGTTCGTTCATTGCTTCGTTTCCGTTGCGTCCAGCATTCACGAGCCATCAGTGTCAGGCGCGGCGCGCGGAGTCGTCACGCTGTCGTCAGGCGCCGACGCGGGTTCGGTACCCTCTTCGTCGGGATCGTCGTTCT
The DNA here is from genome assembly GCA_031398625.1 of Pseudomonadota bacterium. Lineage (GTDB taxonomy): Bacteria > Pseudomonadota > Gammaproteobacteria > Steroidobacterales > Steroidobacteraceae > CAIUGU01. The sequence goes on from JANNNQ010000392.1 coordinate 8,620, forward strand.
CATCCGGCAAGGTCGGCTGCGCGAGCGCCGCCTCATTCTCTGCGTCCCCGTCCGCTTCCCTGCCGCCCACGACGACGAGTCTTCCGGCCGCGGCTACCAGCCGCACATGGATCGGTTCATAGACCCGGGCCTGCACGATCTCGATCAGCCCTTCGCGCATCAGCTCCAGGATGGCTATGAATGTCACCGTCACTCCCATGCGGCCTTCCGCCGGCGTGAACAGGTCAGCGAATCCGACGAAGGCGCTGCTTCCCAGACGGCTCAGGATGTCGGACATGCGCTGCCTCACGGACAGTCTCTCGCGCTGGACATGGTGATGCGCAAACATCTCCGCGCGGCCAATGACGTCCTTGAATGCCAGCAGCATCTCCTGCAGCGTCACCTGCGGCACCAGCCTCACCACCTTGCGGTCGACCAGCTCCGCCGATGTCGAGAGCGCATCTCGTTCGAGGCGCGGCAACCGATCCATGTCTTCCGCCGCCTTCTTGAACCGCTCGTATTCCTGCAGCCGGCGTACCAGTTCGGCGCGGGGATCTTCCTCTTCCTGCCCATCCTCGGCACGCAGGCGCGGCAGCAGCATGCGCGACTTGATCTCAGCGAGCATCGCGGCCATCAGCAGGTACTCGCCCGCCAGCTCGAGCTGCAGATCGTCCATCACCTCGATGTATTGCAGGTACTGCCGCGTCACTTCCGCGATGGGGATATCGAGGATGTCAAGGTTCTGCCGGCGGATCAGGTACAGCAGCAGATCAAGCGGACCTTCAAACGCTTCCAGGAAGACCTGCAGCGCATCTGGCGGGATGTACAGGTCGCGAGGCATCTCGGTCATGGCCTCGCCATCCACCATCGCGAACGGCATCTCGACCTGCTGGGGGGGAGGGATGCGCACGTCAGTCGAATCGAGTTCGCTGCCAGTGTCCGCGACCAGGGTGAGCTCGGGTTTCATGGGTTGCGACATGGGCTCAACGATAGTTCATGCCCATGACCTGGTGGACTTCCGCCAGGGTCTGCCGCGCGAGATCCCGCGCCTTTTCGCAGCCTTCGGCAATGATGGTACGCACGAGATCCGGATTCTCGTCGTACTCCTGGGCCCGCTGCCGGATGGTGGTGATCTCGACGACGACGCGATCGACCAGCTTCTTCTTGCAGTCGAGGCAGCCGAACCGAGCGTTCCGGCAGCCGTCCTGCACCCAGGCCTGGGTCTCGGCGTCCGAATAGATCCTGTGCAGGTCCCACACCGGGCACTTGTCAGGATCACCCGGATCGGTCTTCCGCACGCGCGCCGGGTCCGTCTGCATCGTGCGCAGCTTCTGTCCCACCGAATCGGGATCCTCGCGCAACCCGATGGTGTTGCCGTATGACTTCGACATCTTGCGGCCGTCGAGACCGGGCACCTTCGGTGTTGCGGTAAGCAGCGCTTCGGGTTCGATGAGGATGCTGCGACCGGTGCCTTCGAGATGCCCCTGCAGGCGTTCACGGTCGGCCAGCGTCAAGCGGGCGTTGGCCTCGAGCATGGACCGCGCCTTGTCCAGCGCCGTCGCGTCACCCTGTTCCTGGTACTGCCGCCGCAGTTCGCGGAACTGCGTGGCGCTCTTGCTGCCGAGGTTCTTGATGGCCTTCTCGACCCGCACCTCGAAATCCGGCTCACGCCCGTACAGGTGATTGAAGCGGCGAGCCACTTCGCGGGTGACCTCCACGTGCGCCACCTGGTCTTCGCCCACCGGGACGAAGTTGGGCTTGTAGAGAAGGATGTCCGCGCTCTGCAGCAATGGATACCCAAGGAAGCCGTAGGTCGCGAGGTCGCGATCCTTGAGCTGTTCCTGCTGGTCCTTGTAGGTGGGAACGCGCTCGAGCCAGCCCAGGGGAGTGATCATCGAGAGCAGCAGGTGGAGTTCGGAGTGCTCGGGCACGCGTGACTGGACGAACATCGTCGAGACCGACGGGTTGAGCCCGGCTGCCAGCCAGTCCACTGCCATCTGCCAGACAAACGATTCGAGCTTCGAGGGGTCTTCGTACCCCGTCGTCAGCGCGTGGATGTCGGCTACGAAGAAGTAGCACTCATATTGGTACTGGAGTTCGGTCCACGACTTGAGTGCACCATGGTAGTTGCCGAGGTGCAGCTCGCCGGTGGGGCGCATGCCGGATAGGACCCGTCTGTTGGATGCCGTTGTCGAACTCAAAACTCACCCTCGAAGTGGCGCGTGGCCCACCGGGCAGCGGCAACTTCAATCCCTTTTAATTCAGAAAGTTGGAGTGCCTTTATCAGGCACTACGGAAAGCTCAGGTCAACCGTTAGCGCTTCGCGAGCAATGCGGCCGGGATTATACGCACGCTTTTCGTGAACCGAGAGATCGGGAATCTGACAGGCACTGCCCCCGCTGCAGCGCTCGATTCACAGCGAGCTCACATCGCCTTTGCCCTGCCTGAGGATGACGGGTGTGCCGGACTCGAGGTCGATCACCGTCGTCGGCTCGAGACCGCAGTTGCCGCCGTCGATGACGGCATCGACCACCTGGGAGAGCCGCTCCTGGATTTCGCTGGCGTCCGTTAGAGGCAGCTCCTCGCCAGGCAAAAGGAGTGTGGAACTCATCAGCGGTTCTCCCAGTTCCGCGAGCAGCAACTGGGGTACGGGATGGTCGGGAACACGGATGCCGATCGTGCGCCGCTTCGGGTTCTGCAAGCGCTTCGGGACTTCCCTGGTCGCTTCCAGGATGAAGGTATAGGGCCCGGGAGTCAGCATCTTGAGAAAACGGTACTGCTGGTTGCTGACCCGCGCGAAGCGCGCGATCTCCGACAGGTCGCGGCAGACCAGCGTGAAATGGTGATGCTTGTCCGTCTCGCGGATCCGGGCAATGCGCAGCATCGCCGTCTTGTCGCCGATCTGGCACCCCAGCGCGTAGCAGGAATCGGTCGGATAGACGACGACCCCGCCATCGCGAATGAGCTCCACCGCCTGCCTGATCAGGCGCGGCTGGGGATTCTGCGGATGGATTTCGAGGAAGCGACTGGGCATGGGGTTCCGGACTTAAGACTGGTCAAGCAGGCCGCGGTTCGGGGACGGCTTCTTTTGAGTATGATACTTCGACCATTGTTACCCGGACGTTGTAAGCCGACATGCAGCTGCTGTTCGACTTTTTCCCCGTCATCGCTTTTTTTGTCGCCTACAAGCTCGCAGACATCTATGTCGCGACCGGGGTCATCATCGTTGCCGTCATCATCCAGATGGCGGTGCAGTGGATCCGTCACCGCAAGATCAGCCCGATGATGCTGATTTCGGCAGTGCTGGTGCTGGTATTCGGCACCATTACGCTGCTGGTGCACGACAAGACTTTCATCCAGTGGAAACCCACCGTCCTCAACTGGCTGTTCGCAGCCGGTTTCCTGGTCAGCCAGTTCGTCGGCGAGCAGCCGGTCATCCAGAGACTGATGGGAACCAATCTCGAACTCGAACGGCCCGTCTGGCTCAAGCTCAACCTGATGTGGGTCGGCTTCTTCGTGCTTATGGGGGCGCTCAACCTCTACGTGGCGTTTTCCTTCGCGGAGAGCACGTGGGTGAACTTCAAGCTCTTCGGGATGCTGGGACTCACGCTGGTGTTCGCGCTGCTCCAGGGAGTCTGGCTGTCGTCCAAGATGCCGCCCGACTCGGCAACCAAGTAAGCGGCCAGGCAACCGCGGATAGAGAGCACATGCTTTACGCCATCATGGGCAGGGACGGGTTGGACAGCCTGCTTAGCCGCACCGCGGCCAGACCGGCTCACCTGGCCCGCCTCCTTGAGCTTCGGGACGCGGGTCGTCTGGTCCTGGCCGGCCCCCACCCTGCTGCCGATACCCCGGAACCGGGCCCGGCGGGAATGGCCGGCAGCCTGATCGTCGCGGAGTTCGCGTCCCTTGAAGCAGCCCGGGCCTGGGCGGATTCAGATCCGTACGTGACCAAGGGAGTATTTACATCGGTCCAGGTCGTCCCTTTTTTGCAGGTGCTCCCATGAACAGCGGCCGGCTCGAGAAAATCCGGGGTCGGCTGCAGGCCGGGCTACAGCCCGAGACGCTGGAACTGGCCGATGACAGCCATCTGCACGCCGGCCATGCCGGGGCGCGGGATGGGCGGGGGCACTTTCGCGTCTACATCGTATCCAAGCAATTCGCTACCATGCGCCCCCTGCAACGCCAGCGGCTGGTTTATCAGGCCCTTGGCGAGCTGATGCAGACTGACATCCACGCCTTGAGTATCTCGGCCCAGACACCGGACGAAGCGCAATCCCGTCAGCCCGGTCCCCTTCACCATCCTTGAGGATTTCTATGAAACATCGTCATTCCGCAGCGGGATTTGCCGCCACGCTGCTCCTGCTTACGGCATGCGGCCAGGCAGGTACCCCGGGAGCTGCCGAGAGTGGCCCCTCCGTTGCAACAGTGAACGGCCAGGCAGTGAGCTCTTCGGTGTTCGACCTGTACATCGGCACGGTGACCCAGCAGCCTGCCGAGAATGTTCCGGCCGAGCAAAAGACCGAGCTGCTGGACCAGCTCGTCGCCATGCGGCTGGCGGCCGACGCAGCCCAGAAGGCTGGCCTCGACAAGGGCGACGCGGTACTGGCCCAGCTCGAACTGACCCGACTGAATGTGCTGGCGGATGCCCAATTCAAGAAGTACCTGGAGGACAACCCGGTCACCGATGCCGAAGTGCAGGCCGAGTACGACACCCAGATCGCCGCGATGCCCAAGGCTGGCGGCCAGGAGTACAACGCCAGCCATATCCTCGTGGACAGCAAGACCACGGCTGACGGGATCATTGCCGAGCTGAAGGCGGGTGGTGACTTCGCAAAGATCGCCCAGGAAAAGTCGAAAGATGGCTCGAAGGACAACGGCGGCAGCCTCGGCTGGTTCACCCCGGAAACCATGGTCAAGCCGTTCTCCGACGCCGTGGTCGCGCTGCAGAAGGGCAAGTACACGGAAGCCCCGGTGGAGTCGCAGTTCGGCTGGCACGTCATCCTGCTGAACGACTCGCGCGTTGGGGCTCCCCCGCCCGCCCCGCCTGCCCTCGCGGACGTTCGCGACCGCGTGGTGCAACTCGTCCAGCAGAAGAAATTGCGCACCTATCTGGACGATTTGCGGAAGGCCGCAACCATTCAGAAGACGGGTTGACTGTCAAGCCGAATATTTGGCAAATTTTTCAGAAAGTCAGTTTGCTTTTGCAGAAAGTCGCTGATCGGTAGATGCCAGACCCCTGACACCCATCGCGGAGTCAGGGGTCTTTTCTTTTCAGCCCTCCCGGGCAGCGGTATTGGCGGAATCCAGGCCCGAAGACCCTCCAGCGGTCCGTGCTTTGGTCGCAATGCAAATTTTTCTCAGTCTTCGGATCACAAACATTTCATAACGCCTCGGAGTCAATGGGAATTCACTCCGCGCCGCGTGGCCCACTGTCCGGGCTTTCCCATTTAACAATCCCTGTCTCAATTCCCGGAAACACCCGGTTATGTCATGCCAAGTGCGGTCGGGGCGCCCGCCCAAAAAGACATAACGCAAAAAGCGGCCGCCCTTGTCCCATCTAACATGCCGCATCACCTCCCCTGCTTCACTCCCTGATTCCTCTGCACTTTTAGAGGAGTAAATCACCTTCCCTGGGGGTTCCCCCTCTCGACATTCTGTAACGTTATTCCCAAATTATGTTCCGTCGTTGACCCGGAACCTTCGTGGGATGTATTTCCCGCCCAATAATTGCGAGACACCGTAAATGACCGCGGCACTTGCATTCCTGCCACTTGCGCCTCGCGTTGGGCCACGAATGACAGACGGCATCAAAGATCCACTCCTCTCCGCGTTCAGGCACCTACTGCGCCCACTGGTACGGATTCTGCTTCGACAAGGCATTGCTTTCGGCGAGTTCGCCGACGTCGTTAAGTATGTCTACGTCGAGATCGCGCAAAACGAATTCAACCTTGTCAACAGAAAGCAGACAGATTCACGGGTAGCTATCCTCACTGGCCTAACGCGCAAAGAGGTTCACCGATTACGGGTGTATGGGCCTTCCTTTGGTACTGGAAGCAACCTCAACAGGGTTGCTCGCGTACTCCAAGGATGGACTCAAGACCCCGAGTTCGTAGGTCCGTATGGGGTTCCCCTCGAAATCCCGTTCTATTCAGATCAGGGCCTCAGCTTCTCTGAGCTAGTTCGTAAGCATAGTGGCGACATGCCTCCAAGAGCGATCTTGGACGAACTGGTTCGCGTTAAGGCTGTGATTGAAACACCCGATGGGTATGTACGACTTCTCAACCGTACATATCTTCCTTCTCCACTTGATCCAGCCGGTCTCGAGAGACTTGGAAACGTCGTTCACTACTTCGTAGACACCGTTGATCACAACCTCCGTAAGAAGGCACAGGGAACTGGACGATTCGAAAGATATGCCTTGACGTTAGAAGGCATATCCCCCGCTGACTTTCCTGCATTCGACAAATTGATTCGTGAGAAGGGTCAAGAGCTGCTTGAGCTCTTGGATAACTGGTTAACCAGTCACGAGATCAAGGGTGGCCACAAGCTACCGCCCAACAAATCCATCAAGACCGGCGTGGGCATTTTCCATTTCATGGAAAACGAAGCTGACCGGGACGATTAACCAAGAAAAAGCAGTCTCAGATGAAGAAAAGCACAATGCACTCTTGGATCGGAATGGCATCACTTATTGCTGTGAACTCGCTTGCATCAAGCGCCTTTTCATCGTCGATTTGGGAAACGGATTTTCTGAACCAAAGCTTTTCGTCGGCTCAGCTACCCAGTAACCCGCACGCACCAACCGACATAACTTCGGTACATCCAGTCGCGATTGGATCTATCGAGGCGATTTACGTGCCCACAAATCGAATTATTGTCGCTGGCCAAACAGTTGTAATGGAAGGTCAGAGCATTGATGACTTCAAGTTGGGCGACTATGTATGGGTTGAGGGGGTTGCAACACCAAGTGAAATTGATTCGGCAACTGTTCACATACTTGGCGCCAACTACGTTGATGGATCCTCGCTGGTGTTCGTAGAAGGATTTGTCGACAGCGCTGCCCCAGAACTCGCGCAAGCAACAGTTGGTGGCATAAGAATCGATTTTTCCGCCGCGCTATCACGGTCGTTGCAGGCCCCGGATCTAGTCACGACAGGCGCTTACGTTCGATCACTAGGTATCCAGCTTTCTAATGGAACGGCCATTGCCGCCGATCTCCAAGTATTGAATGTACAAACAAGCGCCATCGACGAGCGACAAAAAGCGCCGACTTTTTCCAGGAGCATCAAAGCCATCGTCGGTGGTGACCGCAGTGCCAAGGCCATCATCGGTGGCGATCGCAGTGCCAAGGCCATCATCGGGGGCGATCGCAGTGCCAAGGCCATCATTGGCGGGGACCGCAGTGCCAAGGCCATCATCGGTGG
>JANNNQ010000395.1:0-7388 GCA_031398625.1 Pseudomonadota bacterium
TCGTGTCACCCCGTGAACCCCTCACGTTCTATCTCTTCGCGGCGGTCCTGGGCGTCACCTGGCTGTCGACTGTCCCGCCCACTGCAGGACTCGTCGGCAAACTCTTCGGCACACGGTACCTCGCGACCCTCTTCGGCCTCACGCTGCTCTCGCACCAGATCGGTGGCTTCTTCGGTGCCTGGCTGGGCGGCCTCGCGCTCGCACGCGGGGGCAACTACAACTGGATGTGGTACGCGGACATCGTGCTCGCGCTCGCTGCGGCATTCGTGAATCTTCCGATCAAGGAGGCACCGGTCGTTCGCGAACGACTCGTCGCTGCCTAGGGAAGCTCTGATTTGCCCACATGCGCCAGGCGAACAGCGATGCGAATGACTACAAGACGATGCGTTCGAGCTCGATGCAATACTCGAATGGCAATCATGCAACGGTCTTTCAGGAGAACGTAGAAGATGTTCATTGCGAAGACGCTTGGCCTGTTTGCGATCACAGCCCTTGTCGAAATTGTTGGCTGCTACCTGCCATGGCTGGTAATCAAGCAGGGCCGGTCGGCCTGGCTGCTGATCCCTGCCGCTCTTTGCCTCGCCGCCTTCGCGTGGCTGCTGACACTGCATCCGCAGGCGACGGGTCGCGTGTATGCCGCGTATGGCGGTGTCTATATCGGTGTGACGCTCGCCTGGCTCTACGCCGTGGACGGCATCCGGCCCGCGGTGGGCGACTGGGCTGGAGTCGCCCTCTGCCTGCTGGGTGCGGCGGTCATCATCGCGGGGCCGAGAGCGTCCTGAGCGCGTCCCCGGGGATAGTCACCAAGATCGGGGACTGTCCCCGATCAGGCTTCCGCGGGAACTCCGCCCGTCTCCATGGTACGGGCCCTGAGCGGCAGCTCAGGGACGAACAGCACGACCAGGAACGCAAACAGCACGATGCCGATGCAGCCCATGAAGGTCGCGGCAATCGAATGCGCGAAGGATTCCTTCGTGCCGCGATCGATACGCGCGGCCAGTTCCTGACCCTCGGTGGTCAGTTGCGTGCGGATGTCCGCCAGTCGGGCGGTGATGGCCGCTGCCACGAGCCTCGCCTCGTTGCCCGAGATGGTTTCCCGGTAGCGGGCCGCGATTCCCTCAAGCGACGCCGGGTCCTGGAGCGCGCGCGTGGGAATGTTGGCAAGCTCCGTGCGCAGGTCGGCGGGGATGTCCTGGTGCGCGAGCAGCGCCGTCACTCCCTTCTCGCCTCCGGCCAACCCCCGCTCGATCGTCGCTGCCAGCGATTCCAGCTGCACGTGAATGCCGGGCTGCAGGCCTCCTGCTTCCAGATCCGCTTGAATGGCCGGCGCCAGTTGCGGATCAGCGAGTAGCGCAACCACTGCCAGCCGGTCACCGCGATAGGCCCGGTCGATGAGTGCATACCGCTCCGTCATCGCACTGTCCACGCGCTCATCGAGCAGGTGCGCGTTCATCGCCATGCTTTGCGCCGTCCCGAGATCCACCTTGCCGATCGCCTGCATTCCCGGAAACGCAGGCACCCTCTCCTGGAGCTGGAGCGTGAGATGGTGGGTCAGCAGCGTACCGAAGAGGGCGACACCAACCGTCGACCCGATCTGCCGGCAGAACTGCATCGTGCTGGTCGCCACCCCGGTCTCGCGGGGGGACACGGCATTCTGGACCGCCATGTTGAACAGGCTCTGCGTGGGGCCCAACCCCAGGCCGACCAGTGCGAGCCGCCAGTCGAGATCGATCACCGTGGTGTCGGGTCCTATCTGCGTCAGCAGGATGACGCCCACGCTGAGCAGCAGCGTGCCACCCACGATGAAGGGCTTATACCTGCCGATGCGGGACACCAGGTGGCCGCTCGCGATGCTGCCGAAGATCAGTCCGCCCATCATGGGCAGCATGGCAAAGCCGCTGTTGGTGGCGCTCACGCCCTGCACGACCTGCATGTACAGCGGAATGAACAGGATGATGCCGAAGAACACCATGCCAAGCAGGAAGCCTGCCAGGCTGCACGTGGCCATCACCCTGTTGCGGAACAACGTCATGGGGACGATGGGATGATCGACACGGGTCTCGACCACGATGAACGCAACGAACGCGATGGCTGCCACTGCCAGCAGCGTGATGATTTCCCGCGAATCCCAGGCGTACTGGGTACCGCCGATGCTGAGTGCGAGCAGCAGTGGCACGAAGGCCAGTATGACGAGCGCGGCACCGGCGAAATCGATCCTGCCGGTCGCGCCATGATGCAGGAGCGGCATCCTCGCGAGGACCACGCCGAGCGCTACCAGGCCGAGCGGCAGGTTCACGTAGAACACCCAGCGCCAGCCCGCCACCTCATGGCCGAACAGCGTGACCGTGCCATGGTCCGTGAAGAAGCCGCCGATAGCCGGACCGACAATGCTCGCGAGACCGAACGCGGCGCCGAAGATGCCCATGGCCTTGCCCCGCTCCCGCGGCGGAAAGAGGTCGGCGATGATGACGAAGGCGCTCATGAACAGCGCCCCACCACCGAGACCCTGCAACGCCCGGAACACGATGAGCTGCATCATGCCGCCGCCGAGCAGCGGCAGCGGTCCAAACTCCCCGCTCAACCCGCAGAGAGCGGATCCGATAAGGAACAGCACGATGCCGAAGACCAGGATCGGCTTGCGCCCGAACAGGTCGCTCAGCTTGCCGTAGATGGGAACGGACACCGTGGAGGTGAGCAGGTACGCCGTCGCCACCCACGAATAGTATTCAAGCCCCTGCAGCTGCTCGATGATGCGCGGCATCGCCGTCGAGACGATGGTCTGGTCGAGGGCGCTGAGCAGCAGAACGAGCAGCAACGCGCCCACGATGGCGCGGCGCTGTTCGGGAGTGACGGTGTCGGTCATGAGGATCCTGGCTGCGGGCTTTTAGGCGGCGGGCATTATCAGCTTACTGATGTTTTTTCAGCAAGATACACAAGGCGATCCTTAGGGAACCTCTGAGATACTGCCATCTGAAACGGTCGACGCATTTTCAACCATGGTCTTTCAATCAGTTGCATCGCTGTTCGCCTGGCGCATGTGGGTAAATCAGAGCTTTCTTAGGTCATGGAAGCGAGGTGGTGACCGGGAAGCGCCGGCGTGGATCCCGGCGTCGCGCGTTTCTGGTTACCCTTTGTCTTTACCCTGCCGCGAGCATTCCGCCATGCCTTACTCCGCTGCCTCTCCCTTGAGCTATGTCAGCCCTACTCCGGTCAGTCCATGGGGGACGTACCTGGCGCAGGTCGATCGGGTCATCCCCTATCTTGGGCCGCTGGCCCGGTGGGTGGGAACGCTGACGCGGCCGAAGCGGTCGCTGATCGTGGACGTTCCCATCGAAATGGACGACGGGACGATTGCGCATTACGAGGGATTTCGCGTCCAGCACAGCCTGTCACGCGGGCCCGGCAAGGGCGGCGTGCGGTATCACCCCGACGTCAACCTCGAGGAGGTGATGGCACTGGCCGCGTGGATGACCGTCAAGAATGCGGCTGTCAACCTGCCCTTCGGCGGCGCGAAGGGTGGCATACGCGTCGATCCGCACGCCCTGTCGCGCAAGGAACTCGAGCGGCTGACGCGCCGCTACACCAGCGAGATCGGGGTCATCATCGGTCCGCAGCGGGACATTCCCGCGCCCGACGTAAACACCGACGCGCAGGTCATGGCGTGGATGATGGACACGTACTCGGCAAACGTCGGGGCGACGACGACCGGCGTGGTCACCGGCAAGCCCGTGATGCTCGGTGGTTCACTCGGGAGGGTGAAGGCAACGGGTCGCGGGGTCTACTTCATCGGCCGCGAAGTGAGTCGCCGGCTGGGGCTCGACCTGGCGGGCGCACGCGTCGCCGTGCAGGGATTCGGCAACGTCGGCTCGGTGGCTGCAGAACTCTTCGGGCAGGCGGGCGCGCGCATCGTGGCAGTCCAGGACCACACGGGAACGCTGTACAACCCTGCCGGATTCGATGTTGCGAAACTGCTTGTCCATGCCAAGGAGCATGGCGGCCTCGCAGGATTCGCAGGCGGCGATGAGATCAGCAGGGAAGCATTCTGGGACATCGAGACCGAGATCGTCATTCCCGCGGCGCTCGAAGGCCAGCTGAGCGAGGCCCGGGCGGAACGGCTGCGGACGAAGATCGTCCTGGAAGGAGCGAACGGACCCACCACGCCCGGCGCAGATCTCGCGCTGGCCGATCGCGGCATCCTGGTCGTCCCCGACGTGATCGCGAATGCCGGCGGCGTCACCGTCTCCTATTTCGAGTGGGTACAGGATTTCAGCTCGTTCTTCTGGAGCGAGGACGAGATCAACCAGCGACTCGACCAGATCCTGACCGGTGCGTTCAACCACATCTGGGACACCCACCAGCAGCACCAGGTGACGCTGCGCACCGCCGCCTTCATCGTCGCCTGCACCCGGGTCCTGCAGGCAAGGGCCGAGCGAGGACTCTACCCTTGAGATTCCCCTGAATCCAGGCATTCGACACCGGTATCGGACTGGCCGCTGCGGATGCGTTCGCGGGCCAGTCCTGCCAGGCGCTCGTAGCGGAGCCGGATGCGGTCGAGTTCCCGGTCCTCGAGTTCCTCGAGGTCGAGCAGCACGTTGTGGGCGCCATCCATCGCGCGGATGAGTTCGTCCAGCTTGATCTGCACGGCTTCGGCATCGCGGTTCTGCGTGGCCTGGATCAGGAAGACCATCAGGAACGTCACGACCGTCGTGCCGGTATTGATGACGAGCTGCCACGTATCGCTGAACCCGAACAGCGGACCCGTTGCGGCCCAGAGGAGGATGATAAGCACCGCCAGCATGAAGGTCTGCGGCTTGCCGCTGTAACGGGCAATGGCCTTGGCAAACCGGGTGAACAGGGAACGGGACTTGGTCGGCCGCATGATTTTCTCCGGGATGAAGACAAGGCGATCAATCTAGCAGGGTGATGCAAAAGGCTATCCGTGCCTTTTGCATCTGGAGCCAGCGAAAAGCGCAGGTTTAGCTGGCTCCCGAAATCAATGAGTTGCAACTCATGGATAGCCCAAGTCGTCCCTGACTCGGGCTATCAGGGTGCTGCAAAGGGTTTTGCATCACCCTGCTAGCCGCTTTCACGGGCAATCACCTGTGGCGATCACGCTTCCTGTGCTCCAGGGTGCGACGGCGAACAGACCCCCGCAAGGCTCATCCGTGAACATGCAGATGGTCTGCGGCAATCCGAGGCATCAAGATGGCGGCACTGGCGGTTGAGCTGCCCGAAGGGATCCGGTCCGGATTTGGTCGGCGGGCGGTGATCGGCAGCCACCATTTGCAGGATCGGGAGCTGTTCACCGACGCTGCGCTGGCTGACCTGCTGGATCGCTTTCCACGCCAGCACCTGTACGCGTACAGCATGGGGACCGATCCGCTACGGGTCGAGGAGAACCGCAGGGCACTGCACGAGGGAGTCAGCGGCGCAGAACTCCTGATGGCGGTGAAACGTGGGCGGCTGTGGCTGAACGTGACGAGGGTGGACAGGGCCGATACGCGTTACCGGCACTTGATCAGCGACCTGATCGAGGAGCTGATGACGCAGGTACCGGGTTTCACTCCGGTCGCAAGCCAGGGAACGCTGCTGATCTCGTCGCCGACGGCGCTGGTTTACTACCACGCGGACGGCCCGGCATCCGTGCTCTGGCACATCCGTGGCCGCAAGCGAGTCTGGGTTTATCCGGCGCTCGACGAACGCTTTGTGAAGCAAGAGCAGCTGGAAGACATCTTTGCCGGCGTCAGGCACGAGTATCTGCCGTACGAGAATGCCTTTGACGACGCTGCCCTGAGCTTCGATCTCGAACCTGGCCAATGGATCAGCTGGCCGCAGAATGCGCCGCATCGCGTGACCAATCTGGAAGACGTCAACGTATCGCTGTCGACGGAGTACTTCACGCGCGCCAGCCGCAGGCGCTTTCAGGTGTATGTGGCCAACCGCTTCTTTCGCACGCGCCTGGGCAGCAGGAACCTGTCGACGCGTGAGGTGGGCGCGCGGGCGCTGGCCAAAACCCTGATACAGCGGGGCGCACGCAGGCTGGGCCTCAACCCCCTTGAGTTCAGGCACCAGGTCGCGGTGCTGCGGGTGGCTGCGGAGGCGCCCGGAGGCGTCACCGCACTTCCCGGCGTGCCTGCCGCCGCTGCGGAGGGCGGACCATGATTGAAGTCCGCTGTTACCACGAGCTGGCCGACGCAGAGTCGTTCCACGAGGCAATGAATGCACTCAATCTCGCGAGCGCCCGGCCGGATCCCTTCTCGACGTTCGAGTTCTATGGCAACTTCCTGCGCACCATCGCGCCGGTTCCGGGATCCGCACCGCCGCGCCTGTGGCTGCTGCTGGCTTTCAGCGCGGACCAGCTGGTCGGATACCTGGCCCTGAAGCGAAGCGTGTCCACCGTAATGGGTCGGCCTGCGGCCAGAATCGATCTGCTGACTGCGTACACGGCAGACTCCCCGCACCTGGTTGCGAGGGCGGACAGCCTGGCAGCCGTAAGGGCGGCAATGTACTCCTACGTTCTCGGACGGAAGGGCGAATGGAGTTTGCTCGAGCTTGGACAACAGGAAGCGGACTCGACGCTGCTCCCGCTCCCACCACAAGCGACTTCCGGAGGCTGCACGTTCCGGCAGTGGCCAAACCTGGACAGTGCAAGCATCGCGATTCGCTGGCAGTCTCTGGCCGCATACTTTTCTGCGCTGTCAGCCCGGTTTCGCTCCAACGTCAGTCGCCAGATGCGAACCCTGTTCGCGGCTGGCGACTTGCAGGTACTGGCGTCTTCGGACCCGCAGACCCGGGCGCTGCTGTTCGCACTCTATCTCGGCATCGAGTCACACAGCTGGAAAGCCAGGACGGATGCGGCCATGACGGGCGAACGCCAGCGGATCGAGTACTACACCGGGCTGATGGAAGAAGGGCAACCGATGCAGATCGCGATTCAGCTGCTGGTGCTGGATGACGTGCCGATCGCGGGGCTGATCACCGGCGCTTTCGACACGGGCCTGTATGCGCTGCACATCGTCTATGACGAACGCTTTGCCCACCTGGCGCCCGGGTCCGCGATACTGCTGCTGGGGATGAGGCTGGCCATCGAGGGCAGATACCGGTTCTTCAACCTGTTACAGGGTTTCGGCTACTACAAGACGCGCTGGTTGGCGCAGATGACCGGGCACCAGAGCCTGCAGATCTATCGCAACGGCACCCCCTTCTACTGGCGGCGCGAGCTGGGCGACGCCAGGCGCCGCTGGTTCGGCACTGTGGCGGCGGAGGGAGCCCCTGTACATCGGACTCCACACGGTTGCGCTCACCCTCGGGCACTGGATGTCACTCCCTGTGTTAATGCTGGCCCGATTCGGATTCTTCGTCCAGAACGTTGCGAAGGCGGCGACCGA